>CANHQR010000026.1 GCA_947462815.1 Pseudobdellovibrionaceae bacterium
CGTATGATTCACACCCTCTTGGGCGCTGAGAAGTTTCGCCGAGGCATGGACCTTTACTTTGAACGGCACGATGGCACGGCTGCAACTTGCGACGACTTCGTCAAGGCGATGGCGGATGCGAGTGGACGCGATCTCACCCAATTCAAACTTTGGTACGAACAAGCCGGAACACCCCAACTCTTCGTGAAAGAAGTTTGGCACGCGGAGCGAGGCGAATTGGAACTCGTGTTCCGTCAGGAACTGCCGCGAACTCCAGAACAAATTGAGGGACAATCGAAACACGCGCAAGTCATCCCCGTGGCGCTAGGACTGATCGGTACCGATGGCCGGGACTTGGGGCCAACCGAAGTGGTCGAGGTGACGGCCTTTGAACAGAGCTGGAAAAAGTCGGGGTTGCGAGAGCGCCCGCGCACGTCTTTGCTTCGTGGATTTTCGGCTCCCGTGAAACTGAATCGCGAGATCTCCGTCGATGATCTTCGCTTCCTCGCTTCGTTCGACTCCGACCCGGTGGCACGATGGGAGACATCGCAAGAGCTGATGCTCCGATTTATGCTGAGCACACTGCGCGGTGATGTCCAGGTCAACGAGCTGCGCGCTGGCGTCCTCGACGCTCTCGCCCAACTGCTCGACCAGACTTCCTCCCTCGATCCCGCGTTTGTGAGTTTCATGTTGCAGTTGCCGGCCGAGGCTTATGTGCAGCAGTTCCTCACGGAAGTGGATCCCGATCAGGTTTTCCAGGTTCACTCCGGCCTACAGCGAGAAATCTCGCGACGTTTCCGCGCAAAGTTCGAAGACATTTACAATCAACTCAATCAACAGCTCGCGGCCAAAGCGGAACAGGATCCGCGCGCCTCTCGAAGCGGCCGCGCGATGGGCGAACGCGCCTTGCGCAACACCGCACTGAGCTACTTGTGTTTGTCGGACGATGTGCGCGACCTCGACCGAGCACTTCGTCAGCGACGTGAGGCAAAGGATATGACCACGGAGCTCGGTGCACTCGAGGCTTTGAACCGCAGCGCTCAAGCTGCCCGTCTGACCGCACTCGAAGAGTTTATTGGGAAGTGGAAGAATGAGCCGCTGGTCGTCAATAAATGGCTCACGATTCGCGCCACTTCGCCGGCGCCCCGCACGCTCGACGAAATTCGCGAGCTCATGGACTCGCCCATCTTCGATCGCAATAACCCGAATAAGATCTACTCGCTGCTACTGGCCTTTGCGCGCTTCAACCAAGTGGGCTTCCACCAGAAGTCGGGAGCGGGTTATCGCTTCATTGCTGATCAAGTGCTGGATATCGACGCGCGCAATCCGCAGGTGGCCTCGCGTCTCGTCTCGGCGTTCAATTCGTGGCGCACCTACCGGGCCGATCGCCGCGAATTCATGGAATCCGAACTGCGACGAATTTTGGCCCAGCCGAGCTTGTCTGCAAATGTGCGGGAGATCGTGGAGAAGGCCTTAGCGCCAAGGGCCTGAGCGCATCGCTCTCAAGCTCGCGTCCTGGGGTGGCGCACGCGCTCAACGTGAAACACCCTCGTTCATCGCCCGCCCTTGTTCGGCGGCTTTGCGAATATCATCAGGTGACTCTTCGGGAACGCCTGCGGGAACTTGGGGCCCGCGGGTGCGAATTTTTCGAATCAACATTTCTAAATCTACTGAGCGCATCGGCGAATGGCGACACTCGCTCTCGGGATCCGCACGGAATATCACCGCTCGCGCCTGCCCTCGTCGATCATCGCGCAAGGAGGTGCGCAGTTCATGAGAAACCGCGAGACTCTGGCGCAGATTGTCTGGCAAGCGTGGCGTGCAAGCTTGAACTCGTTCCACTTCGAAACCCACCTCGGGAGCGACACCTCGGCGAAAATCCGAAATGCTCAGCAAAAAGAGAGGGCATGCGTGTCGCTGACCTTGAGTCGTGACGAAGTCAATGCCAGCACGTCCATTCGTATCGATCCGCCAAGTCCATCGAAGGTCGCGAGCTTGTCCAGAACATCGAATCAACTCGCGGCCCTGAGCGTCGGCCATGACGAGCAACGAGGCGAGAACCAAAGCCCATCCGAAGCTGTTTCCCGACCTTTTTGACGAAATCATCGGCGCCCTCCCTGAGGTCGAGCTGGTGTACGGGGTCGACAGTATCTCAAGACATTGCTGGAACAATGCAAGTTTCCTTGGACCAAATGCGCATAGGTCATGTCGATATGCTCAGTCGCGACACCGTGTCCTCGCAAGCGCGTGTCGAGCTCTCTTCGAAAAGACTCGTTGCCTGGATCAGGAAAAATGAATCGTCCGTTGATATTAAGCCCATTTGTGGGATTGCTGAAGATTCCGAGTGCGTTCGCAGGTCTCGCCTGCGCCCCAGAGCCCTGCATGCGGCCGTGAAACAGATTCGGCACCTCGATGATGGGAACATCACAGCCATTGTTGGTCTCGCGGAGTCTTGCGCGAATGGCCTCAACGTTTCGATCCATAATCCCTTGTATGGCCATATTGTAATCGCGGAGAGAGCTGTCACCATCTCGACTTGGCATATCCATAGCGGCGAGGAGATCCGCGTTGGTCATGTCTTCACAATTCAGCACGGGACGAGCCTGGGGAGTGCGTTCGTTGGGCGAAGAGGTCGGAGAGTCTTCGTCAGACGGGATTGAAGCGAGATCCGCCTGAGCTTCTCGAAGGGGCCAAAGCCATCTGAAGCCTTGTGTCCGAGTTCCTCGCGTTCCACCGGGCGACCGCTCCCGCCTCTCCGTACGAGTTTCTTGCCATCGACGGCAGAGATCTCGCCAAGCATCATACATCTGAATCCGTCCTTGCCGATGCTCGGGAGAGACATCTTGCTGCCAATTGAACATCGGTTGTTGGCGGTTACGTTCCAAGAGTTGCAGTCCCAATCGCGGCGAAGCGACCATCACCGCGAAGCCGCAACGGCTTTGGTTGGAAGGCACAATACTGACAATTTCGTCTGTATGACCAACTGTTAGAAACGACGTATCAAGTTGCAAAGGCCGCTGACCACCGCAGACCTCGGTCGAATACTGGCTCCATTGTCCCGTCGTCAAATGGTTGGTTCCCAAGACACAGTTGCCGCCAGGTAGGGCTTCAATGTTTCCACCGCCATGACCATTTTCGAGTTGTCCCTCTCGCCGCATCGTTGGGCCCGTTGTGACTCCACACTGTGCGGCGGCTTCACGGATCGCAGCTAACGTCGCATCGGCGTTAAAGCTATGGTTCACGTAGCGATCTGCGCCGCGGATCACAGGTCGACCCGTTTGCGGATCGAAAAAGGGCTGCAAGATATCCTGCTGCCAGTTGTAGCTCTGAGCGCCCGTGCGGCGAAGCGCCGCCAACCATCGCGCTTGAGTGGCGCGATCCGGAGCTTCGCGACGAATTCGCTCTTCGATCACACGCACGGATGACGCATCCATATTGAGAAACAACACTGGCGTATGCCGTCCCGAGGCGCGCAAGATCGTGAGCGCCTTATCGCCAATGACTTGTTGAGGATTGATCCCCAGCCTTTGACCGAGCTGGGCATCACCACCCAAAATATCATCGGATAAAACGACAGCCGCGGCCGGATAGGTTTCGGGGAGCATGGTGCCCTCAGGAGGACACTCGGGAACGTCGGGTCGCTGCGAGGGAGGAATGGGACATTGAGCTGGCGCTCTTCGATTTGCACAAGCGACCTCGTGCGAACCCCAAAAAGATCCGATAAAAGTGACGCCGAAAATGAGGCCGCGAATGAGCGCAGATGATTTTTCCGCGAGCGTGATCTTCGCTTCGAACGCCGAAGCTTGTCGAATCAGTCTGTCGGATCCACGACGGCTCGAACTCACGCCCCACACCTCGACGAAAAAATCGCCCGTGACCTCTTCCCTTATCGGCACAAGACTCACTGGACTTCAGGCCGGGCACCCCAACCAATTGATTCGGCGGCGACTTACGCCTAAGTGTCCGACTTCAGATGATATTTACAAAGTGGGCCCCTTAATTGGGCTGCTCCCAATCCTTCTTCATAGCCCCAATCGGGCCGGCTGAGTTTCGAGTCCATCCTGAAGTGGCTTAAACCATTGAAATAATTTGTTATTTTTGCACCCCAAGCACAATCAACGGGCCCAGTTAACATCAGTTGCGCCGTTGAATCCGGCCCTCCGCGAGGCGCTTGAAAGCCTCGGGCTTCCACAGCTTGAGCTGACAACCCCAGCTTTCATCTCGCATGAGAAAGACGACCTCGGCCTTTTCGGTAATCACGGAGTAACTGAACTCAACAGATCGAACAATTTCTTCTTGGAGTTTTTCCGAGATCGCCGGCGAACACTTCGAATCTCGCGACGCGCGAAATCTCAGAGCCGGAATTTTCTCTCTTGAGGCATCGCGAAGATCCTGAACTTGCAGGCGACAAACACTGCGCTTTCCTGTTTCATCGTCGACCACGAGATGCGCGTCGCCGACGGCATCGAGCTGAAGAATACTACGACCCTCAAGAGACTTCATGACAGAATTTTTTGGCGCCTTAAGTTGACACTGCATCACCAGAGATGAAGCCGAGGCCAATGCCAGACTCTCTCCAAAACCCACGATCACCAGACACCAAAAGAAAGTCGCAAACGAAGCCTTTGCAATCATGGCGAACGCGTCCCGGCTCGAGGTCGACAGTAACGAATCACATTCGTCATGCAATGCAAGTTGCCGCCGATGATGTGGCCTCCAAAAGAATCGGCAAATCGAAACTGAACTCCTGCATCCGTGTAAGCGCGCTGAATGTGCGCTCGGAATGCTGGATTCGCAGGATCCGGGACGAGGGCGCGACCGCCTGTCAGCATCGCATTCGTCGTACCGGGAAAGAGGCTCACCGCAGAGTGAGGAGCCGGCTGACCGTTGGGTAAAAGTCGTCCGACAAATAGGGCCGGAACCTCGATCACGCGGGGCTCGCCACAATGGGGGAGTCTTCGCTTGATCGCACGGACCAAGCCATCCCGGTTTCGGTCTTGAACACCCTGAAGGGCACGATTGAAGTCCGCCCAGCTTCCGGCGAAGTTACGGCCCGGTGAACGAAGTGTTTCCATGAGGCTTGCGTTGCTCATGCGAGCACAACGTTCAAAGTCGCTCGCGTGGGCATTTTGC
The DNA here is from genome assembly GCA_947462815.1 of Pseudobdellovibrionaceae bacterium. Taxonomy (GTDB): domain Bacteria; phylum Bdellovibrionota; class Bdellovibrionia; order Bdellovibrionales; family JAMPXM01; genus UBA2339. The sequence goes on from CANHQR010000026.1 coordinate 5,113, forward strand.
ACCAGAGGTTTCGACCACTGAGAACGTGTTCGAGTTCCTCGCGTTCCGCTGCCAACCCCAGCTTCGACCATTTGTTCGCAGAGCATTTTCCAAGATTCCAGCTCACGAAACCGACGACCCATCACCGCGTCGCCGACATCGCTTTCGTACTGAAAGGCTCTTTGTGAGGGATTTCGCTCTAACAATTCGAGACCCAGCCGCGGACTCGCCACGACAACAGAGAATGCACAAGGATCCGGCGGGTTCTGCGCTCCACCACGCGGGACGATCGAGACCAATTCATCGACATGGCCGGTTCCCAAAAACTGGGTGTCGACCTCTACCAAATTTGTATTGCCGCCGCAGGCGCGATTGGCAAAGCGACGATAATGCCCATAGGAAAAATGATCTTCACCCACAGCGCAAACACCGCCGGGAAAGCCTTCGACATTTCCACCGGCTCGACCATTGACACGCGCCAGATCGTCGCCGCCTAGACTCGGGCCAATTTCCGCACCGCAGGTATTTTTTGCCGCATCCATGAGTTGTCGAGTGAGACCGTCATACTCGCCACCAAAGTAGCCATCGAGAGCGCGAAGCACCGGACGCCCCGTCTGCGGATTCACATAGGCCTGCAGCAAATCCTGCTGCCAGGGATAAGACCATGAGAAGCGGGATGGCGGTACCGAGGTTATGGCTCGCATCCAGAGCGCACGACGGCGAGGATCTTCAATCGCTTGAATGCGTTGTCGAAGTGCCTCGAGAGTGCCGGACTCGACGTTCAGGATCAATTGTGGCGGGCGATCGGGCTGTGACTCTAAGGCCTGCCAAGCTTGATGGACAGCGTCTCTTTGGGCATCGATGCCCATCGATCGATTGATATTGCCCATGACCATTCGACCTAAGCCAAATTGCTTAATCCCACCGCCGTCGGAAATCATCACAGCCATGGCTGGATAGTTTTCCGAGAGGATGGTGGTACGACCATCTGCACCCGGAACGGGGCACTCGGGAACATCTGGAGACTGCGGATTATGATCCTGGCAGATTGGACCCGTCGCTGGATTGGCTGTCGGATTCGCGAAGGCCCACCGGATCGGACAGGCAAGAAAGATCGCCACACAAATAACCTTCCACGCTTGATCGGAACGTGAGCACCGCTCTCGAAGAGCTTGGTGCTTCCGTACGGTCTGAGCCAGCAGACGCGTGCATGGGATCATGGAGATGTTCCTTCCAAATCCGTCAGTTGATTTCGCGCATTGTAGGCTGCGACTTTGTAGGCTTCTGCAAGCGTGGGGTAGTTGAAGACGTTATCCACCAAGAAATCCACAGTGGCACCAAAGGCCATGCAGAGCTGACCGATGTGCACCAACTCTGTCGCTCCAGTACCAATCACATGCACACCCATAATTCGATGTGTTTGCTCGTGAACAATGAGTTTGAGAAATCCGAACTCGTCTTCGATCATTTTTCCCCGTGCAAGCTCGGAATAATTCGCAATACCCACGACGAACTTTACCCCACGCGCCCGCAAATCTTCTTCGCGAACTCCGACCGTGGAAATTTCTGGAATTGTATAGATCCCGTATGGGAAGGTCTCAGGAAAGCTCGCCTCGGCACTCGTGAACATATGCAGGGCCGCCAGTCGACCTTGCTCCGAGGACGATGCCGCTAAAGCGGGCGCACCGATGATATCACCCACAGCGTAGATGTTTCCAGAAGGCGCAGCCGTCTTGTAGTTGGCATCTACGTCGAGTGTGCCTCGCTCATCCGACCTCAGACCTACAGATTCAAGATTGAGAAGTTCGAAATTTCCCGTCCGGCCCTGACAGACCAAAACAGCATCGTACTTTTCCGTCACCACTTCATCTTCACGACTCATCGTCGCGTCGGCCCGCCACGCTCGTCCCGTCTCGCCGGCGACCGTCTCGATTGAGTGTAGGGTCCATCCCAGCTTGAGACGCATGCCGTTCTTCTCAAACTGCTTCTTAAGAGCTGAGACGATCCCCGCGTCGATGTTGCGCAGAATATCCGCTTTGGAATCGAACAACGTCACGCGAACTCCCGTCCGCGCAAAGATTGATGCATACTCGACGCCGATGACTCCAGCTCCGATTACCAGCATCGTGCGCGGCTGAAACTTCATCTGCAGAATCGTATCGGAATCGAAAACCGTGAACCCATCAAAATCAAATTCAGCAGCCCGACGCGGTCGAGTTCCCGTCGCGATCAGAATGAAGTGACCGTTCAGCCTTTGTGCGATCCCTTCATGCTCGACGATCACGGTGTGAGCGTCTTGAAAGCGACCCACACCTCGCACAAACTCGACATCATTCCGAGATAAGCTCTTTTCAATGACGTCACGCTCTTCACGGATGATCCGCCGCGTACGCTCCATAACACCAAGTAACGACATATCGCCGGCTTGTGCCATCAAGGCCGACTCGCGCAAAGCTTTTGAGGGAATGGTACCCAGTTGAAGACAGGAGCCACCCAAGAGATCTTTTTCGACCACGACAACGCGTTTGCCGAGTTTGGCCGCCTGAACGGCCGCGCGCTGACCGCCAGGGCCAGAGCCGATCACAATCAAATCATAAAACGAGGCTTGGCCTGAAACTTTCGTCACTTCAAAAGTTTACGCTGTTTCGGGTCCTCTCCCTAGGCGTGCGGGGTCGAGGCTGGTCCGCTCGACGTTTTGCGAGGGACCGAAATCTCGATCAAATAAAGAGCGCCCCCCACGATCACTGGACCTAGAAAGAGTCCATAAAATCCAATGGTCTCAAGACCACCGAAAGCCGCTAAAAATCCAACAACCGGGTGAATGCGAGCCGCGCCGCTCATCACGAGAGGACGAATGAGATTGTCTGATAGGCCGGCAACTCCAGCCGCCGCTGCAAAGATGATCGCAGTTGCGTAGTCCGCCTCGAGGAAACTGGAACCGATCAGGAAGACCGAAACCGGAGCCGTTCCAATCACGGGAATGAAGGAAAGAATGAAGGCCGTCATCATGATCAGCAGCACGTGCCCTTGGCCAACAAAGGCTGAGGCCAGACCAAAGATGAGAGACTGCACAACACCTGCGACCACACTCGCCAAAAGCACGGACCTTGCGAGCGACTGAAGATGTGCGAGAAAACTTTCGCCAGCTTCCATACGCATCGGGAGCAAGCGCAAAACCCATCTTCGAAGGGCCTGTCCCTCAAACAGGAAAACATAAAGCCCGACGACAATGACAGCATTATCCATGGTCAGTTTCGGCAAATCGGTCACCAAGCCACGCAAAACGTCGAGTGCGGAACGCCCCGCTGCTCCCAAACCTTGCTGGAGCACGCGTTTCACCTGTTCAATCTCAATGCTGATATATTGGTTCGCCCAATTCAAAATGGTGGAGATCCATCGATCCAAGATCTGCATTTGAAAGACATCTTCGGGAAGGTCATGAAAGGCCTTTAAACCGGCCTCAGCTGAGAGAAATGCGACGATTCCAACCGGCACGATGAACGTGACGGCAAACAGACTCGTCAAGAGGCCCGCCCGCAAGCCTGGCCACGGGACCCGCGTTCGCAAACTTGCTTCAAGCGGCGACAGCGTCGCGGCGAAAAGTGCGGCCATCGCCATGGGTTTGACGAAGCCTCGATTGAACCAGATCACCACGCCCAGGGCGATGAGGACCAAGACGATAGGACGAAGATCTCGGAGGAGTTCGGAATTGAGTTTCGCATGGGGTTTGTGACCTCGGGCACGCTCGGCTTTTTCAATAACTGCCTGAGATAACATGGTTTCCTCCTTCGTGCGTGCGTCCGTGCAAACTTTATCTCAATCTCGCCGCTGATGATCGGATGTCGATCATTCCGTGTAGAGTCCGAGCCTTCGGAGATCCTGAATCAACATCTCCGCATCGCGAAACCAATGTGTATGAAATCCGAGTTCGCGCGCGACTTCTATGTTCGACGACAGATCGTCGATAAACAAGCATTGCTCAGGCTGAAGAGCGTAGCGCTCGCAAAGTCGCTGATAAAACTCGGGCTGCGGTTTGACCAACCTCTCGTATCCCGAGATCAGCTTGCCATCAAACTCATCAAGGAAGGGAAAACGAGACATCGCGATGGGAAAGGTTTCGCTGGACCAATTGCTCAGCGCATAGATGCCTTTGAGCTGCCCGCTCTCGCGCAGACCTATCAGCTTACGGAAGACTTGCAGCACATCGACCTTGACTCCCTTTAACATACTCGGCCACTCGCGGTGCCAAGCTTGAATCCAATCTTTCCATTCGGGATAACTTTGGATTCGATCCTCGATTGCCGAGGAAAAGGTTTCGCCGGCATCCATCCGCTGATTCCATGAACTCACCGCGACTTCCGCAAGAAAGCTTTGAATCTTTCTCTCATCATCCGTGAACTTGCGGTAAACTTCCCGGGGATCCCAATCCAACAAAACTCCACCGAGATCGAAGACAATGACTTCGACATCGGAAACCATCGAGCGGGGGGATGAAGTCGGGCTTGAGACTTTAAAATTTGATTTCACGCGATCCCCCTCTCACTCGTTCGGAATTCTCCGCTTTGATCCTTTCAGTTTCAACTCCGTTGACAGGGCCTGTCGGAGGAAAAGAGGTCTCTCGCTTGAACCCGCAAGGCGATCACCCACCTCGACCTTGGGCGCGGGTCGAAAGTCTAAGCTTCGCAAGCCGGCCCCGAGTTTACCATGTGTTCAAAGTCTGCAATGTTCCTTCCGCAGATTCCAAATATTCGCTCTGCAAATCCAAATATTCGCTCCGCAAATCCAAACATTTGCTCCGCATAATGCAAACATTTGCTCCGCATAATGCAAACATTTGCTCCGCAAAATACCGAAGAGAAAGCATGAGCAAGGCCTCGGCATGGACGATGAGTTTCAGGTCACTTTGTGATCGCGCGCGCCGTTCTATCAGCTTCCTCTTCACCTCGGCGATGCTGATCTCGAACGGAGATGGCGGCGGCTTCGCTTGGGCCGCCTCAGGCTTTATTCAATCACCCGAAAGAATCTATAAGGCAAATGCCGATACTGTCGTACGCATCGAAGTGCGACTGCGCAATCAAGTGATCTCGACGGGATCAGGATTCTTCGTGAGCCGAGATGGCGAGATCATCACGAGCCAACACGTCGTGCGCCCCCTCCTCCACCATACGCAAGCCGAAATCGTGATTCGCTCAAGGGACCTCAAAACGTATCGGGACGTGAAGCTTGCCTCATGTAGTTCAGCTGATCTGAACTTCGGCATCGACTTGTGCCATCTGAAAGTCAGCGGCCGACGAGCGACGCCCTACCTCAAGGCCACCCGACGACAACCAGCACCGGGTGAGGCCGTCGCTGTCATTGGGCATCCACGCGGCCTCGAGTATTCCATCACCACGGGAATCGTGTCGGGCCTGCGAAAGTCCGCAAATCCCACGATGGGCCAGGCTCTCATGTCGCTCGCGAATGGACAGCCTCAAGGGAGTCAACCCGATGAAATTCAAGCCGATGAAATTCAACCCGATGAAATTCAAATTGATGCGGCAATCAACCCCGGAAACTCGGGCGGCCCGATCTTCGGCAAGCACGGCGATCTCATCGGTGTCGTTTATCAAACCGAACGCGAGGGTCAGAATATTTCTTTTGGACTCTCCGCAAGTCGGCTCCGATCGTTCATGGCCCGATCGAAGTTGCGTGGCTTTCGAAAGATCCACGACGCTCGCCAATACGAACTCAACCAAGTGGCTCAGCAAGCTGATCTTTGGATTTCGAAACAGATCGCGCCACATCTCATCTCCCTCAATGGCTTAAAAAGCTCCAGCCAAGGAAAGGAATGGCGATGGGCTCGACTTGCTGTTGGCCGCCAGAACGTGCGCGCACTTGTGCCCAAGACTTTCCAAGCTTGCCAGCGTCTTGAGACACTCTCCGATTCGGGGCACCGCTCAATCGCACCGATTCAAAACGCCGCGATGAACCAAGCATCGGCCTGCGTCTCGTCCGCCGGCGAGTGGCAACTTAGCCTACAAAGTCGAACCAAACCCCACTCTGCGGGACTCATGAGCTTTCGCAACCGGCGCATGGTGGAAGCGCGACCCTTACAAATTGTGAGTCAACTTGAGCTCGAGGGTCGTGGAGAGAACCTCACCACCCAACTCCATCCCGACTTTGTCTCTCGACCGGGCCTCGCCCAATGTTTTGCCATGGAGCTAAAGGCCAATGGGGAACGACGCTTGCCTCTCGGCGACGCAGCGAACTTAAATTATGTGACTCTTCATCCGCATTCGCTGTGGAAGGACGCTCTTTCTGTTTGTCGATTTCTAACCCTCAACGACCAAGAGCCCGGGGCCGTTTCAGCAAGCGTATGGATCGAAACACCTCAAGCTTGGTATGAGGTCAGTGTGTGGTCCGTCCATCCGGCCCATCATCGACTCGTAGGGCAGATCGCCGACATGATCGCGCGCTCTCTCACCGAAGAGACCCGTCGCGAATCTAATCCGGTCGTTCCGCGCCAAACCGAAGGTCCGAGCCGACACGACCAGCGACAGTCCGTGGGATTGACGCACGGAAAGTGATCTCGGCCGATACGAAGTTTCCCATTTGAAAACAGATTTCGTTCAACCGGCTCGATGAGCTCGGAACTCTCCGAGAAAACACCTCACCGAAGCGATTTGCGCTGTAGAGCCAGAACAAACTCTTGAGCAGATGGTGCGGGCAAGGACAGAGTCGCTACCAAGTCCACAGGCCGTTCGCCTTGAGCGTTCTTCAACAATGGATCGGCTCCCGCTGCCATCAAGATCTGGACAGCTTTGAGTTTTTGTTCGCGCAAAGCCACATGCAGGGCGGTATCTCCTCGGGCATCGCGATCAATGATCTCCGCACCCCAATTCAAAAGTTGGGGCAGCCAAACCTCTAGCCGAGATTCACTCAAGGCTCGGCAAGCCAAACTCAAAATGCCCTCACCATCTTCCGTCGAAGCATTCAGCAAAGCTCCATCGATGACCAGGCGCTCACAGAGTTTGAGATCATCGCTCAGCACAGCTCGATGAACAGGACGATAACCACCACAATCTAGGCTATTTAGCGGAGATTCAGCCACAACGATTCTCTCCTCAATTGAAGGCCTCATTTTGGCGCAGATCAGGCAGGGAGGGTAGTCCAAGTTGATGGCTCATCTTCGACCATCGCTCATTGGGCGGAGCCACAAATCTTTTTCCGTCTAATTCAAGCAAAGAGGCCCTCAGCCACAAACCGTCTAACCCAAGCTGATGTCGAAAATATTTATTGTGATGTGAATCACCGTGCTCGCGATCACCCACAAGGGGATGATTCGATCGAGAAAAATGTCGGCGAATTTGATGCCATCGACCGGTGAGTGGCTCGACCTCAACCAGGGAAAAACGCGCCGTCGAAAATCGTTTACCGATTGCAAAAGGGCATTCCGTCCGCCCGAGACAGCGGTACCGAGTTCTCGCATCCGCCAAAGACTGGTTGGAATCGCGTTCCAGAGGAAAATCAAACTCCCCCGCATCCTCCACCCAGCCGCGAACGACCGCATGATAAATCTTTTTAACGCGACCTTCTTGGAACTCTCGCTGAAGGCGACCCGCCGTGGGAGAATTCAAGGCCATTGCCAAAACTCCCTCGGTGGCCACATCAAGTCGGTGAATAGGAAAAAGCTTTTGTTCAATTTGCCGGCGCAGAAGAGTCAGGACGACGATCTCTCGAGTGACGCGATGACGGGCCTCTTCAGGCTGATGAACGTGATAGCCAGGCGGCTTAACGATCACGACGAGGTCCTCATCGCGATGGAGAATTTCAAGAGGCTGTGAAGCTTGAAGATGGAGCACGCCTCACGGACTAGCTGAGGCGGACTGATTTGTGTAGCGAAAGTTGAAAATCCCGTTGCGGCTTATTCACCCGAGGCACGTCGCTTACGCTCCAGGCCTTCTGTCGGCGCGCTGGCAATATGGCTTTCTTCTGAGAAGACTTGTCCCGGACGAATGGCATCGTCACCTCTCGGCCGATGCCCCGACACCGTTAAGTCAAGATCATCAGGTTCAGTCTCCGCCTGTGATGGCATGAACACGCCGTCAGCGCGCGCTTGTTTCTCCTCGATCACACGATCTTGAGTCTCCAACTTGCGGGCCGAATTTCGCACCAAGGGATTGGCTTCGCTGACATCGACTTCTTCATCCTGAAAACCATCTGCCGCCGTTGCGCTGGGCGGCTGGACACGATCCAAGCTGATCGTCGAAGGCGAGGAAGGAGACTGCGGTTTTGCTTTCGAATCGCTCATGCTGCACTCTCTAGGTTGTCGAGATCAAGCGGGTAAATCTTCTCGCTCTCAATCCAAAGCCTTAAACAAGAATGGGTAACTGACGCGAACTTGCGTGCCACCTTTCGGCAAGGGGAATTTCCAGCCCGCGACTCGTCGGAGCACGCAGCCTTCGACCATGGCACTCTTCATGGTGGTCTGACCAATCGAGGGCCCCATGACAGTGCCGTCCGCGCCAATGGTAAATTGAACGAGCAGTTTGCCGTAGAGATCAGGGTTCGAGCTCAACTGTCGCTCATAACAGTAGCGAATTTGGCCGAGGTTACGCTTGATCACTTCGGCGATCACATCTCGATCCAAACCACCTTCGATGACCGTCTCCTCGTCCACCATCGCCACATCGCCAGTACCGATGGTACCACCCGCCAAGGCCGTGCCCTGAGCGAAACCTTTCGCTCCACCACCGCGACCCGCTGTTGCGACCCCGCCTAATCGGTAGGTTGAACCTGCGGTTGCCGCTTGGCCGCCGCCACCTGAGGTTGAAGCTCCGGTCGAGAAGAATGCGCGACCCGCGCCTTTCGTATCCGGCGCCACGCCTTGCGTTGCGACAAGGATTCCCGATTTGTTCGCTCGCTTCGCTACTTTGTCGACCAGGGAAGAAAGTCCTGCTTTTCTCAAAGAGGTCAAAGCCGCTTGTGCCTTTGGCGATGCCACAGGCGCCTGCGACACATCAGGCTGCAAGACCGCTGAATTGGTCGGCGCGACGTTCGGCTGACCACCTGACTTAGCTTTGGCGGTTTTCGTTACTTTCTTCGCCTCCACGCGCTTCTCTTGAATCGCCAGAGCGTTGAAAATCACATCGCGCGATTTTTGATCGAGCACGACCTGCGGCTCGTTGTTCTTCAACATCAAAGACATAGTGAGAATCATGGCGGCCAATGCAGCAAAGACAGCTGCTGCGAGAACAAACGGCTTTTTCAATTCACGATCGAAGGTCAAGCCTTCGGACGCCAAGATCTCTTGTTGCGAAACCAGGCGTTGCCGAATCTGGCGTCCGCCCATCTGCGTGTCCACCCAATTGCCGCTGGTCGGCGGCGGGAGGACGTGTCTTTGATTCCCGTCGTGGTATCGAAAACTCTCGAGTGCCTCGAGCAGCACCGTTTCGACCACATGCCCGTGGCGAAGCACCACCGCCTGGTGCAAAGTCAGGGTATTCGCTTCGGGTCCACCTTCACGAAACAAATCGTGCTGTTCCCTCGCAAAGAGCTCAATCTTGTGTCGGCCAATCTGCAGGGTCGAGCGACCCAAAACCACGGATTCGGAGACCGAGGCTTCATTGATGCGAACTCGATCGTCTTCCAAATCGAAGCTTCGAACCACCCAGTTCGGCGACCGATACTCGAGAACAACATGACAGGGATCGAGGTCGGATAACCTCAAGTCCGCCGAAGGCGAAGAGCCGATCACATAGAGCCCGCGATCAGGTGCCACCCGCACTTTTTTAGAGGGACGCCCCTCTCGAGTCTGCTCAAGGAGCAATTCTGGTTTCGCCATAGCTTACTCCTTCAACATCACCGCAATTTTGACATCCGAATATCCAGCAAGCATCGAGGTGTACAGCACCTTGCGTAGAATCTCATAAGGGAGCGAGCGATCCGCCTGCATGATCACCTTGCCATCGAACTCCAATTCAGAGTTTTGGCTCGCAATATCACGCGACTTCTTCGCTTGCAGATCCAAAGCCTCGTAGAGCTTTCGAATGAACTGGGTGTCGCTCGCATCGACTTCCGCAACGTCCAACTGACCATCGTTTAGGTCTAAGATTTTTTGGTCTTCAACGAAGATTCCGGCTTTCGATACAACAAGCTTTAAGTTCTCGGTTGGATCCTTAATCGATGTCGATGCCGGCAGCGTCAAATCGTCAGAGGGCGTCACGTTCACGGGACTTGTGGAGTAGCTCTTGAGGAGGAACACCAACAAGATCACGAACATGTCAACCATCGACGTAATCTGAATCTTAAACGTCGAAGGCGATCGGCGCTCGATATAGGCGGACATGCCGCGCTTCCTTCCAAATCTCATGATCAACCCCCGGCGACGTTGCCAAAGACAACGTCGGGAAACATCAAATCCGTCTCAATCGGCTTACCCGAGGTCACATCCGTGAATTGAACCTTGGTTTCATTGCCCTTCAATTTACGAACCTGATCCATGACGACCACGAGGTCTTCGAGGGGCAAGGACTCGTCAGGATTGAACTCCATTCGGAAAACATCGGGATACTCGCGCTTGATGGCCACAGCCTTTTGGTAAAGAGCTTCCAAGTCGACAACGACTTTCCCATCAGCCGCAGATGCCGAGAGCTTGCCGGGAACTTCAAACTCCTTGTTCTGACCGCGATCAACGACCGTGATTTTGACGGATCGGTCTTTTGTCACCATCATCGAAACCTGAACAAGGTCCTTGTTCTTTTCGTTGGCCGCTGCGACGGCTTGCTCAACCGCCTGGGGGACAGGCGTGTCGACCACCGTGATTCGCACAAAGACCACGCTCAAAAGCAACATCGGTACGATGGAGACGATGATGTCCAACATCGGGGCCAAGTTCAGTTCAAATGTTGAGTCATCTGTTCGCGTTCGCTGCATCCGCATAAGCACTCCCGGGTCATACCCGAAGTTTCAACCTCACACCGTTTTGATCTGCGAAGTCTTCGACTTGGAGGGTCCAGCCTTTTCAAAACCAGCTGCTGCGGGATAGGCAACGCCGAAGGTCGTGAAGTCGCGTGAACGTAAGGACTCAATCAAACGATTGGAGTGCAGATCGATTTCCGAGAACAACTTCGATTGCCTTGCGTGCAGGAAGGAGTAGACCACCATCACCGGAATAGCGACCAGAAGTCCCGCTGCCGTCGCATGCATCGCCAACGAGATACCATCCGCAAGCAACGTCTGCTTTTGCGACGGATCGGCAAAGCTCACCGCTTTAAACGACATGATCAAGCCTACGACAGTTCCCAATAGACCGATCAGGGTCACGACGTTCGACACCATCGAGAGATACGAAAGGTTCTTCGAAATTCCAGGAGCAACTTCAGAAGCTGCGATATCCAGTGACTGCTCAATGGCCGAGTCATCACGGTCTGCACGCTCGAGAATTCGCTTCACGACCTTGGCGAGGGGCTTCTTCTCATTGGCACCACACAGGGTAATCGCCTCTTCGATTTTGTCCTCTTCGACCAGCTTCAGGATCTTGCCCATGAATTCCTGAGAATTCATTGAGTAGTCAAAGTACAAAGCTCGGACCCGTTCAAAGATCAGCCCCAAAGCAAACAATCCCATCAAGCCAATTGTGGCGTCGATCATATAATTGTCGACAGCCCATTTCATCAGTGCGTCCATCTTTTCCCCCATACGTTCCAACCGTTGCCGGTTTTGTTTCAATTTCGTTTTGAATTCGTTTCAATCTTGTTTCGACTTAACTTCGCAAACTCACTTCCAAGCGGACTCATCCACCCGACGCGCGCTTCGTATTCGCTGCAACTTGGATCGCAGCGCTCGAATCCCCTAACTTTGCGAAGTAGGCTTGAATCTGGGCCTCGGCCTTCGACTCAAGCTGCACGAACTTCACTCCGTAGAAAACCGGAGTGCGTGCATCGCGGACAAAAGGGGTGAACTTCTTCGAGACGATTTCGCCTCGAGCTGCAAAGGCTGGAAGTCCATCCACTGCCGAAAAGTGCAAGTTGACGATCTGTCCGGGCATTAAGGTCGCATTTTGAATCAATAGGCCGCTACCGCCCCGACTGGCTTCGTACATGCGAGCCGGGCTCACCTGGCGCTGATCATGAACCAGCACATTGTTTTCCAATCGGATTCGCCGGTGTTGGCGTTTTGCAAAAACCTCGCGAGCTTCTTGACGACGCATCAGCTCTCGCATGGCAACCGCGTTGAATTCTTCGTGTTCCGCGATTCTCACCCAGCGCTCCATTCCAGCTTTCCAGACATGGTCAAACTCGAAGATCGTTTTCTCTTGGAGAGCGCGTACCACACCCAGGTAGGTGAAAGGACCAAAGCGCTGTTGACCACGCATCACGAACCACTCGATCGCATCGGACTCGGCCAGACCGCCAATTGCCGTAACCACTTGCACAGCATCTAAATTTAAATTCGTCTGAGCCGAAGCCGTATTTTCTGCCTCTGAAGTTCGGGTCGCCATTCGGGAATCTTCTGAGGACTGTGTCTTGGGCGCGGGAGCTACGGGCGCCTTCGGCTTGCGCGCCATCAGTAGCGAGGACATTTCAGGACGTTGAGCAAACTGAAGAATCAGAATCCAATCCTGAGCTGCTGCATCCCAAACGAAGTCCGTCACAGCGAGACTGTTGGTCGCAAGCATCTGTGCGATCTGCTCCAGAGTGAAAGGCCCTAACGTCTCACCACCGCGAGACACATGGTACTGGACCGATTGAGCTGACATCGTCTGACCTCCGTCGCTCTTTCCCTATCGATCGCGATGACGTTAGTCTTGAGTCGAGGTTTGACCATCGTCTCAAGTTAGGTCGCCAAATTCCCTAAGTTCCCAAAGTCTTGGGGTTTTACGGAAATGGACTAAGGCATTTCGTCGAACTTATGGCCATCAGGCTGTAGGGCCGCTTTGCAATCGAACAGGGCCAGGCAGGTCCGGTCATTCACAAACCGGGCGCTAGATGCGCCTTTCAATAAGGCTGAGTACGGGATCAGTTCCAACCCGTTGGACGTGGAGGCAATGGCAACGAGTGACGGAGTTGCTCGGGGGCTGCGGCTGGAGGAGGCGAGACGAACGAACTGCAAGACGAATCCGCGACTTCAGCGACCAGCGTGCGTGGAACTCGGGCGTCGATTCTCCACCGCCGATGAAGTCAATTCGTGGGTAAAGAGTGACTCGGCGAGAGTCGCCGACTTCACGCGCCACTTCTCTTCGTTCACGGTGAGAGCCGCGACGGCGATCTTTCTTGTGCCGTCGGACATGTAGCCGACGAACCAATCGCACTTTCCTCGGGGATGAAGGCCGGTCAACGAACCCGTCTTCCCCCCGACTTCGACTTCATCAAATGCCCGACGTCGCAGAGCTTTGCGGAAGGCTTGACGAGACGTGCCTGATTCAACAGTCGCACGGAAGAGCCGACGCATCGACTTAGCTGTTGTCGCGTCAATGGCGTGAACCGCAAGCCGCGGCTCGGCGCTATAGAGCAAGTTTCCTTGATGATCGACCACATTCTCAATCATCCATGGCTCCATCATCGCGCCGTCGTTCACCACAGCCGCGGCGATCATTGCGCCCTGCAAGGGAGACATCGTGTTATCCTGCGTATATCCGGAAGCCGCGCTCACAACGCTCCAGGGGTCTTCCGCAGAGAAGCGTGAATAACCGACATCCACTGGAACATCAGCGCGAATCGGATGATTGAAATGAAATCTTTCAGCATATTCGCGCAGGACTTCGGGACCAGCGTAGAACAAACCTAGTTTTCCAAAGATCGTATTCACGGATGCTCCGAAAGCCTCTCGAACCGACATTCGGCGCGTCCAACGATTCTCCTTCTGCGTGATGACGTTGCGCTTGTAGAGCGTGTGATTAGATCCCTGAAAGGGAACCAAAGTGTCGGGCGTCACTTTCTGGGTATCAAGCACGGCGCCCGCTGTAACGACTTTGAAGATCGATGCGGCCGGAAAACTCGCCTTGAGTGCAAGGTTCTCTTCCGAGGGACGCCCGGATCGATGTGAACTCATCGCCAGAATTCGACCCGTGGTCGCATCCATCGCGACGATCACGCCATAATCAGGGCGATAGTTCTTCAGCAGGCGATCAGAGACACGTTGAAGATCTTCATCAAGAGCGTAATCAATCTTTGCTTGCACGGGGATCGAGGCGATCTCGAGTTGAATATTCTCAGGAAGTTGGTTCTTACGAACGGCTTCGCCCAAATGCTTGGACAGTTCTTCTTTGGTGACCAACTGTCGCTGCAACTCACTCGCAAGCTCAGCTTTCGGATTTTCCGCACCAAAGCTAAACGAAAGTCCTCGTGACGTCCAAACGGCAAAGCTCACCGCCATCAGTCCAGCTGTCACAACCAGCAGGCCCATGCGTGCGGGTTGCGCGATCGTCTGGCGAACCATACCCCGCGCCAATCTGCGGCTGTAAAAGAAACCGGCGATGCAGAGATTTCTCAGAACCAACAGAGCTCGAAGTAAGACGACAAAGACCCAACCCACGACATGGGTCGCAGGCTTCCACCACGCACGCTTTGGATCGACTTGGCGTCGCGGCTCTTTGGAAGAGCGTCGGAATGATTCGGGATTGTAATCTTTCATCAACATTTATGGTCGCGATTCCTGTTCAATGCGTCAACCCTAGCTCGACTTTTACGTCTCAATTTCGATCCGCGCCGAGCCTCGCAAATTCTCTCGGGCGCGAGCTCTGTCAGACGTGCTGTTTAAGGACTGGTCAGTATTCTGGACTTTTTGGATCTTCTACCAACAAGTCACATGATCGATCTGATCAGTGTCAGACGAAAGGGACTTCAATCGAGCAACGAGTTCACTCTAAGCCGCACGTCCGAAAAGTCGAGGCTGCGCGATGAAACCGGTTGCCGATTGCGAAGAATCCAACGCGAGCGATTAAACTTTTGCAGCTCGACCACTTCGCTGACGCTGATCTCACCCGCTTGCGTCCGCATTTGCGAGGCAATACTTCGCTGCTCCTCCATGCCATGGCAGCGAG
Source organism: Pseudobdellovibrionaceae bacterium (assembly GCA_947462815.1). Lineage (GTDB taxonomy): Bacteria > Bdellovibrionota > Bdellovibrionia > Bdellovibrionales > JAMPXM01 > UBA2339. Next base: position 20,114 of record CANHQR010000026.1, read on the forward strand.
ACGCACAAGGCACGGAATCGCTAGGCCGTGGTGTACGCCACTTGCCGCCCTTGAGTTCAAGCTTTAAGCCATCCGATGAGGGTCGACCCAAGACTCGCCATCGTCCCTGACTCGACCAGGCCGCATTTCCAGCAAAGTAAGTTCCGTCACTTCGAAATCGAAACACCCAACTCGCTTCATACTCCTCTCGCTCATCGCTTTTCAGCTCGCGATCGAGAACTTTAGCAAAGTCCACGGCGCGCCAGGCCTTAACTTCCTCTTGTTCAGGAACCTGAGCACCTCTGAGCACGATGGGAGTTGCAATTGCACGTCTGAGCAGTTGCACTTCGGAGATGCGAGCGCGATCTCGAGCCAACGGCTGTTCGGAAGTCCCCGAGTGAACGCCTCGAAGCGAGAAACTGATTTGACGTGTCTTCACTCCGTTAGCCCAGGGTGAATCTCCTGTAACCAAATCTGCAAAGCGAAAGTCTTGAGCAAAGCGCGTATCACGTAACGGTAGAATCAAGCCTCGACTCAGGCCGGGGATCTGCACCTCCACATCATGCGGACGACCACTCGACGGCCAAGCCTCAAGAGGCAATTGGTCTCCCAACCAGATTCGTAGACCGTCGAACTCGACCTCTTCGGTCAAATTCAACTTGCCGCGATCAGGACCCTCCGCCATCGGCACACCGTCCGCCCACGAAACTGTGGAGTCTGAATTGACCCGAACCCATTTCGGCATCTGCAGGGGTGGATCCGTGAGCAGCTCAATCTTTTTCAGACACACGCCTGATGATTCGCGAAACGCGAGACTGATACTCTGAACCTTTTCCCCGCTATTTTCGAGCCGCCAGGTCAACTGCGATCGACCGCCCTCGAGAAGTTCCGTCCTACGCAAATGATCCAGCCACACCTCGGCCGCATCGCTGAAGTCAGCGCCACAGCTTTCAATTTGGATGCGCTTCAATTGCACGCCTCGATCAAACAGATAGATGACTTTGGAGTGACGTTGCTCTTTGGGGAATTGAATACTCTCACCCCAGAGTGCCCCCCAAGCATCTCCTTGAGATGTGGGTGTCGAATAAGCCAACTCAATCTGCGCCACTCGTGCAACATCCGTTGGGACAAGCTTTTCGCGAACCCCTGAATTGGCAGAGCCTCTTGAAAACGAGGTTGAAGCCGGCGCACGCGACTCGGGCTCGAGCTCTGAAACAATTTGCGACGAAGCGATTTCGATAGATGTTAAAGCAAACATCGTCGCCATCGCAGATCGCAAGGTCCCTGCCGCACCCCGCACTGAAAACGCCGACCTTCGCGATGGCGCGTTAGGGTTGAGCCGGCCTCTCTGCAGGAAGCTTGGCCTCGCAATAGGGATCCCGAATCGCAACAATGGGCGCTCCTTGCCGTTTGCGAAATGGCTGCGCGAAGAAGGATAGGACCACTTCCGTGGTGATCACGAACCCTCTCCCACTTTCATCATAAGCTATGGCTTCCTGCTGTTCGAGAGGAGAAAAGTGAATCACCTTCGATTCATTGAACTCCACTTGATCCGCCTTAGCCTCCAATCGAGTCTCAACGACGGCGCTGTAGGTGAGCAACAAAACTCGACTTCGGTCCGGAGAAATCGCCATACCGGTAACTAAGCCTGCTAGACCTTTGTCGCGGATCAGATTCGGCACATCGATCTGACCTACATAATGGGCGGTCGGCCAACCCGGGCCTTCGAGTTTCACGAGTTTTGACTTCGATGTGGGGGGCAGCGACTTTGACGCGTTTGCAGTTTGATCTCGCCAACGGAGGCGATAGATCTCCGCAGGTTCGGCCAGTTGCTTTTTTCGATCCTGCTGCTTGGTCACAATGAGTCCCTCCGCATCGGACAACACTCGGAACGCCTCGGCGTTTCGAGCGCCTTTCGGGTACCGAAAGTGAAAGCTCCAAATCGGAGCGATCGCTTCGCTCGTCGACACCTTGGAAGCCTCTTTACGACTTGCTGCCTCGATGTCTTTCCAAAGAAAAAAATGAATCACGGCCGAAGGGCGTCGTCGACGGTTGTCGCCGATATCTGCGATCGCCACGCAAGTCTCACCTTGGGCGATGCGCCCAGGGCACGGGGCAACATCCAGATCTTCGGTATCCCAAGGACGGATCTTCAAGGCGACCTCGCGAACGTCGGAGCCATCAAAGCGGCTCAGAAAAATTCGGCCATCGTCACCCGAATCGTTGATGATCGCCCATCGGCCATCTGGGGTCCTCGCGAGTCCGCTGGCCTCATCGATCTTCGAACTGGCGAAATGGCCGACAATCTCGCTGCGGGCCTCACCTTGACGATCCTCCGCCCTCTGACCAAAACCATCTTGAGTGCCACTCGAAACCAGACATGCCGCCCGCGCCATTTCACTGAGTAAAATGAAGCCTGTGACGAAGAAAAAGCCCAAAAGGCCCCCAAACAGATCTCGCCCACAGAATCTTCGAACTCGATTCCAACCGCCCTGCCGCTCCCGACCTTTTGCGATGATTTGCACTTGCCGCTCCATCTAAGTCTCTAGGATTGCTCAATTATTAATGAACTCCAAGCCGATTCCTCGCCCTTCACGCCCCCCCCCGGAGGCGACTCTGTCGATCAAGTCTGCAGGCGCGGTAAAGCTTTCAAGCCCCTCGCCATGCGCCCCCCACTCCCCTAAAATGCCTCCGAGTCGATCGAACCTCTGATGAAGATGAAAGTGCTGCCCGTGATTCCCGTCCAAGCGGCGCAAGGACCTCGCAACCTGGATTCGCACACAGCCATTCGAGTCAGAAGTTGAATCAGCTCAGAATCCGAGAGACTGAACTCTCGAGCCCTCGAAAGCTCATTATGCTTGGCCCCTACGACTCGGTAAAGGAGTGCAACAAAATGCACTGGCGCGAAGTTCGTCGATCTCCATCAAATTGGATTGCTCAGAGTATGTTGCCATTCGGGCCTTCGTCGAAAGCTTCTGCCGAAGCCGCCTTCGACCTGACAACGGTCACGCCAAAATCCCTGGCATCGGGAATCATCTGTAGCGCACTCATGGCAGCGTTTGCGTTCTCGGTGGGCACCTTTGTCTTAACAGCAGAAGCTCAAGGGAAAATTGTGAGCTCGCCGGCCCGCCAACCCAGTCCGCAAATTGGTCCGCAGCTTGGTCTTCCGGGTCTGACACATCCTTGGTCTTCGGCAGCCGCTCCCAGTATTGAGGCCGACGGCCCCTACACGACTCAAAATACAGAGTACAAATTGCGAGCCGGCGTTGATGCCGACGTACTTCCCGGTGTGACGACAGAGATCTGGGCCCGAGTGTTTTGGCCGGAAAACGTGCCAGCTCAGAAGAAGTTGCCCATGCTGTTTTTCCTCCACGGCAATCACTCGACTTGCGGCCGCGGTTCAGCTCCTCGCAACGACTCATCTTGTGAGTACACACATGAGGGCACCTGCCCAGCAGGTATGGTGGTTGTGCCCAATCACGACGGTTACAACTATGCGGCTCGCCACCTCGCGAGCTGGGGATATGTCGTCGTATCGATCAATGCGAATCGCGGGATCACATGCAATGGCGGTGACTCGGAAGACTGGGGACTCGTCCTGGCACGTGGCCGACTGGTTCTCAAACATCTGCAACTTTGGAATCAGTGGAGTCAGGTCGGTGGTGCGCCGAGTACATTGGCATCGGTTCAACCGCTGTTTTCTCGACTCGACTTTAGCAATGTCGGTCTGATGGGACACTCGCGAGGCGGCGAAGGGGTTCGCGCCGCCTACAACCTCTACCGAGACCCACAGAGCCCGTGGCCCAACAAAATTCCGCAATTGAAAGTGAAAGGTATTTTTGAAATCGGAGCCGTCGATGGACAATCGGATCGCGTTCTCGACGCCAAAGGGACAGCGTGGACACAACTGCTACCTCTCTGCGACGGCGACGTGAGCGACTTGCAGGGCCGTATGCCGTATGAGCGCATGGCGAGGGCTCTGTTCGACTCGCAACGCCCCGTCGATGAGCGCGACGAAGATGTCCGGTCTGCGAAGATCCTGCAGCATGTGTGGGGCGCCAACCACAATTTCTTCAATACGGAATGGCAGAGCAACGAATCCTATGGCTGCGTGCATGAGCCACAACATCGGCCTCTTTTTGGACAACAACACTTCTCTCTCGAACAGCAGAGCGTCGGCCTGCAAAGCATGTCCGCATTTTTCCGCGCTCATGTGGGCGAAGACCGACAAGAGGACCTGGCGCAGACCTTTGATCCACAGTTTGGCTTGCCGACCTCGTTGCAAAAGCTCACACGCATCGATCGTGACTACATCAGCGCCTTGGATTCGTCTCGCTATCTGATCGTGGACAATTTCACAGCCGCCACGGGACAAAGTTCATCCGGTGCAGCCAATGAAGCCTCGGGCATCGAGATTGAGCACAATAACGACGATGAGCCGGCGGCGGCTCGAATCTCTTGGCGACAAGCTTCCGAAAGTAACTTCATGCAGAGTAATTGGACGGCCTTGGGTCAAGGCAAGGACCTCCGCCATTCGCAGTGGCTTGAACTGCGTGTTGCACGCGATGTCTTCCAAACTCCCTTAGACCTCACGCAGTCGGTGAACTTCAGCATTCAGCTGGCTGATGCTCAGGGCAGGCTCTCGGGCGCCCTCGAGTTGGCGCAGTTCTCTCAACTGCACGGCCCGGCCAATGATAATGCTCGGGTGATGCAAACGGCTCGAATCCCCATGGCGGCGATCGTCGCGGCGACCACAGGACGTCCCTTCGATCTCAGTCAAGTGCGTGGTGTCCGCCTGACCTTCAACAAAAACACGCCCGGATCGAACGCTGCGACCATCTATGTGACGCAGATTCGCTTTGTCTCGGAGCCAACGTCTGCGACACGGGCGACTGACGTCGCACCACTTGCTGCGCCGATCTCGATCAGCCCACGAGGCATCACACCTTATCGACTTTCACCTGTCGCACCGATCGGTCCACGGGCTCCCCGTCGCACGGCCAGCTGGGTGAGCAGTCGTTGGGTCGAAAGTTCGCGATGGCTCCGCGGTGAGGATGCGCTGGAGATCGCCGTACGTGCCGATCAGCGTTTTGATGTCATGAGCGAAATCCCAGTTCTGAATCTCGCCAATCAAATGTTCAGGGTGAGTCGTTATCCCAGCTCGGGAAAAACGGATGTGTTGATCTTCAGCATCTCGCGGGAAGAAGCTCTTCGTCTTCCAAGCCAAGGCGCCGCACAGATTCAGTACGGCGAGCGTAGCGCTTCGCGAATCTGGGTTTTGCCCAACTTCCAGAAGTCTCAATTCGGCCTTTGATTGCATCTCCTTTATTTTTCATTTCAGTACCTGCGTCTCGAGATGAGACGCAGGCATCTCTTTTGGTCCTGTAAACCATGAAATCCATCTCACAAACTCGACCCGACCTGCCGATGAGAGGGGGGCAGTCACTTCAGAAGATTCGAGCCAAAGAGTTTGTGATCAAGGAGTTCAGGGTGCCTTTCTTGAGCCGCGTACGACAGCTGCATTTCACAACGCTTCTGACCATCGCCAGTATCGCGCTCAGTCTGCAGTTCATCAGTCCTCTAACGGCAGTAGCATCGGAGAAGCTTTGGGCAATGGGCGCACGCGGAGGCAGCTCGCAACTGCGTCGAGCCGTCGCGTCGGAGTCGATTGAGAAGATTTCTTCAGCCTCCGACCAAGCCAGCGGAGCAAAAAATAACGCCGTCGAAGTCATGCTCGTCGATGCCGAAGTTCCCTCTGAAGATGTTGAGGTCGCGGCCCCAACCGATTCCGAATCGAACCTCAGTCCCGACGCTTCCGCGGAACCTGCGTTGGATCTCCAAGCCTTAGAAGCTTTACCTGCCATTCCTGGGGGGCGCGTACAAGTCACCTCCGCGCCGGGTGCGCCTCGAATTCCAGCCTCTCAAGAGGTGGCTCCGACCTCGATCACCGCTCCTGATCCAACTCATGAACACGGCTCTCAGTTTCAGACCAAGTCACACGCCTCTCCCAGAGGGCCCGAAGCCGCCAAAGTGTTGGGATGGTTGAAAAACGGCAATAAACGCTTCACAAAGCAGACACAGAGACGCGATGGCAGAAGCGCGCAGGATCGAGAGCGCTTGACCACAGGACAAAAACCTCACGCGATTGTGTTGTCATGTAGCGACTCGCGCGTGCCACCTGAACTTGTTTTCGACCAAGCATTGGGTGAAATCTTCGTGATCCGCTCAGCAGGCGCAAGTGTTGACGATACGACTCTCGCGAGCCTCGAGTATGCCGTTGAACATCTCGGTCCGACCCTTCTTGTTGTGATGGGACACACAAGCTGCGGAGCCGTTCGTGCGGCCGTCGAAACCAAAGCCGGCGAAACAGCGGGAAGTCCGCATTTGGACCGCCTCCTTGCGAACATCCGCCAAGGAATTCCCACTCGCAGTCCGGCCGCGGAACATTCCAAAGATTTCGCATTTGAGGGGAAAGCCCACACACAGCATATCGCTTCTGATCTCGTGAAACGATCTTCGATTCTGAAAGTACGCGTCGAGAAGGGCGATCTCAGGATCCAGCCGGCCCTGTACGATCTCCGATCTGGAGTTGTGCATTTCGACTAAGTCCGAAACTCGAAGCGGTCCCACCCTGCAATTTTCCAGCGCGACCTTTGTCGAAGAAGGGTCAACTCTCTCATTTATCCGCGCCCAACTTTTCGACCTTTAGACTTTAGACGTGAACCCACTGAGCTGGTCCTGACACCGATCAGGAAGCCGAGAAAACTGTCAGCTGGAGGCACCGCATGTCGATCACCGCACACCGCGCGCCGCGCGCATCTCTCGAGGATCATGTCGAGCTCTCGCAGTTCGAACTGCATCCACCGAGTATTCGTCTCTTGCCCCAGCAGTTCTGCATCAAAAATCAAGTGATCATTCTCGATCAAGTCGATACAGCGGCTGCCGCGACTTCACCCATTCTTGTCGCCATGCTGAGGAAAGATGACCTCAACTTGATCGATCAGGTGCGCCTGCACCTCAAACGGGAAATTGAACCCGTCCAGCTCTCAAGTTTTGAAATTCGCAAAGCTCTTTCGATCGCCTTTGGTGACGAAACCTCTCCCTCGAAAAGCTCGGCCTCTCAGACTCTTCAAGTGAAGCCAACGTCCCTGTTTGAAACTGCCGCCGAGCGAGCCGCTTCGGGCGAGACCTCGGTCGAGGAAGTGTGTCACGTGATTCCCTACCGTAGTTTGCAAATTGCTCGCTAAGGCGCAGGAGGAGGCTGTATGATTTCAAATGAAGAGCTCACACGGCGGGTGAGCGCCCAACACCCCGTTCAGATTCTCGATCGACTCGCTAAAATCGCCGCTCTCGCTGCCCAGGGAAAAGGCAATAATCCACGCATTCAAGTGTACTTGCGTCTCGGGCACTCCGTCCGAGGCTACCTTCTCCACGCGGCTTACCCCGATGCCGATTCCGCGACTCGCTATTATGTTCTGAGCCTAGAGATCGAGCGCGATACGGATGGAGGTCGAGATCTGGTGTACTTCAGCGGCGCCGATGTGGCATCCGTCATTGTCTACGATGTCGACGACATGCTCGATCAACTCAAGTAACGAAGCGAAAAATGGCCATCACAAACACTCCGAAAGTCGTCTAGGGACTCAGCGATCTCAAGAACGTTAACTCGATCTGGGAAAGAACCATAAAAGCCGTTGTGCCCATCGCAGTCGTCGGAGGATTTGTATCGGATGTGCCCAGCCCATTTGGCCCATTTCTGACATACTTGTCTATCTTCGCGCGCGAGATCTGTGCGGTGAGTGCTGTCTTTTGGTTTGGGGTCAAAAAGCGCCAGCTTCCTTCCGCGCTATCGATCAGCGAGAGTGCGAGTCGATTGTTTAATCCGATCGATGGTCGGTGGGCTTCTCCTTCGGACATTGTTGCCAATGTGGTGAAGGATATCTTTCTCGTCGACCAACGGGTTTGGGCCGATTCGGAACGCGATGGCCTTCCCCTATTTCAACGCTGCACTGAATGCCGCGCCCACGGATCGCGAGGTCGCTGAAATCTGTCAGCATGATTACATGGTCAGCACGCTCAGCATTGCTCTTTCAGCATGGGATCCATCACCCCCCGATTTGGCGGCAGTCCGAAAGGTGACTTTCAAAACTTGCTGGAAAGACCTCAGCCAGAGCCAAGAGCGCCTGCAATAACTGATCTCCGAGACACTCAACTCCGATCGAGGTTTGCAAAACGCGCGTGGCAAACTGCTCCAGCTCAACATTCTGCAAGGGGCTCGAGCGAACAAATGTCAGTGTATCGCGAAAGCTCAAACCTGAAGATCTCAGCGAGGAGGCACCTGTCTCTTGGTCAGCAGGCCGCCTTTCTCGATCTTCCAGCGGCCTTGCGCCAAAAAACGCAAGGCCATCGAAAATGGGGTTAGGAGTGCTGAGGAGACCCGCTTTTGTCGGTCCTGTCGATTTCCTAGACATTCAATCTGTGTCCAGCTCTCACCTAAAGACTCTTCCCCCGAGGGCTCTCGGCACAGTTGATGAATCCGTCATCAAAGCTTGCTGTTGGAAAGTCGGCAATGGCTTACGGTAGAGGGAGTTGAGCCCTCGAGGACGTGTGCCTTTTATCGCACGTGATTTGAGGAATAGATCATCATGTTCAACACCAAAATGCTTCACCTCATCGCGAATCTCATCCTCGATTTCACTCCTCGACTCCACAACTTGAGGCAGCTCACAATCGCAGCGATTTTCGCCATCGGATCAAGCGCCACAATCCCTGCAAACCCTGCAATGGCCGAGCAATGCGCGCAAATCTTTTTTGCTTCGCCGCAAAACATCACGATACCCAGTCGACTCGTTGAGCACATATATCGCGAAGGAGAGTATCGACAAGGGATCGAACTGCTGGGCCAAGAGTTGCAAGCCCTGTCAGCCCCCCAACGCGAGGCTCTCAGCGCGGAAATCGCGGCCCATCTCCGCCGCGCACCCAAACTACCAACCCACTTTGTCTATCAAAAGCTGGGGCCTAAGCGCGCGATGGTCCGACTGCTCAGCGTCATGAACTCATGGTCCGAAAATTTATCTCACGAGGCCCAAACTCATCCCCATCGTGCCTTTGAGAATCACCTTCAACGGGTTTTGCAAATGATGCGTCGAGGAGATCCCGAACTCGGCGCCTACACTCCGACTCTCGTTCGCGACGTCATTGAGTTGATCGCTGCCGAGTATCGACTCACTCAACTGAATTACGAAGTTCGAATCGGTGGAAGTTTTGTGAATGGTTATGCACATCTTCGCACCTCAGACCTCGACATTATCGAGCCACTCCGAGACCTCTCGGCGAGCGACTTGGCTCACGGCGGGTCGAGTTCACAAAAACCGGCCGCTTCGCCGCTATCAGCGCAGCTCGCAGGCCCGGCTTTTAAAGCGCGACTTCGCGAAGTACTTCGACGGCATCAAATTGTCGATCCCGCGATTTCGATGAATGTGGAAAATACGCTGATGCACTTTGCCCCTCGTGCGGGCGAAACGCCTGCGACACATGCCGATCGCGTCAGTCAATTTGTGGGACAGATCTCTCCCGTGCAGATTGTCATTCGCCGACAGGATGCGAATGTCGTTGTCGAACTCGAGGTCCACCGTCACGAGGAAAGTGGCGAACACTTTGTTCAGCGCTTCTTGTTGAATTAGGATTCGGGCGAAATCTGAGGCGTGGCGTAACGAACACGGACGAGCTTCACGAAGGCTTTCATCGCTTCACCTTCGGAGGGTCGGTAGATCGCTTCTCCCGTGACACCCCAACTCAGATTCAGGATTTCGCGATGGAGAATCTCAGATTCTCGCCGCCAAACAATCTCCACTTTTTGTGTCCCCGAAAGCGCTCCAACGAGCGAAGTTCGAGATCGGTCAGAACGATCAGCGCTGCCCTCCGGGTTTTCGACGTTTGACCGTGAAGACTCGCCCAAATACCGAACTTCAACAATCCATCGTTCAGGTCTTTGCATGGCATTGACGCGCGTGACAGCCGCCAGCTGATGCATAGGCCACGATGGCTTGCCTCCAAACGTGTTGGCCTGTAGAGATTCAATCCATCGACCCGACCATCGGCCACGCCCAGCGGACCGCTCCGAACCCTCGACGGAATCACTCGTCTCCAGAACAGCACCCAGAATCAGACCCTCTTGAATCTCGGGCACCGACCCTCGCTGAAAGACGGCCTGCAAGGTTTCTCGCCACACTTGTGTCGAAGGGGCCGCGAGCGCTTCGCTCTCCCCAGCGAACTCCACCAAACACATCGATAGACAGATCTGCCCACACAGCCGAAGCGAGACCTGAAGAGGTTTCTTGATGAACATGCCCCGACTCGACGTGGCCGCAGACGTCGAGCCGACCTGGTGTTCAAAATTCTGAAAATTTACGCGCAACGAGATCGGCCCCATTTCTTCTCCTCCGAGGCCCAAATCCCAACAAAGCTGGACTCAGTTGGCAAGCGCCTCACTTCGAGGCAATTCAGCTCGGACCGCGTTCGAAATCAGTCGAACCGATTCAAATCCCTAGCTGTCGAACGAACGGTCGTGCTATTTTAAAAACATGAGTCTAAGAGTGGCACCTGAGACACCAAAGGGGCGCACAACTCGATCGCAAATTCTCGAGGCAGCGGTGCGTATTGCGAGTCGTGAGGGCTTGGCCGGGCTGACGATTGGCGAACTGGCAAAGGCCGTCGGCATGTCGAAAAGCGGGATATTTGCTCACTTTAAGGGAAAAGACACTTTGCAACTCGAAGTGCTCCAAGCTGCTGTCGAGCGCTTCATCGATGCCGTCATGCGACCTGCCTTTCAAGAGGCCCCTGGAGAACCCCGGCTCATGGCGCTTCTCAATCGTTGGCTCAAGTTCATCGATGGGTCAGATTCTCAGCCTGGGGGCAGTATTCTGATCGCTGCGTCCATCGAACTCGACGACCGTCCAGGTCCTCTGCGGGATTTTGTTAAGCGAGCCCAACAAGAATTGATTACCAACGTCGAAAAAGCAGCGAGAATAGCCGTGGAGCAAAAGCACTTCCGAGCGGATCTCGACTGCGAGCAGTTCGCTTGGTCGCTTTACTCATTCGTCTTGGGCTACCACCACTTCTCGCGAATGCTGGAGGACCCCGAAGCTGAACGAAGACTGAGAAAGTCGGTCTCGGGCTTGCTCAAGATCGCCCGTGGGCAGGAGGACAAGGATCGTGGTGCGCGAAGAAAGTCCTCATCATTGCGATCGAAAGTGCGATCGAAAGTGCGATCGAAAGTGCGATCGAAAGTGCGATCGAAAGTGCGATCGAAAATGCGACCGAACTCGAAGCGCGAGTCTTCTCGGACTCTACGCGTGACGAACCGTCGAGCGCCAAGACGCCGAACGTGACCTGAAGTGCGGATTAAAATGGGATTCGGATTGAGAATTGGATTGTGAATCGAAGTGAACTGAAAACCTGATCGCCGCGGCCAATGAGAGTTCGACGCGGATCTCATCAGGAGAAGGGAAAGTTGTGGAGCTACATGGAGTATTCTTGCAATCGTCGACGGCGGTTTGGGCCGTAGGCGCTTTGGGTCTCACGCTGGCGCTAGGATTTCTCGGCGTACCATTCATTGTATGGACGTTGGCGATCCTCGGCATGGGATTTGGTTTTGGACTTCCCTTGCCCGCCCTGATCGGCCTGGCCGTCGTTTTGGCGATTTTTAATATCCCGGCGATTCGCGCTCCCCTTGTCTCCAAAGTGGTGATGAATGTCCTCCGAGGGATCATGCCACAGATTTCGGAAACCGAGCGCGTCGCCCTCGAGGCCGGCGTGGTCTGGGCCGAAGGCGAGCTCTTTAGCGGCAAGCCAGACTTTGGCAAACTCATGAACGAGCCCTATCCCGAAATGACAGCCGAAGAGAAAGCCTTCATGGAAGGCCCTGTCGAGCGACTCTGCGAAAGCATCGATGATTGGGAGATTTGGGAGACTCGTGATATCTCCGCAAAGTCTTGGGAAATCATTAAGAAGGAAAAGTTCCTCGGCATGATCATTCCCAAAGAATACGGAGGCCTTGGATTCTCGGCCCTCGCCCACTCCGAAGTGATCAAGAAACTTTCATCACGCTCCATTCCGGCCTGCATCACGGTTATGGTGCCGAACTCCTTGGGGCCCGCTGAACTTCTTATTCACTACGGAACCGATGAACAAAAGAAGCGCCTGCTACCGAGACTCGCAACAGGTGAAGAGATTCCTTGTTTTGCGCTGACTGAGCCAGGAGCAGGGTCTGACGCGGGCTCGATCACCAGCGATGGCGTACTCTTTAAGGGTGATGACGGAAAGTTGTATATCCGACTGAATTGGAACAAGCGATGGATCACCCTCGCTCACATTTCCACCGTTCTCGGTCTCGCGTTTCGCTTGCGTGATCCCGAAAAACTCCTGGGCCGAGGCGAAGATATCGGCATCACTTGCGCGCTGATTCCGACCAACACTCCGGGAGTCGACGTTTCAAAGCGACATGATCCTTTGCATACGCCCTTCTACAACTGCCCCACCTTCGGCAAAGACGTCATCGTCAGCGTCGACACCATCGTGGGCGGCTTGGATGGCGCTGGAAAAGGCTGGCTAATGTTGATGGAGTGCTTGGCGGCTGGCCGAGGTGTTTCGCTTCCCGCCCAATCGGCAGGCGGCACATCCATGGTCACACGAGTCATCAGCGCTCACGCCTCGATTCGCAAACAGTTCGGATTCCCGATCGGCATGATGGAAGGCGTAGAGGAGCCCATCGCACGAATCGCCGGGATCAACTACATGCTCGAGTCCATGCGCAAATACACACTCGGCGCACTCGACAAGGGCATCAAGCCTCCTGTCATCACGGCGATGGCGAAGTACAACGCCACAGAGCTTGCTCGCAAAGTCATTAACGATGGCATGGATGTGATGGGTGGTGCCGCGATTTCGCGAGGACCGAAGAATTTGCTGGCGCATCTCTATATGGCCACGCCGATCGGGATCACCGTCGAAGGTGCCAATATCCTTACGCGCACTTTGATCATCTTTGGACAGGGCGCACTTCGCGCGCATCCTTTCGCCTTCAAGGAAGTGGATGCCATCGGCCGCAACGATCTCGGCGCCTTTGATCGTGCGTTCTGGGGTCACATCGGTCACGTCGTTCGCAACCTCAGCCGCGCGGTGATCCTCTCGGTGACACGCGGTCACTTGGCCTCAAGCCCGGTGGGTGGTTCGACGGCTCGTTATTACCGAAAGTTGGCGTGGGCCTCGGCCACATTCGCCATCATGTCGGACATTGCCATGGGCTCGCTCGGCGGTTCATTGAAGTCTCGGCAGAAAATCACAGGTCGGTTTGCAGATGTTCTCTCATGGATGTACATCGGCACTTCGGTTTTGAGACGCTTCGAGGCCGAAGGCCGCCGCAAAGAGGACTTGCCCTTTGTTCACTTCTCGCTCAACCACTGTTTGAATGAGATGCAAAAGGCCTTTGACGGAATTTTCGCCAACCTCAATCCTCCGGGTCTAGGTTGGTTCTTTGCGGGACCGATTCGCTGGTGGTCAAACTTGAATGCTTTGGCGGGTGAGCACAATGATCAGCACACTCACAAGATCGCTTCAATGATCCTTGCTGACACCGATCAGCGAAAGCGCCACACGTCAGGAATCTTCGTGCCACAGAATACGATCGAGCAGCTGGGTAAACTCGAAGCGACTTTCTCAGTGATCAAGCGGGCCGAAGCAACCGAGCGAAAGATGCGCAAGGCCGTAAAGGAGAAGCAGGTTCCGAAGGCCAAGGGCAAAGCCTTGATCGAAAGCTGTCTCGCCAAAGGCGTGATCACGCAAGATGAGTACAAAGAGATGATCAAGGCTGAGGAGATGCGCTGGGAAGCGATCCAAGTGGATTCGTTCACGCGCGATGAATACTTTGGTCACAAGTCCAAAGGCACGGCCGCTCAGGCGTATTCAAGCGGAAGTCAGGTTCGCGCCTAAGAACCGACGACCAGAGCCCCCGAGGCCCGAAGGCCCGACCCCCTGGGGTAGGGCTTATTTTTTGCCGGGTTTATTGGGGCGATGACTGGAGCCTCGCTCCACGCGGCGAGTTTCACCCTCTTTCAGTCGCCAGAAGTTTTCATCAAGAAAGCGAGGAGCTGAGGTCGACTGATCCTGCAGCGCCTTGCGCAGGTCGATCTCCGGCTGTTCCATCGACTCATCGGTCAACTGAAAACATCGGTAGTGAATCGCGAGAACCCGATGTGCTTGCAAGTCGATAGCCGCTCGGACGGCATCGCTCGGATTCATATGCGCAGCTTGCATGAACCAACGCGGCTCATAGGCACCGACCGGCAAAATCGCCAGATCCGGAACTCCCCACACTTCGCGCAATTCGGTAAAGTGCGGCGAATATCCCGTATCTCCCGCAAAGAACACCTTCGTCTCCGCGTCTCCCACTTGAAACTTGATCGCAAAGCCGCCCCAAAGCGACCTGAGTCGATCCGAAATGCCTCGAGCCGACCAATGATGAGCAGGAACAAACTGGGCCTCAAGTCGCGTCTTGCCCTGCGAATGAGAGGCTGACGCTTCAGGAGTGGTCCATTCAAAATCCTCACTTTCCCACCAATCCATTTCGCGAACTCGCTGAAGGCCGCTCTCACGCAACAGCTCCGCATCTCCAAGCGGCACGAGAAACTGCGGTCGATCGCGCTCGTTCAGCCGCTGCAGTGTTGGCAAATCAAAGTGGTCGTAGTGATTGTGGCTGACGACCACGAGATCAATTTTGGGCAGCTGATCCCAGGGAATTCCTGGCGGGCGCACGCGCGCAGGACCCACAAGACTCACGGGGCTCGCGCGATGCGACCAAATCGGATCCGTAAGGACGCGAAACTCTCCGGATTCAGATGCGGGCGTGCCTGCGGAATCGCCAAGGCCAAAGCGGATCAAAACCGTCGCATGATTGACAAAGGTCACATCGACTTCGCCGCGAGCTAACTTGGGCAGGCCTTTGAACTCAAACTCTGAACCGACCCATTCGGGCCACTTCGCCTTGGGATGCGTGAAGAGCCGCTGCCACTGCCACCTCAGAAAGGTACCAAAAGTCTTTTCCGGCGATCCAAACGGCGAAACGAACTTGCCATCTTTAAATATGGCGCGTGAGCGAGGCTGATCGAGTTTCATATTTGCTCCAGTGTTCGTGGAGTCCGGCTTTTGAGTTTCGAGCTGATGAGAGGGAGATGGACGCAACTCGTGAGCCCTCGCCAGTCCTCCATGTCGCGGCTCGAGGCCACTCACCAGAATAAGTGCAATCACCAGCCAAAACCGACGACGTAAAATAGGATTTGCCCACTGACTCATGCCCACTGACTCATGCCCCCAACCCCATGCCTCCAATTGGCCTGAGCATGCTGATTTTGTCGAGACCAAAACGAAATGTGGCCCCTTGCGGAGCCACATTGAGTTCAAGAAATTGAATTTCGACAGTTCTGAAGTCCTCGTTGGTCAGGCTGACTTCAAATCACTCAAAGCATGATCGCTTCACAAAGCCTTCACGGCCTTCACGATTGACGACCTTGAAGTAGTTCGGATTTCCCGCATCTTGAACCCATAGTTTTCGCGGGAACTTAGTGACGCCGATGTTTTCTTTGGCACCCGGAGCCACCTGCAACGGGCAGGCTTTCTTCGTTGTTGCAAAGCTTGAAGCCGATGCGGGAGCCCGGCTGTTGCCCTTGCTCTTCGTCGAGCTCAAACTTTTGCTCGTCCCGGTGCTCCGTTCTGACTTCAACTTTGACGCCGACTTTCCCGATGTCGTCGAAGAGAGCGCCGCGAGGTCTTGGCCCGAACTCTTCTCAGACTTTTTCACCGTCTTCACTTTTGTCTTTGCCGACGAGGCGACTGAGTTGGGGCTGGCGACCTGGGGTGAAATCGACGAAGTGTACTTTTTATCTTTGGCCTTTGGCGCCGTGGCTACGGCTTGAGCCGAGCTTCGCTTTTGAAGGCTCTTCGCGATGGCCTTCGCTTGTTTTTCTGTCAACGCCTTTCGCTTTTCACTCCAAGCGGCCTTCGACTGTGATTTTCGCGGCTTGCCCGCTTCTACGGAGGACTGAGCCTTCGGCGACGCCGTCACCGAATCTGTCACACCCGCGCCGCCGGATTCATCTCCCTCATCTAGAAACATTTGCGCCTCGGCAACTGAAGAAAACACCCCGAAGGCGAGAGCGAAGCTCAGAAGCCTTTGGATCCATGTCTTCATCCCGATAAGACTTGTGATCGCTTTTTTACTTGCAGAGCGAGCCGGTGCTTTGCGGTCTGTTGGACATTCCGCTACTCGACGTTCCGTTTTTTGGCCTACCGTGCGCATGCCGACCTCCAAGCTGCATTTCGGCTTAAACTTGAAGTTTCCGAAGCTCGGGTGGCGTCAATTTCGACAGATTCGCTCAAATCCCCGACTAAAGCCTGATCAAGGATTCAGGAGCGGTCGAAGACGAATTCCATTGGACTCCGAGGGCGTCTCAATCCGAGACATTCTTCTCAAAATCGCTCCCTGTCGCCGCAGCACATAGCCACTGGGACGATCCACTCGCAAGCGCCGAGGATTCGGCAACACAGCGGCCAATCGTGCCGCCTCCCCTCGACTCAACTGGTGTGCACTCTTTTTAAAGTAAACTCGGCTCGCCGCCTCGGCACCATAGACGTTTGGGCCGAACTCGATGACGTTCAAATAGACATCGAGGATTCGCTCTTTGGGCCACAGGATTTCGATCCAAATTGTGAGCCAGGCCTCCAAGGCTTTACGCACCCAAGAGCGCTGAGGCCACAAAAAGACGTTTTTGGCCGTTTGCTGGGTGATCGTCGAGCCACCGCGAATTCTTTGACGAACTTGCGGTTGGCCATTCGCTTTGAGTTTCTGGACGCGATTGTGTTGCCAAGCTTGCGCAATGGCATCGAAGTCAAAGCCGTAATGCTCGAAGAACTTATCGTCTTCGGCAGCCAGAACCGCTCGTACAAGATGCCTTTGCTGCGACAATTTGCCGCGCCAAATTTGCTGAGGCCATTGGCCCTTGCCGTCGACGAAGGACTCAAAGGTCCGCAGGCTCATTAAGGGCGTCCACGTGATCGGCACCCAACCCGCAATTGCAACGCCCACAACGGAGATCAAGGCGGTTGCGAAAATCCATTGGACAGCAATCTGCACCCAAGATCCGACGAAGAGAGCGAAGCCCCCCAACCCTCCACGAAAGGTCCATCGCGAGCGGACCCCAAGTGATTCATTCTGAATCGACATCGCCTCGACGGCCTCAGCTCGACTGTGGATGGGCAGGCCGATTGAGCTTGCGCCGCGGGGCCCAAACTCTGCTCCAAATCCTACTTTATGTTTTTCATGTTCGTCCGGGATGGAGGCCATAGGCCCTTGTAAGCCCCATCGCCCCGAAGCTCAACGCTAAGCCCCTCCTTCCGCGCTCTCAAGGTGGCCGGAAGCCCTGTCTGGGAGCGAATCTCCCGGGATATGAAATTTGTCGCAGGAAAGGCATTTAAGGCTTTGAAAAGCTCAGGTTTGACCTTAACCTGACAGAGTTCTGACTTGACACCAAGTTGAGCCAGAAACTGGAGGATCTAAGGCGTTGACATCCATCCGCATGAAGCTCATGTCTTTTTCGCCGCGCTGGGCTGCTTCTCGCGTGCTCTCCGTGGTGAGCTCAGAATCGCTTCGGACTGATTCCCTACGTTCCGAGACCCTGCGGCCCGATCTCAAGACCGCCTCGACTCCCTTCGACCTTAATTCTCCGCCCAACATCCTGCTCAACCAGGTCAATCGTCACGATCACCACAATTTCGAAATCAAAAGTGCGATCGAGTTACACCCGAAGTCGGGCGCCGAAATTGGCCGTGTGGAGACCAATTATTGGCTGTTTGTGCCCAAGTCTTTCGACCTTGCAGCCACAGGTCTCCAAGAGCTGACACGCGACTGGCGCACAAAATATCGAATTTCAGTTCCTCTCAAAGATCTGCACGCGGACCAAGATTTCGAGAGTGCTCTCGCGGCCCTGCATGCGCACGGAAGAATGTTGCAAGAGCTCGCTCGGCAGGGCTCTCTCTCTGCGCATTTGAAAGAGCACTCCATTGAAGCTCTCCGCGACCTGGCCGCCATGCTGACGGAGCGCCTGAAACGACACTCGACGGAGCACTCTCGCCAGTTCTTTTTATCGCAAAGTGTCTGGGCTACGGATCGGTCACGCTCGACGGGAGTGGAGAACTTCGAGAAATCTCTGCAGTCCGTGCGTCGAAAGATCGACCGACTTCGCGACGCGCTCGGCATGTTCGCACCTGACCATGAACTGCGCACTTTCTGCTGCTATGTCGACGAGCATGTCAGCCAAGCTTACGTGCAGTACCTCAGCGCGACTTCGTCAGAGTTCGATCAAATGCACGATGGCCCAAATCCCGCGACTCTTGATTCTCCCCGAACAGCCTCGGAACACGGCTCGGTGATGGACCCTCAGGGAGCTCGGCATTTTCAAGTCAATCGCACACGGCGATTACTTAAAGCTTTGCAAGAAGATGAGGCGACTTATCGCCGCGCCAAAGGATATTCCTTCGAATGTGAAGACGAAGCTCAACGCGAAGCTCATCTCATGCGACTCAGCCAGTTCAAAAAGTTCTTCCAGGCGAAGAGCTTTATCGAAGTTGGCAAAGTTCAAACGGCCAAACGGATCAACGAATCGGCAGCTCTCGTCGGCACGGCCACAGCGGGCGTGATTGCTGCCGGCCTCGAGCAGTTCGGGATCCGCAACTTGTCGCAGATGGCCTCACAGGGTCTTCTCTTGGTGAGCTTTGGTGTTCTGCTTTACGTTCTGCGCGATCGCCTCAAGGACTGGTCGCGTGACGTTTTGCGAGAAAAGGCCAAGAACTGGATTCCCGACTTTCAAGTTAAGCTGAGCGCTGAAGGTCGCGAGTTCGGTCTTGTACAAGAGACCTTCCGCTTGCAGAAATCCAAGAGCAAAGAATTGTCCGCCGAGGCCCTTGCCCTTCGTCATTCTCCCCAGGATCTCGAAGGCAAGCTGCAGATTGGTGAAGATGTCCTCGCCTTGCAAAAAATGTTGCGATTTGACCAACGAGGTAGCTCGGCCACTCAGGCACGTACACTTCACGAAAATATTCGCGTGAATCTTGAGCGACATCTCAAATTTCTCGATGATCCCTTTAAAGAAATCTCCGAACTCGGGGACGACGGATCCTGGACCGTGTCAAAGTCCCGCCGCGTGTACCACCTCTACTTCGTTTCGAAGTCCACTGTGTATTCAACCGATCAACAGAAGCTCACCGAGCTCACACAGTCGCATCGAATCGTCGTAGATAAATCTGGTATTTTGCGAGTCGAAAGCGTGGCGACTCGATAAGTCCGATCAGAGTCGCCCTTTTGGATACCGAATATCACCACCGTCACTCTTGCATTCAGTCAGTCAGTCAGTCAGTCAGTCAGCAGGATTTTGGGCAGGATTTCGGCCAGGAATTCGGGCATGTTCTCAGTTATTTTCTCAGTTATTTTCTCGGGGGCGTGGAACAAAGCGGGGCTCAATTTCAGCCTGCCAACCCCGCGTCACATCCCATTTCAGGACATAGAGGGCGGCATTCGGTACCGATATGCGAGTCGCCTGATCTGGATGGAAGTGCATGATCAAACGTCGTAACAATCCACCATGCGTGGAGATCGCGACGCGCGCCGAGCTTGCGGAACCTTCTTTCACCGAGGGCGAAGCTTCGAGGATCTCGCGCCGCAAGGCTTCGAGCGCCATCAAGCTGCGATCTCGAACCTGGGCGCGAGACTCTCCTCCGACAAAACTCGCCGACCAGGAGTTCTGACTCAGATCGGCCCATTGATCCCAAGACTCGGCACCAAGCCGACGGACGATTTCATCTCGTGTCAGACCTTCAGCAACTCCCAAATGCGTCTCAACCCAAGCCTCATCCAAGCGCCATGCGAGATCAGGCAAAGCCAGTCTCGCCGTTTGCTGGGCTCGACCTAAGGTGGAGCTCACGCCTTTCAGGAAGCTCGCCGCATGGGGCTTCAAGAAATCTCGAAGCTCAGCAACCTGCTCGAGTCCTTTCGAATTCAAGGGGATTTCAGTGCGACCCTGCAGGCGACCCGCGCGATTCCAATCCGTTTCGCCGTGACGAAATAGCCAAAATTCGATCATCGTAATTTCACATCGCCACCGTTCTCAAACGGCAATTCGAAAATTCCAAGACGTGCCGATCCCGTGACCTTGTAAGCGGCCGTCCCTTTCTGCATCAAATCCAATATAGACTGAAAAACTTGATTGTAGAGAAAAGGCACAGGGATCTCCACACGCGAGGTCGACTTTGCCTCCAAAGCCACAGCTCGATCCATCTTGGCGCGGGCCACTTCACGGCCTGCCAATTCGAGACGGTATTGAACCTCATCAAGCTGAAGGCCTACGCCGTTCGGATTGTATACATCCAGTCCGATGACAGCCGTCGCTCCCTCGGTCGTGGCCTCACGAATGGAAAGGCCTTGAAACTTGACCTCGGGCTTTTCGAGAACCTGTGAGATCACGCTGGCACAACCCACGAGACTCGACGTGAAGATCATCACCAACCCCGTCGCGCAAACTCCCCACACACGAGTTTGCAAGTTTCGAAAACAGATCCCGCGCCACAGGCGATTCGATACCGGCATGAAAGCTCCCTCCCTTCGAAACAGCGATAGTGTTGATCTAGCAGGAGTCTTTGTCAGGCCTCGACACCTTGCTCAGTGCGGTGAACGTCATCTGAAGTGAAGCGCCCCCACCATCACCACACCCCCTCCAAACTCCGGCGGCTCGGAGTCGACAAACTGCCCAATTTCGGCACATTTCGAAGAGTGTGTGGGGAAAATCTTCCTGTCCAAGATCTGGTCACCGAGGATCCGAGAGGACTCTCCCCCTTGCGCGCACCCCTCTACCCGACGCGGCCGGCTCACCTTCATTGAGCAAATCAGAGCGAATACGAGCAAAAAAGGGGGTTTCTCTCGAGTTTCCCCGGAAGACCTAGGCTCCAGATGCGGTCTTAAATGCCTCCTCAAATGGGTCCTCGAACAGGGCCTCGAGATTGCTAGCTCAGCCTCTTGCTAAGGACTCAATTGCCGCTTCTCTGAAAACGCGGCGGCCATCGAGTGCACATCGAATCATGCTGGGAATTGAAGAGTACGAAGCTCTGTCGCGCACTTGAGATGAGCTTAAGACGCAAAGTGTAGTTCACCACTGTTTTGGAGGTAGGAAATGAAAAAAGTCATGGAAAACTCGGCAGCTCCGTCAGGTCGACTGTTGGGCGCCAAAACCATCAGCAAATTCGTTTTGGCGATCGCAGCGATCAGCTCACTCGCACAGACCAGTTGTACGGATCGCGAAGTCGCGGCCGGCATGGCCGGTGCCGCGGTTGGCGCGATCATCGTGGGTTCAGCTCACTCGCATCACGCGCCAGCTCCTCGCTGCGGAACCACTCGTCGCGAAATCTGCTCTTCGCATCGCGACTACTGGGGAGTTTATCACCGCACTTGTCGATGGGAAGTCTACGACTCATGTCATGGCGGTTACCGACGCTACCTGTTGAGCGGTGTCGCCAAAGCGGCCGACTTGAACGCCAACGAAATCGCCTCGAGATACTCGATGAGCTTCGAATCCGCGGAACTCTTGGTTTCTGCCCTCGCGAAGTCCGAATCGGGCGACCCCGCAGGACTCTCGGCACTCGGTCTCGAGCGCAACGACGTGGAGCGCTTGGCAAAGTTCGAACTGCCCGAGTCCAACGGCATTGACCGTATGGCTCGCGCGTTGAACCAAGCTCCTGAAGCCACCAAGGCCATGCTGGAACAGCTCGTCGCCATTGCTCAGGCTCAAGATGCGGCTCGCCGTGAGGCGGATCGCGCGGCGCAGATGAACTGAAGCCGACCACTCGGAACCAGCGATCGGGGCCGTGAGAGCTTGAAAGCCAATCCCTCGATAAATGAAAAGGCCCGCTTCGGCGGGCCTTTTCATTTGAGAAAATCTCCACAATGAACCGTGGACCCGCAAAAGGCCGCATCTCCCCCATTGGCCCAGGGACCGAGATCTCTCACGGAAAAAACAATCCGTAAGGACCCACGCCCACTTTGGAAACGTCATTATGATGAGCGCGGTGAGCATCGCGAATACGCACAACCCAAGCCCAGTTCAAATCAAGGGGAAAGAATCGTCGATGCGTGACCGCATCATGAACTACAAAATAAATCGTGCCATAGAGCGTGATGCCGAAACCGATCCACCACGTCGGAGGCCAAGCGAAAGCTGCGACCGCAAACGCTGCGAAAAGAAAGGAAAACAAATCGTTTGTCTCGAGGTGCCAGGGTGCACGGCCCCAGCGCCCCACCTTCGCGATATGATGCGACTGATGGATGCGCCAAAGCACGCCGTGAAACAAGTAGCGATGAAGGACATAAGATAAGCCTTCCATCGCCAAGAACGTAAAACCGACAACTAGAAAGGGAATCATAAAGATCATCAGCGGTGTCTCGAAAATCATTTGCTCTCTCCGGAGGCGAGACCTTCTCGGCCGAGAGCGAGGCGACGTGCCTGAGGTAAAGCCCACCAAGGTACATCGGGCCGACGATGGTGCTCTTCGTGATATCCAAAGTGATAACAAGTGATGAAGGACAGCCAGACGGAAAAGTCGTCACTGCGAGCGCGGACCTTCTCGCCCTGAAGGCGATCCAACTCATCAGCGCATCGATGCGGCCGATAAGTCCCGAAGTAAAATAGCTGCAGGGTACTTAAGAGTGAGGGTAATGCCCAGATAAAGAAGTAGGCCGACCACTCCCCGCCTAAAAACTGATTGACCACACCAACCGTCGCAAAGAAGGCCAACGGGCGCCAACTTCGATAGTTCCACATAAACTTTCCCCACCAAAACCAGAAGGGGGGATCCTCGCCGAGTTGACCGCCATGATAGTCCGGATCTTCGGAGGATGCGGGTCGCGCATGATGACGATGATGCTCGCGATTCAATTGCTCAAACGGGAAACCCGCATAGAGCCACAAGGCGGCCTGACCCCACAGGCGATTGGCGCGGGCCGAACTCGGATCAACTAATCCATGCATCGAATCGTGGGCCGTGATGAAAAGGCCGGTGTACAGAAAACTCATCAAGGGTACCGCCAGCATCTTCGCCCCGAAAGGTAAGTGTGGCCAAGTCCACCACAGTACAGCACCTGAGCTCAACCAACCCAATATCACGGCCAGAGCGATCCAAGGGCCACGCCTCGAGGTCAACTCACGAAGCTGGCGCATATCGCCCCCCAAATCACTTGATGAATCACCTGAAACTGTCCGGACTGACTTCATCAGCGCACCTGCCATGAATAGCTACGACCCCGCCAAACAAAGTCTCGACGCAAAATTTGATCGAAGATCGCCACCATCGTCAGAACGACAAAGAGAAGCAAAGTGGCCGGGAATGCCAAAACTCCGAGGAGGCTGAAATCACCCCATCGCCGTTGAATTCCGAAGACCGCCAACCAGCCACCGAACGCCAGAGCCCAGATCGCGGCGTGGGCCTCGCCGGGATTGAAACCCAAACTGAGATTGGCGATTGCGAGATAGACAGCTAAGCCTCCCCAGAACGTTGAACGCCTCAAACCCAAGCGCATCAAGCGTCTCCAGCCTGACCAGAACTTGGCGAAGCTGTCATACATGCGGACCTTGAAGACCTGACCACTCAGATCCGACCATACGCCGTGATCTAACTCGCCCCGCGACTGAGCTTCACGAACAAGATGCGCCAATTCCAAATCTTCACAGATGGTTTCACGCACTTTTTCATGACCACCCAACTTCTCATAGACTTCGCGACGGAACATGAGGAACTGACCAATCGCGTAGCGAGATCCGCCGTCCCATGCGCAACCCAAAAGCACAAGAATCTGGAAGGGGCCCATCAGCTTTTCCCACCAGCTTGGATTGAGGTGATACGGGGCCGCAGAAACCAAACTCGCCACTTGCAGTCGAGGGAGAAGGCCCTCGATCGACCGTGGATCTTGAATCGTATCAGCATCAATGAAGAGGAGGACATCCCGAGTTGTCGACTGAGCTCCGACATGGCAAGCCCAAGACTTTCCCGTCCATCCAGCGGGCCTTTGCCCCGCCCAAACAACTCTCGCCCCTAGCTCGGCCGCCACCCGTGCCGTCGCATCCGTACTATGATCATCAACCACAAGAACCTCAAAGTCGGCACCCGCGTCGCGACGAAGTGAGGGCAACAATTGACGTAAATTCTCAGCCTCATTTCGAGCCGGAATAATCACGCTCACATTTTGAGCGGTGAGACGCTGTGGGTTAGCTACGTCTGTCACGGCCAAGGCCTTACCTGTCCGAAAATACAGGGCCCAAAGTGCGGCAAAACCAGCCACACTCTGCAACACCGACCCAAATAGAGCTTCCCACCCGCTTGGCATAAAGAAAAATTAAGCCAAGACCCTGAGAAAAGGCAAAGCCTAGCCTCGGAAGTGGAGCTCTCGATATACAGTTCAAAACAAGTTCAATGCCTGACTTTGGCCATCCTGGCCTCAAGGGGCTGAATTTGATTTAAGAAGCTGAGCCAAGGTTCGTCGCAAAAGGCCGAGATCAAAGGGCTTCGGCAAGAGTGCCTGCCCGCCCATCGCCAAAGTTTGTTCGGCATTAAGATCCGCAAAACCAGAAAGCAAAAACATGTACGGGGGCGTGGTCGGAAACCGACGTCGGACTTCCCGTAATAATTCCACCCCATCCATGCCCGGCATTCGCACATCAGAAAGGATCACCGTCACGGATGCACGATGGAGGACTTCGAGGGCCTGTTGAGCACTCGATGCGGCAAACACCTCCGCTCCATATTGCGAAAAATCTTCGGCCAAGATCTCCACCAAATCGGCTTCGTCGTCGACGACGAGGATTTTTAGGCCTTCAAATAGGCGGCGAGACGGCGGAGGCATGCCTGAGATCATAGCAAACCCCCGACCACCA
>CANHQR010000027.1 GCA_947462815.1 Pseudobdellovibrionaceae bacterium
GCCGGAAGGCTTTGACGACAAACTCAATGTCGGCGCGGTCCGGGGTTCGTCTTCACGCCCAGAAGGGCTCTCTCACCACAAACACCGAAGCCCCGAGGCATTCACGCCAACGGGGCTTCGATTGAGGCAACCACTCATGTGGGCCAGCTTCAAGGGACAACACAGCTCAATCCCGCACTCTGCATCTGTTCCCCCCCACCCTGCAGGACCGAGTCGAATGAGCCCGATCCTCTCCCCGATCTGGGAGTTCGCAGCTGAATGTGCCGACTGGCGAGGCTTGCATCCGTGGCGTAGTCGACAAACGTCGCTTGCTGAGAAAGAAAGTTAATCGGCTCGTTGATGATCTGCGCGCCAACCCTCTGAATAACCCCGGACGCCGAGTCGACCCGATAAAGGGTCATGTTCGCCACGAGCCCGCGCGACTGATGGTTGTCGATCGAGATCTCAACATACGTCCGCTGCAGGGGTAACGAAACCTCAAACTGGCCATCTCCGGAGCAGGTCACGATATTCGAACGAACAGCACCTCGGTCCGCGGTCAGATTTTGCGTTCTATACGTGAGACTATTTCCCGAAACTGATACTTCATTTGCGGGTACTTCACGGATATTTACGAACTGGCAGTTCTCGGCCAGCAACCAAAACCGATTGTGACCATCACGAGCGACTCGCGTTCGAACGCCTGAGGCACAAGCGGAGTCGATGAGACTGTAGGTTGTCGAGAGCTTGCCATCGTAGCCCTCACCACCGCCGGAACGGCCGGGGGTGATACCTGACGACGTGTCGTCCAAATGTGGCAGTCCTCCGCCACCCCCATCAATCGATTGTTGAGCTGATGACTGCGGCGTGGTTCCCAGGGCGAAATTGGCGCGCGTACAATTTTGAAAGCTGAGTATCAAAAGACTCAGCAACAAAAGTCCGCTACCCAAAAGTATCGGCTGACGCCGCATACTTGCCCCCCTGTGCACCACTCAACGGTCGACCTTCTGGGCCAACGAATGAGTGCCTCGAGTCAGGACACCTCTAGAGGTCGAGGATCTCGAACTTTCTCTCGATTTCATTCGATTCGTGATAAATTTGAATGATTCAAGTACCGTCTTGAGACGCGCCCATCGACGGGCTCCGGAGAATGTTTTGAAGTGGTCAAAATCACAAGCTGAGCTGTGGGATACGCGGATTCGCCGCGGTGAGGGCCGAGAGGTCCTACGCGAACTGCAGCAAGTTGCGGTTCGACTCATTCCGCCCTCCGAAAGAACCTTCTATGCGCAGCTTGTCCGACGGGTCGGGCGTCCTGATTTGGGATTAGCCTCCCTCTCTAAAACAGCACGTCCATTTTTGAAAAATCAAACCGACCAAGTTGAGTTTCGCGATCTCATGGTGGAGTACGCGATCTGCATGCAGCGACTCGGTGGTCGGCGCCAGGCCCTGCAATTGCTCAAACGGTCTGACCTCGCAAGCTCCCCCGAAGGGCAACTCGGACAAGCCTTCGTCTTTATGTCGGAGTGGGATTACGAAGCGGCTGAACAGATTTTGCGCGTGGTTCTATCAAATCCCGAATTGTCCGAATATCAGAGGCAGATTGCTCGATTAAATCTCTTTGCCTCACGTGTCGCGATGGATGCGCTTCGTGAGGATGGCGAGTCGGACCTTTTCACTCACCTTCAGAATTTTGATGAGGAACTCGTGCGCTCGAAGTCGATTCGACTTCAAGCCGCCGTGCGCGAGCTCGAAGCGCAGCTGGCCATTGCAAGATCGAACTGGAAAGCGGCGCTTCGAGCGCTTGATCGAGCCCAAGAGATTCTTCGTGCCGATCCGAGCGCAGGGGGCCACTTACTCACCAAGTGGCAGATGATTTACCAAACTTCACAGACCGGGAATTTTGCTGACCTTAGAAAGTACAAGGATCGTTGTCTTGAGCGTGGTCTCTGGGAGATTGCCCGCGACACAGACTTTCACCTTCTCCTCTTTCAATTTGATGCTCGACGCGCAGACTATCTTTGGGCGGGCACACCCTACCCGCACTACCGGCGCCGTATTGAAGCTCTCCTCCGTCGCCAACAGCAATCCCGAATCGCTTCGAGTCGGTCTCATCAGCGTGCTTGGGAACCTCCAGAGAGTGCCTATGAGTGGGGATACAGTGGGCCCGTCTTTCACGTTGAGCGCGGTTTCTTTCGAGGTAAGACTTTGCTCGAGCCGGGATCGCGGACCTTTGCTTTGTTGAGAACCGTGCTGACAGACTTCTACCGCCCGCAGCCGAACCTGGCTTTGTTTGGCGAACTCTACCCAAACGAAAGCTTCGATCCGATCAGCTCACCTCTTCGAATTCGTCAGCTGCTTGCTTCGGCGCGCCGAGCTCTCAAACAAATACCGATGCATCTGCTGACCACTCGTGATGGCATCCGTGTCGTCAAAGAAACTCAACTTATACTGCGACTGGATCTGCAACCTCTCGTCGAACTGGAATCGGAGAAACTTCGAAGCGGTTCGGACCGTGCCAGCGTTCGCCTTTCACGTCTTAAAGAGAGTTTTGGTGAACGCGAGTTTTCCTCGCAAGAAGCTTGTGAGGTCCTACGCCTCTCGCAACCCAGCCTTTTTCGCCTTATGCAAACCGGTCTGGAACGCGGGGAACTGAGCTCACGCGGCGATGGCCGAGGTCGGCGCTACCGATTTCTCTCGAAATCCGTTGGCCTGCGCACGGCCAGATAATCATTCAAAAAGATCACAATTCCCGACCGCACCCGGCTCTCGGGAGGCTTCAAGTCCAACCTCCGCATGACTGAGAAGTTCGGCGAAGTTCGCTGTCCGAAAACACTCGAGCTGACAAACTTTAAAGAGTAAACCGCCATTTCGCGGTCCGTCTGATTCGAAAAGCGAGGGCTCGACCGACAAGACTTCGAGCTTCTGAGTTGGCCGGTTTGTCAAACGAGCGATGAACGAGCTCTTGCAGGTAACGCCTCGACAAAAACTGAGGAGATCGCCCTTGCGAACAGAAGCTAGCCCCTTCCCGATACTTCGCTCCCCCCATACGACGGTGTTGAGGCAAGCCTCAGCCCTCGAGCACAATCCCAACTCGATTTTACGTCCCCCATACGGCTCATTCAGGACCGGGGGCCATGAAGTCCCCAGAGCCTACACAAGATCCAAACAATCCAAGAACAGGCCTCCCTCTGGCTACCTTTGGCAGCTCACGCTTTATGTGATTCCAGCAGCTAGCGCGATCACATTTTTTACCCTCCAGTACTTGAGCCGTTGGCTCTAAGCGCTGCTGATATCGGGGAAGCACCGTGCGCTTCTTAAGCCTGACAGGTCGCCTCAATGTTCTGAAGACCTCATCTTCGTCACCGTCTCAGCGATCGCGCTGATGACATGAAGACTGAGCCAAGCCGCCCCACTCAGCGGGGCGATTGAGACGACTTGTCACATTCCGTAATGTGCCCTCGCGATCCAGATCAAAATTGATTACAAAGAGACCTATGGCCAATTGAGTTCGCGGCGAAGCGGATTGAAACCTGGATTGCAGCGACTGGTACGAGAATCAACTCTCGGCCAAAAAAGAAGCCAAAAAAGAAGCCAGAAAAGAAGCCAGAGAAGAAACAAGAGAACAAAGGGGATCGATATGGCGGCAGTTGCAGTATGGATGGATCGTCACGAGGCGAAGATCTTTGTATTTGGCGCCGACGGCGTCGAAGCTCATCACCTGAAGGCTCATGGCGGCGTTCATCCGAGTGGCCACGGAAAAGAGCATGATTTGCACAAGTTCTTTCATGAACTCACCTCTGAGCTGACCCGTACGAAACTCAAAGAGTGCTTGCTCATGGGCCCAGGAGTCGCCAAGGAGCAATTCAAGCATGAGCTCGAGGCGAAGCACCCCCAGCTCGCTCAAAAGATTGTCGGCATGGAATCTACAGACCATCTGAGCGACGCCCAACTTCAGGATCATGCGCATCGTTTCTTCAAGCACCGCGGAGTCTTCGAAGGCCTATGAGCACAGTTCGCGAGGCGACAGTTTACGCGCTGGTGGGCGGCGATCTCGGTCTGCGCCAGCTCGTTAAATTCTTCTACCAAGAGATGGATCGTCGGCCAGAAGCGAAGGTCATTCGCGACATGCACCCCCTATCCTTGGACGAGTCGGAGGAGCGCCTCTATTGGTTTTTGTCAGGCTGGATGGGTGGCCCACCGCTATATGGGGAGAAACGTGGACACCCGATGCTCCGCGCTCGACACCTACCCTTCGCGATTGGCCAAACAGAGGCCGAGCTTTGGGTTGCGTGCTTCCAAGCAGCGCTCACTCGTCACCTCGATTCCCAGCCCGCATGGAGTCAAGCCCCCGAAGCTCGGACCAAGCTCGAAGATGAACTCATGCGGGCGCTTCAACGCGTGGCCTTGCACATGATGAATCAACCCGCTTCAACTTCTTCAATTTCTTCAGTTTCTTCAGTTTCAATTTCTTCGCCTTCAATTCCGTCTGACCCATCGGACCAAGAAGCCCCAAATTCAAAAACGGAGTGACTCATGTCGACAGCAAGCTCGGAGCGCAAAGTGTTTGGAAAATTTGAACCCAACGTTCACAGCATTGAACGTGTGATTCGCATCGTGACAGGTCTCGGACTGATCAGCCTCGCCTTTGTGGGGCCGGAGAATCCCTGGTTTTTGATTGGAGTTGTACCGCTCATGACGGGACTTATCGGCTGGTGCCCGCCTTACACCCTGTTGGGAGTCAACACCTGCCGGATCGGCCGCAGCACGAAGTGATCGCCCCAGCGACCTCCCGAAGTTCACCCGTCCTTAGCATGGCCGACCCTTGGATTCACCGAATGAGGACCAGATGAGTATCCGATAAGGACCAGGTGAAGCCCAGATCAAATGAAGATGAGGGATGGCTCAGACACGCCTCGGGTACAGAATATCTCTCGCCGCCGCACCTCGAACAGGTGCGGCGTGCACGCTCCCGAGCTCGCGTTTAGCCTGGATCTCGATGCACAGCTCGTCCAAGAGGCGACGGTCTCGAGGTCATCCATCCATGCGCGATCGTTTCAGCTCAAAACATGCGGCCCATGAAAAGTTAGGTCAATTGCGATGGTCTTGGATCGCCGCACTGGTGGCCGGTGTTTTACTGATGATCGTGAGCTGGCCACAATGGCGCCCGAACGGTGCGTGGCCAGCACACATTGATGATCTTTATTGGTACGTACCTCTTGTGGAGCGCGCTTGGCACGAAGGGCATCTGTTCTCTTGGCTGTTTAACTCTTCTCGTGAAGCTGGAGTCCTATCGCTCAATATCGTATTCGCCGTCTGGGTGGGCCTATGGCCCACTCTCCCCGTCTTATGGACCCTGACCGCTGTAGTTCTCTGGCTACAAACGTCTCGTTCATGGCAAGCCCTCGCTCTCCAGAGCCGTCTTTCAATGAGCGAATCTGTCGCCTTTATGTTCTTCTCGGTCAGCCTCGCCTCAGTCGCCGATGTCTGGATCTGGCCGATGGCGATTCAACACATAGGACCTGTGCTGGCCGGCCTTTGGGCGCTAACCCTGGCCCTTCGAAACTTTCCGGATTGGTCGATCGGCAAAATTCTCGCGCTCGGGTTTCTTCTCTCAACTCTACGCCCTTCATTCACCGTTTTCGTAGGGGCCGCCTGGATGAGCGTGATGCTTTTGCCGGAGGCTTCGAATTGGCAACGAGGACGCATCAGCGCATTTTTGTGGGCGACTTCAGCCTACACGCTGATCACTCTGGCGACGCCGGCCGCAGGTTGGCAGGTCACACAATTCTTTTCAGCCCTGGGGGCTCCCAGCGACCTCACGGGTGGTTCTCGATGGCTCGTCGGGGTTGGAGCTTGGTTCGCTTTGGGTTGCGGCGTCTACTTCATTCACCGCTTCGTCAGCTCTCGACCCCATCTTCTCACTTGGCCCAACTCCTGGACCGGGAAACAAGAGATTGCTCTCATGATTCTCTTGGCGATTTTGCTTCTCGGGGTCGGGCGCTGGCAATTGAGCCCAGCCTCGCTGATTGGTTTGGTGATTTCGCATGCGCTTTGGCCCTTCACCACAGCAAACGAGGAGGCGCTCCGCTGGGCCCAGATTCCCGGTCCCCTTCCCGATCTCGTTCAGACAATCCTAGGCTTGTCGGCCGCTCTCACAGCGTTTCGATGGACACTTCGTCGGGAGTCCAGGGTGACTCTCCTCGTGTTTCTAGCTCTCATCTTACCAGTCGTGGCTCAGGCGCTCTATCTCAGTTCCTTGAGCACTTGGCCTTGGAAAATCCCTTGGCTCCAACCCATGCATGCTCCATCTCGTTATTTGATCTATGTTTGGCCCTCGGCACTTCTCATTGTTCTCATACTCGGACACATGGTTCTGCCCAACGCGAGATGGAGAAAGTCAATTTGGACAATTTTTGCTGTGCTGAATTTGACGGCCACGGCTTGGCGAACCGCAATTTATTCCAGCCAACCTGAGCGAGAGTTTCAGCTGTCACAACTTCGCGAAATCGCCGAGCAGATTCAGCGGGCGGACAAGAGCGCTCCTGGCTTTTATTGCAGCTCAATCAGCCAAGTGCCCGTGAAGATTTCAGTGGAACGAGCGGCTCGTGGGGTGCCCGAGCCCGAACGACTCTTTCCGCAAATTGAGGACCCCTATCATCCGGTGACCTACACACTTCATCGCGAATTGCGATCACGAGGTTGTGCGGGCCAGATCCTTCTCAATCATCATGCGGGTGAGTTTGAGGTTGCCGACTGATCCGCGCGCGAGAGAGAGCCCTATTCCGCGCAACGCAAGTGCCTTTAGCCTTCGCGCTTTTTGAGAGCCCAACGAAACCTAAAACGCGCCACTTCCGTTCCGTCGCTCAGACGACCTACGCTTCGCATTTCTAATTCGACCGCCTCGCCTCGCTCGACGCGTTCGACGGCATCCAAGAGTTCTTGCGCCGATTCGGGGGGACAAGTGAACTCGACTTCCGACTTGGCCTTCTTCAAAAACTCACCCCGCACCCCAATGACCAACATAGAAATTAAGGGCTGACCTGAAATCGCGCGCAAGATCAGGGCGCCCGTACTGAGCTCGGCGGCCGCTGTTTGTGCCGCAAAATACTGAGAACCGAAGGGGTTCTGCGTGCGCCAATGAAAAGGCAAACGGACTTTACAGGTCCGCGCCGAGATCTCGGTCACTCGAACACCGAAGAATGCGAGGCCCGGCACTCTTGCCAAAAAGAAAGTGGTACGCCGAATCTGGTCCAGCATGGCGCGCTCCATCTCCTCGGGCGAATCGGGAAATTCAAACTTCAGGCTTCCTGGTTTTAGCTGAGCGAGACTCTGTTCGAAGCGCTCGAAAAAACCGAACTTCATAAGTTCTCCTGACCACGTCGTTGCTCATCTTGACGTTGAAAGTGAGGCCGCCAATCCGCCCGCCACAAATACTCCAGCATACAATTGACGGCCAAACCACCTAGCAAATGCCACATAAAGTGCGTGCCATAGGGCCAAGTCTCAAGGTGATGGTGAGCAATGTGAACGTCGAGCTGCCGAAAGCCAATCGCAAGGACCATGATGAGAACACCGGCAACAAGCCACCGCCGTGCACCTCGGGCCGCGGGGAGCCGAGCATGTAAAACCAAGGGCACGAGATTCGCGACAACAAGACTTCCATAGGACAGCGAGATCAGTGTGACCGTCTCCCACTGTGACCACAAGTCAGCGGCCACATTCAAGACGATCAGCACCGAACTGATTGAGCCGAAGATCGCCCAGCCGCGTTTGACTCCTGCAAGCCTCGTCCAAAGATAAGCGGCGGCCCCCATCGCTAAACCGTAGATGGGAATCCAATCAAGCAAATACCAAAACTCGTGGCTTCGCGTCGCATGGTAGACGGTACCGCCAATGAAACTCGCGAACATGATGGGCAGTCCCCAGCGAGTCACAGAATAAGGTCCGAATTCACGATTTCTTTTCCACCATCGCCAAATAATCCATAAAAAAATAAAATTGCTGAGAGAATTGAGTGGTTCGACGACCGGCGGATGACCGAGGACGGTTTCCGTGTAGATTGGTCCGGAGTCTCCGACTTGAAAGTGCCGAGGCACAAGTTCACCGAGCCGTTGAATTAGCCAAACAAGCGTCGCCCCAATTTCCGAAAGCCAAGAATCAGAGCCACCATCCGAGGTACACAAAGATGCTAAAAAATTCTCGAGTTCAGGAAGCTGCCGATGTTTCACTCCGCCGATCTGATGACTTGGAAAGCTTGAAATCCAAGATGAAACCCTCGAAGCCTCGAACCAAGGAGCAAGAAAATTCCTCAGGGTCTGGTCGATCTTCAGCGACCCGAACGGCAAAACAGCGAAAAAGCAAAGCGCAACAAAGGCCAAAAATGACATCGGGGTTGACTCCTTGGACCGGCCCTGGAAAGTCTGTTGCGGCTCAAGCCGTTGCGCAATACCAAACTCTCGGCTCAAAGGCTTCGGTAGTGGGTCACAATCTTCGGGAAGGACAAAGCTTGTCTCGTCAGAAATTAAACAAGTATTCCAAGCCTCTGAAGCGAGGCTCGTTCGCCCATTCTAAAGGTCAGACCGCAGCTCGTTCGAGCGCGAAATCGCATCAGGCAGAACGCCTCGATCAAAATTGGCTCCAGTCGGTGCTGCCCTCGCCGCAAAAATCGAACGACCTCAGCGATGAGCAAAAACGCGAGCGAATCGCGGCCTGTTTCGCAGAGATTATGGAAACCCTGGGCTTGGACCTGAATGACGATTCTCTGGCGGACTCGCCTCGGCGTATGGCGAAAATGTACGTCGACGAGGTCTTTTCAGGCCTCAATCCGGCGAATGTCCCCAAGATCACGCTGATGAAGAACAGCATGAATTACGACCAGATGATTGTCGTTCGGGACATTAACGTGATGTCGACCTGCGAACACCACTTCCAAACGATTCATGGAACCGCGGTGGTCGCCTACATTCCGACTCAAAAGGTGATTGGGCTTTCTAAAATCAATCGCATCGTCGACTTCTTCTCGCGTCGCCCACAAGTGCAAGAGCGACTTACCAAGCAGATCGCCGATGCCTTGCAGACTCTCCTCGAAACTCCTCACATCGCCGTATCCATTCGAGCCAAACACTACTGTGTCATCGCTCGCGGGATTCGCGATACGGGTTCGGAGACCTCGACATCAGATTTGCGCGGGGACTTCCGAGAGGACTTGGCAACTCGAGACGAATTTCTCGCTGCGGCCG
The DNA here is from genome assembly GCA_947462815.1 of Pseudobdellovibrionaceae bacterium. Taxonomy (GTDB): domain Bacteria; phylum Bdellovibrionota; class Bdellovibrionia; order Bdellovibrionales; family JAMPXM01; genus UBA2339. The sequence goes on from CANHQR010000027.1 coordinate 9,219, forward strand.
CATCGCCTTCTCGCTGAGATCGGCTCGGCAACAACCCGACCCCATGGGCGAAAAAATCGCCGAGGACTGTTCCTCGGCAACCTCATGCTTGAAGCAATGGGACCGAGCCGTCGATTTTTGAACGAATGCTCGGCCCTCTGTGGTCTTAGCGCTTCTTCTTACGGCCCGTGAGGCTCTTCTTCTTTGCCAAACGGCGCTTGTGATGCTTGTTAGCCGGACGCTTTTTCTTCGTGGCGACTTTTTTCTTTTTTGCCATTTTTTCGTGCTCCTTCTGTTTCTTGTGGCTTTTCGGTTCTTTCAGGTTCGTTTGTTTTGGGTTCGTTGGCTTCGCTCGTCTCTGTCGTTTGTTTCTGTCGTTTGTTTCTGTGTCGTCCGTCTGCGCTTCGACGCCGTTTCTGCAACGTTTCGGCCGCGAGGACGCACCTCGCGCCTGAGCTGATTTCGCCGCATTTGCAGCTTGCCGCCATCTCTTCTCGCATTATCAAATCAAAGTATGTCGCAAAAGCAAGTCCCCCCGCCGACTTCCGAGGCCTTCGAGCCCCCGGCTTTGTCGGGAGCTGAAGGCCAATCGAAATCTCAGCTTCCCCTGCCCGAAGCTCTTAACGACGAACCTCGAGGGCGGAAGTGGCTTCGCGAACTGGGATATCGCTTTCGCGATCACGTGTTTGAGTATGTGGAAAAAGGTGGCACTTCCTACTCCTCCGTGGCGATCGGTGCTTCCGAACACGCTGTGATCAAAACGTTGATCTTCCAAGCCACACCGATGGCCGGCGCGAGTCTTCCGACCGACTTGGCCCCAACAGATGGTCACCTCGTGGTGTTGATGCACGGCGATTGGAATGTCGACACCAAGGCTCTTCTTGTGCAGCTTGTGGATCTGAAGGAATCGCATGAATTGCATGAACCGGTGGCCACTTCGAATCAAGTTTTGCGCAAGGTTGCAGCTGCGGATCCGCAGCGCGCGGAGCATTGGACGGGATATCGAGTGGGCGGGACGGCGCCTTTTGCGTTGGCAACCCCCCTCTCGATTTACATCGAGTCCAGCATCCTCGATCTGCCTCGAATTTGGATCAATGCCGGTGCAAGAGGCCATCTGTTGGAAATGGAGACGTCCACGCTCACCAAGACACTCCAGTTGAAGCCTATTCGTGCCGGTAAACCGCGAGCTCCGCGAGTTTAATTTTTCCGGACAATGCCCATCGGCTCGCCGATCCACCTCGGATGGGTTAGACTCTAGGGACGCGAGAATATCAGCCTTACTTCGAGAACATGAGACATGCGTAAAAGTTTTGGCAGTCGCTCCATTGAACTTCTCAGTCTCGCCGCGCGAGTCGGCGCTCGAGAGGCGGCTCATCGTTGGCTGGGGTCAAGCGCCAATGATCCCAAGTCGGCCGAAGCCTCACGACTCAAACAAGCTCAAGCAATCGTCGAAAGTCTCTCGCAACTCAAAGGCGCGGCCATGAAGGTCGGGCAATTGCTCAGCATCGATGCAGGCGATTACTTTCCGCCTGAAGCACTTGAAATCCTCGCTCGCCTCCAAGCTCAAGCTGAGCCAATTCCCTTTAGCCAGCTGGAGCCTGTCCTTTTGGAGGATTTGGGGCTAGAGCGTTTTCGTGATTTCAAAAATCTCAATCGCACACCCGTGGCCTCGGCGAGCATTGGGCAAGTCCATCGCGCAGAACTCAACGGTGAAAGCGTCGCTTTGAAGATTCAATATCCGGGTGTCGCCGAATCCATTGATGCCGATCTCGCCATCGTGCGAAAGCTTGGCCAAACCCTTGCGCAGCTGAGTGGCCGGCAAGAAATTGAATTGAGTCCTGTCTTTGAAGAGCTCCGACGAGTGCTTCACCAAGAAGCCGATTATCGCCTGGAGTTACAGGCTCTCGAAGACTATCGCCTACACGCCCTCGGTCTCGATGGGATTCGCGTACCCGTAGGAATCCGCACCCACAGTGGCCGTCGTGTGCTCACGATGTCCTGGGAGAACGGCGTGAGTCTCGACGAGTGGATGCGCTCCAAGCCACCCGTCGCACGCCGCGAGAGACTGGCGCGCGCGATGCTCGATTTGTTTTGCCGTGAGTTTTTTGTTTGGGGAATGGTGCAAACCGATCCGAATTTCGCCAACTTCCTGATTTCACCCAAAGACGAGCTGGTGCTGTTGGACTTCGGAGCCACACTTCGCTACGAAGAAGACTTCCGCAAAGACTATACACGATTCCTTCGAACGATGGGCGGTTTGGATCGTCAGGCGATTCTCGCCGAAGGTATTCGCTTTGGACTTCTCGACGAACGCGAGGGCGAAGAGGCCCGCGAAAACTTTTATCAACTGATGTGCTGCTCGGTCGAACCTTTCTTTGTTTCCCGACAACCCTTTGCCTTCGAAGACATTGATTATGCTCGACGGACTCGAGAGGCCGGACAGAAGTTCGCCATGAGTCTCAAGTACTCCGCTCCCCCGCATCGTATTTTGTTTTTACACCGCAAACTCGGTGGACTCTTCAACTTCGTCAAACGTCTCGATGTGAGACTAGATTTGACGGAGTTCTGGCAACGTATGGTCGGCAGCGAGCTACCCACACGCTGAGGGCTTCTGCTTTTCGACACCCTCGGCTTTGCGATCAGGATGTTTCCGAGCCGCTGATTCAAAGCGAGACGTCGAACTGATTTCCAATTTCATGTCGTTCGACAATTGTCATCCCCTCAGACGAACGTAAAGACCACGCCGCCTGGCATCGCGATTGTAACGTTATTCGCGTGGGGGGACCATGCGAGCAGTGATTTCGGTCGTGTCAGGCACACTGAGATCCGTTTCAGCGCGAGGGGGGGCTTTGGCGCTGACAACGTGTCTGGTACTCAGTTACCAAAACTGCTCGCGGGTCCACTTTTCTCCTGTGGCCGAAGCTCCATCCGTCGCCTTAGGACCAGTTGATAAGCCCGAAATGGGTTCTTGCGGATTCGAAGGCACGACAGCTTATGATCCCACCTTATTTGATGGAGTTCATGGTAGTCCCGATCAATACGTGAGCGATTTCACTCGCTACGTCGAAAACATTCTCTTGCAAAACCCAGCTCCCGCACCGGGGCTCCGACCGCCGACACTTCGTTTCTCCTCGGGAGAGGTTCGCCCTACAGACACTGACATTTTTGAACGTAAAAGTAGCTTCAGCTCTCCCATTTTTGAAGACCATTGGGTCCGCCGCGCGCGCGTTCTCCGTATGCGAAACGTCGTCGGCAATCTCTGGTCAAGTCGCGTCGATCGCGTCGAGGAGCTTCGCAATCAATTCGCCAACAATCTGATCCGCGTTTGGGCCAAGGAGATCGACCGCGTGGAGGACCTCGACGTCTTTCCCGCAGATCTCATGAACTCCAATGATCCAGATAGCTTTCTCGGAATCGGCGCTTTCCGGATGACCGCCATCGCCCTCCGAGCCGATCGAATTCATCAGGCTCAGGATCTGACTCCATGGGCGGGCTCGCTGACCGTCGTAGCTCGACAAATCGATCGGCTCAAGGACGCTAACGCTCTTCATGCTTGTATCGGTTTTCACAGTGCCTCGAAAATCGAAAATGTGGTTTCACCGTTGATTCGCCTGCAAGGTAACAAGAACCGCGAAGGCGACCTGGCATTTGCCCACGAAATCAAAGGCCTCTACTCCCGTAGCTATGGCATGGGAACCTCGTTGGGAACGGCCGAATCAGAGTTTGTGCAGACTCTCACGAATTTCACTGAGGCAATTCTTGGCGCCGAGCGAGGTGTCGAGATCGTCGAGATGCGGATTGATGATCTCAGCGAGGTTCAGTCTCCTAGAACCCTGCTTCGTCATGTGGAGATCAACTATGCCCATGATATCTCCGGGGACTTGATCGTTGACGAAGGCTCGGTGATTCATCGACTGGAAAAACTATCGGGTCGACTGATCTTAAGACGTAACGGCATCGTTCACATCGTCCCGGAGGGCGTCGAAGTGATCCGCGAGTGACCTCACTTGTGAATACTTCACCACATCCCGACAGCTGCTGACGTCACCAGCTTCGCCCTCCCCAAAACGGGACATCGATTTGCGGATGTGGATTTGATTCTCGGCGTTTCCCTGGGCCAAGGAATGGCCCCTCTTTTTTCTTCACTCGCCCTGAAGAATCTCAACTCTCAATGATCAGTTCTACGATTCAGTACGGGACGCAGTTCGCGCTCGAGCAGTTCGGCCACCAAAGAATAGCCCCGCTCATTCAAATGATCGTCGTGAGGCCCGTATTGAGTGAGAAAGAAAGCTTCACGCGATGAACCTAACTTCCGTGCGTTGGCAAAGGCCATTTGTAGTTCAGCGCAGGTATCGATCCAAGAGAGGTTATTCTCAGTTGCAAACTCCTTCAGCCAAGTATCGAGGGGACGACAGGGACGATCCGGACTGGGATTGCGGTAAGGCGGATAGCCTTGCACGACGAGGGTTGCGCCTCTTTCCTCAACGAGGCGAAGAATGGCCTGCAAATCTTGCTGAATCCACGATTTCCACTTTTCCTCATTGAGGTCCGTGTAGAGTGCTGAGGCCTCCGGTCGCCAGGACAGAAGCTGAGCTTGAGCTTGATCGAACTCTTCGAGGACTCCGCGCGGAGCCCTTTGAAGTAGAACGTTTCGAAAGTGCGCTGGAGCAAACTGAGCGCTCAGCGGATTCGCTCGTTGAAATTCGACCAGCGTTTGCATAAACAACGGCCAGTCACCCTGAGCCATCAGCTCATTCAACAAAAGCTGTGCGGCAAGGGAGTGTGTGGGATCCACCACCCGCGCATTTTGCAAAATCACTCGCCTTTGATGCACACTCAAGGCTTCCAATGAATTCAGCGTCAGCATCCACTGCATCACATCGCGCCAACTTGAATCGGCTTGGATTCGCTGTCGCAGCTGCAGGAGCCAACTCGGCGGCTTCAACGAGTCGCCTTTGCTCAAATTCGAATCCATCATGCGCTTCGAAGCCCGGGTCCAAAGCCTCTCGGCCGACAGAAGTTGAGCCACGGCATCGGCTTCGGTGGTTGAATCACAACTTAAGTTCAAAGTGCTGAGTTTTTGCAGGGCCTCAGCATGGGCGCCGTGGGCGCCGCTCGACCGATCGGTCTCGATATGAGCCTGTAGATCGGCGCGTAACTCAAGGAGAAGAAGCTCAAGTTTGTTGCGCCAACGACAACGCTGCACTTCGCTCATTCGAGGACGAAGCTCTTGATTGAGACTGATCAATCTTTCGAGATCGTCGAGGTAAAGTGCACTCCATTCATGCGGAGCTAAGTTTCCAGGCCCTCGAAAGTTCGGCTCGACGATGCCCAGCGCTCGCCATGCTCGAGCATCAGCATCGCGATGCCGCAGCCAGACCAGACTGAGGAAATTGAGTAACCTCGATCGACTTTGCAAGGCTGAAATGAGGCCATCTTGACCCACCCGGTTCCAAAGGTTGGCTTCACCCAACATAGCGACAACGACCCGCGCTCGAGTCTCGTCCATCCACCCTGGCAAGGACTCACGAATTTGTGTGGAGTTGTAGTTGGTCCGGCCAAGATTAAGAGCTCGCCAAGAGGTGGAACTTTCGCGCAATCGGCGATCGTATTGGGACGGAAAGCTCTGATGGAGAGGGAGACCTGCGCCACGTGTGTGGGAATTGCCGACAAAAATAATTTTGGACTCAGGGGAAGAAGCGCTCGAGACAGTCGAGTCAATCGCTTCGTCGGAGGATCTCTCTCGGTCATGCCAAGTCGCTACGGACCACAGCGCAACCTCAGCCGTCCCCACGACGACGGCGGCCCCTAGGAATCCGGCGCCAATCGCCCTCAGGACTTTTCGACGTCGACTGGAGGAGGGAGACGAGCGGAACGATTGAATGTGTGAGTCAGTTGGAGCCACCTGGAGAGGCTAGCCCAAGAGCTCACGAAAATCCAAGAGATCACCCGAGATTCAGTCGAGGCCCAGTTCGACGATCTGACCAGGTTCCTCGTTTTGGGGCTTTGAAGCCCAAGGAGTTTTTTAAAAGGCTTGGCAAAGAAGCTGCAACCGCGGATCGCCCTGCACCTGCTGCTTCATACGCTGAGCAAAAGTGGGAGCTGCTTCTTCCGAGTCTCCTGGCAATCCACGAAACAGAGCCTCACCGCCTTGTCCAATGAGACGGCGCAGATCCAATCCTGCGGACTCCGTACAGTGCATGAGTCGACGAAGCTCCTCGAATCGCTGTGTCGATCCCTCGCGTAGCTCACGAGCCAGTTGTCCATGAGTTTGCATGAACCATTGCTGCAGAGCTCGATCTTTCGATCTTCGACCCACAGTCTGAAAGCTCGACAGAATGGAAATGATATTCTCTGGAGTCGCTCGCTCGGTCACAAATTGTCGACCGGCGACCCATAAGAGAAGCTTCGCCTTCCCCGACGTCGAAGTGTCCGGTGGCTCTCCGTAGTAGACAAGCCATGAGAATACTGCTCTCTCCAGGGTTTCCCCCAGCTGCGCTCCTCCCGCCAACTTCGAGATAAAGGGGCGAATCAGGGGAAAGGCCGCCCACACTTCGTCGCCTTCGAGAATGCCAGATCGATCCGCATCAAAGCGAACAAACAGGCTCTCAACATAGTGAAGAATGGGCAGCATAGCTCTGAGCTCAGAGGTCTCCACGGGCAATGGCGAATCACCCAAGGCTCGCGATGCCCGTTCCAGCTCACGCAAAGAATTCGGCTGAGCCCGTCGAAGCATGGCACTGATATTCGGCAGGTGTGTTACATGCTGAGCCAAAACCGGCATGGCTCGGGAACGGAAACATTCCACTCGCAAGCGGAGTTTGCCAAAGACATCCAAAGGCCTTGTTGAACAAGCCGCACTGAGATCCTCATGCAGTCGATCGGCGAGTCGGCCTGCCGATAAGACAAAGCTAAACCATTCGACGCCTTCTTGGTGTTGAATGAACGCATCGCCATTCGCTACTGACGCAAAAATATTCGCTTCCATGAAAGTTCGAATACCCGAGGCCTGTGAGCGAACATCTACAATTCCGAGGTCGCGTCCCACAAGTTTCAGGTCTTGAAACACTTCCTGCGCTTCATCTTCCGTAAGGGACGGAAACAAACCGGCTCGGGAAGAATCGGCCGCGTATCCACGCATCACCACATTCACTAACACGCGAATCGTGTTGAGTTGCGCCAAGTCTCGAGACGACAAGCCCGGCAGTCGATCTTCAGGCTGAACGAGAAGGCGATGCTCTTGATCAAAGATCAAAGGACGACCTCGACCGAGTAAGCTCGCGAGCTGAGCCCCGACAGGCCCTTGCATCTGCGACGCCCGACGACGAACCGTCGCGAGATCAAGGGGCAACACCGTGCCTTGATAAATCGACTGATGCAAGCGCTGGCCGGCGATCCAGTCTTCTGCAATTCGATCGAGCGCTTGCAAGTGCGCCTCTTGCAGTCCCGCTTTTAAAGCCTCGCGTGAAGCGAGCGACTGTCCACCCAAAAGCTTTCCAAATAAAGGCTCAAGTGTGGCATTCACGGAGTCTGACTTCAAATTCAGGGGTAACAGCGAATCTTCGCCCAAAGCCTCGATCAAACGAGCCAACTTGGCATTCGCAATCAGGCCATCATGCCGATTCAATACGCGACGAGAGAGATCTTGAACCTGATCGACGATTCGCTCGATCACGGAAATTTCACGTGTGAGCAAGCCCGACAGTTGTCCAACCTGATACTTGTAGCGAAGTGCGATCCCTAAGCCAAGCGTCGCCTGCCGTGCCAGCTCTGCCCAGTCGTCTGCGCCGGGACCTCCGAGACTCTCTGCGCTTCCGCCCAACAAGACTTGCTTTGCCGAAGCCATCACCTTAAGACGCGATTCTGAGGCCGACGGCATCAAACCCGCATAGGCTAACGACTCGCTCAATTCCGCGATCGTCATGGCTTTCGTTCGAGACAATGCCCCCAGAGACGAACCGCGCCGTGAGGCCGTCTCGAACTCTGATGCGAGCAATTCGCCGAGTGAAAGGAGCGTGGTATTGAGCGAGTCGATGACGCTTCCAGGGGCCTCGTTAGCTTGAAACCCAAGGTATCCGCCCTTGCCTCGCAACTCGCCTAACAGAGGCCGAGCCGCTTGCAGAAGATGCACCACACGACCTAACTCTTCACGTGTGATCGCCTGATCGCTACCGCCAAAGAGAGCGGCCTTCCAACGAAAGACCTCGACCATGATGTGACGCCGAACGGCCATCGCGACGGCATCGACCTCTGTAGCCGCAGCTGCCGCACGAAAGGAAGGCGCAACGGGATTCGCTTGCGCGGCACCGGGAGTCGAGAGCTCAGAGTTCGCTGGCGGAGCATCCGAAGCCGCAAGAGGAGTTGGCGTCGTGCTGATGGGTCGAGAGTCCGAAGATTCAGTCGGTGCCGGGAGCTCCGAATTCTTAAAATAGTTTTCAAAGAAAGCCGAGAGTTCAGCTCGAGTCCAAGCTTGCGATGAGGCTCCGCGCGTATTGCTCGCAAACTTTTGCAGAGCCGCAGAGGCACAATCGGCCAAGGCCACGGGGTCCACATCCTCACCCTTGAAAAAGCCCTTCGATTTGGCTCCCAAATCACGAACACAGCTGAGGCTTTGCTCGCTGACCTCCAGTGGATCGCGTCTTTGCCGATCATTGCCGAAAAAGTGTTGGCAGCCTGCGGCTGGAATCGCCAACAGCCCAACCAGACTCAGGTTGACCAGGGGGCGCTGAAGCCTCCTCATGCGACTTTCGCACCCTAGCTTTGGGTGATTCGGCCATGCCGTCGAGGAGTTCAAATTTGCTTTTCGTTCACCACTCACGCGCCACCTCGTGATTCGCAACCTATCGATCTCGTCACCGACGACTTGCACTCGGCTTAAGTTCCTTGTCGCTAAGCTCTGGGCCATCTTGTTTCAATCCGGCTCATTTCCATCCGGCTCATTTCCATCCAGCTCGGTCGTGCTCTGGCAAGCTCTGGGAAATACTTTCCCGAGGTGCCAAAAAACGCCGTCTTGATCGAGGTCGGGCTCAGGATCCGCTATTTAGCGACGGCCCGCCGTTGTCGATCAAATGCGCCACAAAGGAGTCTGTGACGCTCAAATGCCTTTTAGGCCTTTTCCCTCGTCTCTCCCTGAAGTTGTGGCCCAGAGCTGGCTCCCGACTCTTCGAGAAACTATTCGAGAATCGGGCCATCTATTCGAGAATCTATTCGAGAATCTATTCGAGAATCGGGCCATGGATCCAAAGGTGAAACTTCGGGTGAAAACCGGGGCCAAGCCATCAAAGACGTGAATCGCACAAACTCTGGAAATTTCAGAGGGGACGCGATGCGCACCGTGACTGTGGCCGTCAAGAACCCATACATTTAGATCGCCGAAGGTTTTTAGCTGGAGCGCGGCAGATTCGATAGCCAAACATCGCTGGCCCGGCGCCAATCGGCCGAATCCAAGAGACGGCGATACTCCGCGTATTCAGGATGCGATGGCCGATGAATGGCCGCGCGTGCGAAATGCTCGGGAGACATCGAGCCCCAATCATTGAGTTGCGAAAATAGAATCACGTCAGCCTGGTAGTGGCGCCCCAAGTCCACAAACGCTGACATTTCACGATAGTTCTCCTGCTGTACGACAAAGCTCAGAATGAATCGGCGAAAGCTTCGCCCCTGCCGAAGTCCTGCAAGAAAAGCGAGTCGCGGCAAAAGCTGAGCGAACTCTCCACCTCGGCGAACCCGACGATAAGTCGCTGAAGTCGCCGCATCGATCGACACTTCTATCGTATCAATCAGGGCATGCGCTGCCGAGATCTCTGTCCAGCGCTCAGGTGTGAACAGCAACGCATTGGTGTGCAAAGTGACGCGCAGCTGAGGATGCCTCTCAGCTTTCAAAGATTTGAGCAGCCGCCGGTAGGCCCGACTCGCAAAGGGATCGCCATTACCAGAGATCTTCAATCGACGTAGCTGTTGGGGTGAGCGCGCAAGAACCTCGAGAATTTCATCAACCAAACGCTCCGACCAACGCGCCGGCGCCGAGTCGGCCGCATGAGCGATCACATCGGACCGACAACTTGGGCAACTCAAGTTACAGGTGGCATCGAAGGCGCAGTTGATCTCGCGCGGAAACAGCGAAGACTCGGGTGAAAGAAACGATTCGACCGAAACAGTTTGATCCACCGCTCTGGACTCCGTTCTCCTCACGAGGGGCGACCAGGGCGCAGGCCGCTCAGCATTCCGGAGTGAAGTCAGATGTGGGCAAAGATCAGCTCGACAAGGCGAAAAGTCACCCCTTCCAATCTTCTGGCGTATGGCCTGAGCGGCAGCAGAGTTCCACACCTCAGCGATGGATTTTTCACGAACGGAACCCACCACTTGTGGCAACCAACCCGCGCAGCAAAGGTGCACATCGCCGTTGGAGAGGATTTCAGCCTTCTCAAACGGAAAGCGACAGAGGTAGTCTGTTGTCGTTGGAATTGACGGATCCATCGGCGACGAAGGAAGTGGCATGTTTCAAACCCTCTCCCCTATTTTCCATCGAAGTTCGGTCTGGATCACGCAGGTCCGCATCATCGCTCGTCTCGCCATGGGTCTGCTGCCATTGCTTCTCAACCCACAAGCCCAAGCTGAAATTTCGCCCTTAACTTCTGCCGACGCCCCGACTCGAGGCGCCTCCGCGCCCTGGCTTGCCGAGTTCCGCGCGCATCGCCACCAAGTCACCGAAAGCACGTCCTCGCCTGCCAGCGTGAGCACCACTCGCCTTTCCGAGCTCGGAGCCGTCGTGGCGCGACGTTGGAACTTCAATTCCGAGATTGAAATTTCAATCGGCTTGGCCCTGGACTACGGCTTTGGCGAATCGCCCAGCAGTCGGCGTACACATGTATTTTTGGCTCCCCAACTGTCTCTCGCTTATCGGCTCGAGCGGAGCTATTGGCGCTTGAGCTTCGAGCCACTTTTGTGGGGAGAAGAAACTCTGACAGCTTCGATGATCGATACCCGCCGTCGCGACTGGAGAGGGCATCGAATGCGGATCGCTTGGCTGGCCCAAGTGGATCGCGGCGGTCGCCTATGGGCTGGTCCCACGATCAGTTTTGAGAGCCGCCGAAGTTCGGAAGAACAGGTTGGGAGTCAGCCGCCGACCAACTCGCAGGCCGAGGCGAGTTCGTGGCGACCGGGCGTGAGCGTGCTGTGTCCCTTCTGAGCTGCCCTTGTGGAGTTTGTGAACTCCCACCGGTGGAATCTAAGCCCGTGAACTCTAAGGCTGGCTTTTGAGCCCACCGGTCTCTTTTGACATGACACCAATGCTTCTCCAGAAACACGAAGAATTTTCGAGATTGAATGAGGTCTATGCACGCTCAAAGCGGGCAGCTTAAAAGAGAAACGCCAGCGTTACCGCTGGCGCCCTACATCTTACGTTTTACTGATTGCGACTGGCTTCCGGTCTTTTTGACTTTGGTTCCAGACTCACAGCACGATCTTCAGCAGCCTGATCGCTCAATCTAAATTACTGGCACCAAGGCGCGTCCGGCATAATGCCGCACATAATCTGGCAAAGCATCGGGTCGCCGAGCGGGCACTCGCCGCCGTTACCCGGGTCACCCGGATCGCCAGGATTCGAACCGCCCGAGCTCGCACCAACGCGAATTGCGAGTGACGTCGAAGTTTGGCCGCTCGAATCACGCACGGTCACGGTCGTCTCGCCGTCGGCTTTTGCAGTGAACATACCATTGGCGTCGATCTCGCCGATCGATGTGTTCGCCACCGAGTAAGTGAGCGCACCCTTAGCGTACTTCGCACCGAACTGCTGCTTATCGCCAGCTTTCATCGTTGCGGCTGCAGGCACCACAAACATCTTCTGGTTCAAAACTGTCTCGACGGCACCGAGTGCATCCACGCGGCAGTTACATGCCACATCGATATTCACTTTCGAACCTGTGTGCTGCATGACGGCTCGAAGATCCGCACCTGTCAGAGAGTTGTCTTGCGCTTTCAAGAAAGCAGCCAATCCCGAGACCAAGGGCGTCGCCATCGATGTGCCCGAAAGCTTGCCGTACTTATTCTTCGGCAAGGTCGAGATGATGTTGTTGCCAGGAGCCGCAACGTGCACCGTCCCTTTGCCGTAGTTTGACCACGAGGGCTTACCATCGTTCTCATCCGATGCCGCAACCGAGATCGTGTTGTCGAAGATCGCGTTGGCTGGGAAGACATCGGTACGGTCGTTGTTCTTGCCATCGTTGGCGGCCGCGGCGATGAACGTCACGCCAGCGTCGCTGGCGCGCTTCACCGCTTCAATCAGCGGCTGTGCCTGCGAACGCGGAACAGCAGCACCCCATGATGCGGAGATGATGTGTGCACCTTTTTGGATTGCGAAATCGATGGACTTGATACCGTTGTTCAAGTCGCCCGAACCGTCCTCACCCAAGAAGCGAATCGGCATGATGGTGACTTCCGGAGAAAGTCCCAACATCCCACCGTCCACCAAACCCGACGCGCCCACAGCGCCCGCACAGTGAGTACCGTGACCGGGGTTTTGTGCCGAAGTCTTGTCCATTGGATCCGCATCGTTTTCGCGGAAGTCATAACCTGCAACCATGTTCGTGCGGAGCGATTCGTGTTGATAATCAACACCTGTATCGATCACAGCCACGATGATATTTTTCGAACCTTTATTTCCCGCTTTCGCCCAAGCCGCTTCAGCATTCGTCTTTTTCAACGAATACTGATCTTGGAGTCGCGCCAAAGTTCGAGGAATCTCCTGCACCTGACCTCGAACGAAGTACGAGCGCAACTTGATGTTGGGAACAACGTACTCAACGTTGGGGTTCGACAAGAGCTGAGCTAAAGCGCGTGTTTCAATTGCGCCGTTAACTCGTACTTTCATGAGTTGTGCACGCTCGTTTTGATCCATCACTTTCAACGAAGGCGTCGATTGAATCGAAAGCATCTTCGTAAAGCTGGCATCTTTGTACTTCACAAGATATTCGCCCGGAATTCTTTCCTGAGCCTGAGCTGCCGTGCTGGCCATAATTCCCGCGACGCTACCTGCGATCGTGGCGACGCCGACGAGTCGCTTCCATCCTTGGTTCAACTTCACAAGACCCTCCTTGGTGGTTCTTCGATTCTCGATTCTCAATCTCTCACTCGCCGAATATGACTTCGGCCACACAACGTGAAGTCCCCCCTTGGGCTCACGCCATGCTTGGCTCTGGCGAATTTCTTCGCGCAAAGCTTCGACCGCACATCCTGTCGCGGAGAAGTTCATCGCCGATCACTCATCCTGAGTGGGCTTCCGTAGCTGCCGGAAAAAGCTGGTCCCAAAATTTGACTGACTCATCCCTGAGTCAGTTCCTTTTTGGAACTCGACCGTCTTTGAGCCTAAGTCACGGCCCGGGAAGTGGGATAGTTCATCAAATGAACTCTAGTCCTGAGTCGAGGTCGATCAGCAAATCAGGTCATCGGCAAGAGCCTGCGCGCTCCCGTTAGATTTCCAATCACCGGGATCGACATGAAATAACACTCGGCCCAGCTCGACAGGCGAATTCGAAAGTCGCAGACTGTAGGGGTGACACCTCGTTTCCCGCCCAAGGTCCAGGTTCTTCGCGCCGCGATTGTCGCGGTGTTGGCGATTTCGATGCTGACAGAAAACTGGCCAAACCTGCATTCGTCGCTCCCTGGGCTGCGCGACCTTTTGGGCGCCCTGCATCTTCGTCAGAATTGGGAGCTCTTCATTGGGTATCCTCATCGCCGCGATCGGGGATACGGCTGGTCAATTGAGTCCGCCGCTGAGCCTAGCCAGGGACCGCAATTCCTGTGGCCGGACTGGCCAGCACTTCGCACCACGGACTTCGCCACGCGAGTTCTCTACTACATCAATGCTGAGCGTGTACGTTCCATTCACCATAAAAACGATTTGTCTCCGAGCTTCGCAGACTGGAAGCCCGAGGACCTTCAAGCGCTTGTGGCCGAGAGAGCCACGGAACTGCGGCGGCGCGAACCCAACGCCTCACTCCGCTTTCGCTTGTTTCGCGTTCAAGGTCAGTCGCAAGTTTTGCCTCAACCCCCTTGGCCCTCTCATCCCCGATTTCGTGTCTCTCCCGAGCAAGATCAAATTCGTTTCCAGCTGATTGGTGATTGGCCATGGCCGGGAGAGTCGCTATGAACTCCAAGCCAACTTCGCGAGAGCCAGATCATCTGTCGCTCCTCACGAGGGATCGGGAAGGTGCTCCGAAGGTGGATCAAAGCGACCGTTCTCTCTTCGGCCGAGGAGTTTGGCGTTGGTCGCTGGATCACTACATCCGAGCCTTGCTGATTCTGTCCCTTCTTCAATTCGGACTCCACACTCTCGTCTTTGTCGATCGCTTTAGTCCCACACTTCCTCACTTCCTTGGATAGGTGAATCAACTCGCGGGAAGTCGTTGGCTCAACGACCTATGGAGTTCATGGACTCAGGCCCAGAAAACTCAGGCCTTCGCACTGCTGCAGCTGATGAAGCTTGTCTCTTTGGGAGGACTCTGGGTCGTCTTGCGCTCGTCGCGAGTCTCAAGAGGCTTAAAGCTCCCTCTCTATATTTCATTGCTCTTCAGCACATTTGCCATCTTGCATTTGGCGGCGCCCATGCAAAACGCAGGAGATCGACTGCTTTGGATTCTCTGGATCTTGAGTGCGCCTTATTTTCTCATGTCGAGGAGCAACGTCACCACGGCAGCGCCAGATCAAGGTTCCTGGTCCCACCAACTCGCGGTGGATTTGTTGAGAGCGCAAGGCGTGCTTCTTTATCTGGGAGCATCAATGAGTAAACTTGCCGACGAGAGTTGGCGAAATGGCTACGCACCCGCATTGAGTTTAGTTTCGCCTGCAGCTTCGAATCCACTCTTGCCACTTGGGCCATGGCTGGTGAGCCTTGAAAGCGCTCCCGCTCTCATGACCGGTCTGGGATGGTTGATCATTGTGGTTGAAGGTGGCATCGCGGCAGGCTTGCTAGCCGCACGCACGCGCTCGATCGCCATTGGTCTCGGTATCGGTCTACATTTGACTTTACTGATCACGCATTCGGCATTTTTTGTGCAGACTGTGTCCCTCTTGACCCTCATGGCTTGGAAGATCAACACGCCAGGCTCTGAGTCATCGGAGCCGCAACACGGATCCTAAGCTCAATTCGACTGCGCGAAGGCGCGGAACAAAGGCAACACCACTTCGGGCTTATCCAACATCTTCACCTGGCCTTGATGCATCCAAAGAATCCGATCGCAATGAATCAAGGTCGATAGTCGATGTGCGATAATGATTTGCGTTCGGTCCGCAAAGAATTCTTCAGTTGCCCGCACCAAGACGTCCTCCGTTTGCGGATCAATGGACGAGGTCGCTTCGTCCATCACCACGACAGGAGCTTCTTGCAACAAGCACCGGGCCATACACAGGAGCTGCCTTTCTCCCGCCGATAGATTCTTACCTTTTTCTTCAATCATCGTGTCGAGGCCATGGGGAAGAGCCTTAAGCCACTGCTCCAAATCCACGCGACGAATTGCTTCGATCAGGCGAGCATCACTGTGACGACGCTCGAGATCCAAATTCTCGCGCAAAGGTCCGCGAAAGAGCACAGGGTCTTGAGCGATGTAAGCAATCGATCGTCGATACACACTGAGATCGCAGCCCTCGCCATCCTGGGATTGGACATTGGCGCGCCGACCGTCGATGAGAATCTCGCCGCGCTCAAGGGGATAGAAGCGAAACAGAGCTTGGATCAAACTCGATTTGCCACTGCCGGTTCTGCCGACGATGCCCACCTTTTCCCCGGCCTGGATGCGAAAACTCACATCTTTGAGAACTAACGGAAGATCCGGCGCATAACGGAAATCCAGATTACGAACTTCGACCGGTGCGGCGGCCTGAAGACTCAGTCTGTCTCGCTTGGCCAGAGCTTCATCGTCCGCCGTGTAACGAGGCTGTCCGACTTGCCCGAGTTCAAATTGCGTCGCGGCCGGCAAACGAGCGCCGCCTTCAAGATCGCGACGAAGGTAGTCATCCAATCGTTCAACACCTGTCATGGCTTCCTCAAATTGCGCCATCCATTCGAAAAAGGCCTGCACGCTCGCAGCACTCAACATGATGAAAGCAAAGGCAACGCCGACCGCACCCACCGTGGCTCGACCCGTGTCGACCATCCACCAGCCCAGCGCGCCTGTGGCCAAAAACAAGAGAGCCGTCAAAGCGCCCATCTGCAATCCGAACACATACAAAACCCAAGACGTCCGGATGCGCTGTTGAATGTAGTCGCGATTGAGCTGCCGAAAACGCTGAAAGAATGTTCCGACCCTATTGAAGACACGAATCGGCAAGGCACCTTGCGCTGTTTCCGCAAAATGCGAAATCGATGGCGAACGAATCGCCGCCAGCGATCTTCGCTCCGTGCGAATGCGATCTTTGTTCAGGACATAGACGCCGGCTTGGAGCGAACTCACCAAGACGTAAAGAAAAAAGAACCAAGGCTCTGCCAGAGCGATGAGAATCGCCATAGCCACTAAATCAAAAACAATTGCAAAGAACTCGGCCAAGGGCCCGCCAAAGAGTCGAAACACGTTGCCATAGTCACTCGAAAAACGAGTCACAACTCGACCCACAGGTTGTGTGTCGAAAAATCGCATGGGTAATCGCGAGGTCCGGCGTGTGACTTCGTCGTAAAGCAAAGACACAGCCACAGCGCTCAAGCGAGAGAAGAACACCCGGTAACAAGAGGTCAGCAAAAAGCCCGCTCCCGTGACAACACCGAGGAGCCAAAGAAACTGATCCCCCGTCCACCCTTCCAGAGCCGCAGCCCAAGGGGACGAAGCCTGCGCGCCCGCAAGCCGATCTGCCCAAGCTGCGACAAGATTCGCATTCGCCAAAAGCAGCATACGCCCGAGGAAACCGACCACGAGCAGCGCCAAGATCCGGTGGCGAAATGGGCCATAGGCATGGCGAAGCGTTGAAAACACACTGCGCGAGTAACGTCCTCGAAAGTTGGATTCTTCATCGATGAAAGACCGAGAGCTCTTGGCATTCGACGATACGGCTTTCGAGTCTTGATCTTGAGGTGCGCCTCGATTCGCTCCGTGAGTCGAATTCATGACCAGCTCCCTTCGCCTGCAGGCGCCGAAGGTTTCGCTCGAGGTGCCGATGAATCTTCCTTCGGGCTTTGCTCTTCGAGCACACTGCTGACGAATTGCCGAAAGGCATCGTTACGCGCGAGCAAATCTCGATACCGACCCACGTCGTCCAGTCGACCGTCGCGTAGAAACAGAATCCCATCAACATGCTCCAGAACACTCAATCGGTGGGTGATCAGAATTCGAGTCCGCCGACCCCACTCCCCAAAAATAAGCTCCTTCATCAAGCGGCTCTCGGTTTCGACATCTACGGCCGACAAAGAGTCATCTAACATCAATACGGGCATCAATTTGGGCATAAGAACGGGTTGCATCTTGCTAGACTCCGGATCCGACACTGCCATCGCTGAGTTGGACGAGGGCTCGGCCAGAAACGCCGCTCTCGACAAGGACACGCGTTGTCGCTGGCCACCGCTGAGGTTCACACCCCGCTCACCAATCTCTGTCTCCAATCCGCCAACAAGGTCATCTGCCCGAAGTGCGTCACCTACTTGAGGCGCCGTGGCCTCAAGTTTTCGCGATTCGTGAGGTGCGGAAATCTCCAGTTGGGCTCGGCGAAGCTTTTCGACAACGCGCAAATCGTGATCTCGCGAAGCCTGGTACTCGAAAACTACATTTTCGCGCAAGCTGGCGCTCATCACGAAGGCCTCTTGCGGAACAAAACAAAAAAATTCGCGACGCACTGATGCTGAGTCATTCACGAGTTCTCTTCCGCCGAAACGAAGAGATTTGAGCTGCGCACCGGTTTCACCGAGCAAACTCAGCAGCAGCAAGCTCTTGCCCGAACCGACTTCACCCACCACCGCATAGAGCTGGCCGGCTGGAACCTGAAAGCTCACATCGCGGAGCAACTCGCGGCCATTGATGGCGAGTGTGAGCCCCTGCACATCTAGACCCAATCTCGGATCAAAATTGAGATCCACATCCTGATCTACCGCAGTTAATCGAACCGTATCTCCCGCTCGCGGCGCAAGATGCGACTCGGAGCCAGGGTGCTTCGACAAGAACTTTTCAAGTCGTCGAAGAGAAGTCAGTCCATCAAACGTGAATGTGAAGATCCAGGGCACCTGCCGAAATGGCCGCGACAAAAACACGCCAAAGATCCACAGCAAGGCAAAATAGTCTCCACTGGTGGCGGCCTCACCCTTATAACGGGTGAGTGTGACGACGGCGATGAGGTTCAAGAGAAAATTGATGGAAGATCCAAAGGCTCCCATCATCTGCCCATTGGTGACCATCTTCACACGATTGACGGTCTCTTCCTCACGCTTGTGAAAAATCTTCGCCTCGTAGGAGTCAGTCCAACCGAGAATCCGGAGCAGGCGAATGTTTTGAACCCACTCGTTCACCAACCCCGTGCGATCCGCAGCGAGGCGCTTGAAAACCTGAAAGAACCGCGCCTGTCGGATTGAAAGCATGACCGATACACTCAAAAGCGCAAGCATCACCACGACGGTCATGCCAACGGGGATACCGCAAATCCACTGCACGGCCAGCGGCGCACAAATCAACGGAAACAAAACTCCTGCGCCCAGTGGAATAGTTTGATCAACGACGGCCGTAGATCCGGGCACGTCTGTGGCGTAATAGGAAACGGTTTCCCCGACGGTCTGTCCTTCCGTCTGATCCGATCGGAGTGAAAGCGTTTTGGCATAGATCGCTCGGGAAATGATCTCTTGCAGTCGCAGTGACTCACGAAGCCCCAACCAGGTCGATGCCGTACTGAGCCACTGTGCGAGCAACATACATGCAAAGGCAGCAAACAAGAAAGCTAAGGGTGAGTTCACATCGACAAACTCGACGCGGCCCAGTTGATCTCGCCATGACTGCGACCATGTTGTCGATTCACCACCCACAAGATGATCAATGAAGAGCTTTTGAAAGAGCGGCGCACCCAATCCCAAGATCGCGGCAATCAGCGAAAGCACCACCATGCCGATTAAAGCACTGGGTCGCGATGTCAGCATGAAGCGAAGCAAGCCGCGTCCACCAATTTGCCAAGCGGCCTCACCTACACCTTGCTCGTCTTGGATTTCACGATGGGCCTTCATTTGTCGCCACCATCCTCTCTCGACGATTTCTCACCTTGGTCGGGCACGAATCGAAGCGACAGGGAATTGATACAGTAACGAAGCCGTGTGGGGGGCGGACCATCGTCGAACACATGTCCCAAATGCGAGCCACACCGCTGACACAAGACTTCAACGCGATTCATACCATGCGACAAATCCGCCTTTTCCTCAATGAGACGCGTGACGAGTTCGGCTTTGGACCTATTGCCACTTTCGATGCCCGCCACATCGCGCGCACGCGAGAGAAAGCGCGACAAACCTCGATCCGCCGGCGCCGAAAAGCTCGGCCACCCACAATGCGAGTCAAATTTTTCGCTCGAGCGAAACAACATCTCGCCGCAAGCGGCGCAGACGTAGTGGCCTTCGTCAAAGTGATTCCAATACTCGCCCGTGAAAGCCCGCTCGGTGCCCGCACGTCGGAGAACTCGAAACTGATCGGGTGTTAAGCGCTTCAACCAAAATTCATCGGATCGGTCTCGCCACTCCGTCGCCGACCCGAGCGAGGCCGAGGGCGTCTCGGTACCTGAGTCGAAGGGATCTGCACCTTGCTGGCTGAGCTCGGAATCATCACTCGCAGGATTTTCGTGAGAACTGTTTTGCCGATCGGGGGCTGGCTGATCGGGGACTTTTTGATCGGGGGTCATCTTCTTCACACCTGTTCTTCACACCTGTTTGATCCAAACGGGGTCGACCCCGCAATTTCGAAAGATCAACATCCTCATTCGGGGTCGCTGGAAGCTCAAGTTTCCAGTTCCGAGTTCAGCAGAGCGTTGACGAATTCGGGCTCCGAAGAGACGCGCCACGCTCCGTCCCTTCGAAAACGACGGCCCCCTCGATGGCGAGGTCCATCCAATTCGATCTGAAGCCCTGAGCCTGTCCAGGATTTAGGCGATGCCTCGGCCGAGAACCGCCCCGAAGTTTGCACCCCAATTCTGGGTTCAGCAGATGGAGCCCCTCAGATCTTGGCTTGAGTCTCAAACGGATCATCGGCAGCTCCCTCGGTCCCGGCGCCCTTGGTCCCCGAGGACATGAGTTTTCTGAGTTTGGCTGCAAGCGTGCGAGGAAGAATCTATGTCGGCGAATGGGATCCTCAAAATCAAGTCGGCGGCTGAATCCATCGGCCTCAGCTCCCCATTACCTTCCTCTCCAATTCCGCGGTCTCCAACTCCGAGGTGGTCGTCCCGATACGCGCTCCTTTCTTGTTTAGTTCTGGGTTTGCTCACAAGCGCCTGTGGCCGTAGCAATGCCATTTTGCTCGAGGCCCAAACTCCAGCCGAGGTTCAACCCGTCTCGACAGATGGACGTTCGACGCTTCCTAAGGACCTCTATGATCAGTCTGTCAATGCCGCGTCCGTGCGCACGGGTCTCGATGGCGTCAGCGACTCGTCCAAAGCTCTTCAATTTCGAATCGGCGGCGGCACACAGGCGGCGGGCGGCTTCAACGGCGGCGGCACAGGCAGCCGAGCTATCCTCGCGATCGGAAAGTTCTCCCGCACTCGATTGGCTGATCTCGGTGAAATCAGTTTTGATTCGAAAGTCTCTACGGGAAGCGAGAAAATCGAAGTTCAATTACAGTTGGATCTCAACTGTGACGGACAACACTTGAAACTGGTTGGCGCCAAAGCCAATGATCTGGGCGCCGGCATCAGTGTGGGCGATGGTTACACGCGATACTCCATCGATGCCTTACAGGCGAGCTGGACAGCCGTCGATACCGATCTGCTCGATCCAGCTTCACCCGGCGTCAAGCTGCTGAACCTTTCAGGTGCTCCGCAAACGCTCTCATTGATCTTGGCGAGCTACCCGCAGACTTGCATTCGCAATGCCGCAACTGGAGCCTCCGGCTTGCCCGCAAATTTACCGACTGGCGGAATTCAATTGGTGCTTGGCGAAAGCCATACGACGGCGGCCGCAACGGTGTTTGTTCGCCGCGTGAAACTTGGCCTCAGCATCTTTGAGAGCTGGGAGTGAGTATGAAACCGAACTCAAGCTCCGTGACCACTCTCTGCATGCGCGCGATCTTGACCTTTCACGCGAGTCTGCTGCTGGCCGAGGTCGCCTTTGCACAGATTCCACAAAGCCTACCTGAGCGCCCGGCTTCGCGGCCCGAGCCACGCTTACCCGAGCGTTCTCAAACTCGAGATGAGACGTCGCCTCGCCGTGATGCCTCCTCGAATATCAGCCGTCAGAATGTGGATTCCCCGCGACTGGAGAGGGAGCCAAAGCCTCAGCAAAGGGCAGCGCTTGAAGGCGCAGCGAACAAATCTCGAAAAGCGAAAGAGCTTCCAGCCTTCAAGGGCAAGAAACAAATCCTTGAGCGGCCCTCAGCGAACTCAACCCTTGAGGCCTCGAGCACAGGTGGCGCCAAACGCGAGCTCCCGCAAAAAGCGAATCGCCGCATCGAAATCGACTTTGAAAATGATGGCTCTTCGGTTCCGACAACTGTCATCGTTCGTAAGCCGATCGGTTTCAACGAGGCCCTTGAGCAATCCACCAGCGATGCCGAACAGATCCGCGTGCAGTCGCGAACTGTGATTGCAGCTCCTCCGGGAGACCTCTCGGATCTGCCGACTGCCAAATCCGCCCCGACACTTGAGGCCCCGATCGAAGGCGCCAAGGCCACCATCGGAACTCAGTCGATCGAAATCAAAACTGAGGCAAGCGCTCAAGTGTCGACGGACGCGGAGTCCAGTCCCCAATCACAAGACCAGTTAGCAAAAGATAAGTTAACACAAAATCAGGTCGCACAAGGCAAAGCCACGCTGCCAGACGCGCCAGCACCGACGCGTCTGAGCACCGAAGCGGCTCTCGAAGAGGCTGAACTTCGCAGTTTGCATGGCAATCGCTTGCGCGAAGCCCTACGCCGCAGCTGGCGCCTTCCGCCGACAGAAATTGAATCTCAGAAGTCAGAAAGCTTCGAAGCTTCGGCACCGGAATTGCCCCCTACCGCGCCGTCCTTAGCGTCCTCGGCGATCCTCTCTCCCGAATCCGCGGAGGCCAATGCGGAAGTTACTGTCGCGAGTTCAGCAGCTCCTTCATCAAGGGCCACCGGCCAGATTCGAGCCCAGACGCCGGTTACCGGTCAACGCGGCCAGTGGGAGTTGGGCGATCGGAGAAGTGTAAGTCTGCGCGTCGGTGCATTACGCGCGGAGTGGTCAAAGTTTGATGCCCGAATGCGAAATGGTGCGACCAGCTTTGGTCTGGGTATGGCTCAAGAACTGATGAGTCCTTGGGGAAGCCTCGAAGCACGAGCCTCGTTCGATCTCTACCACGCCATCGATCAAGCCGTGACGATCGATAACATTCGCATGCTCTCGACACGAACTGAGGTTGCCTACTGGCTCACGCATTCGCGAGTTCGTCCAGCCCTCACACTCGGCATGGGCGTGACCGAGTACGCGGTGCGAAGCTACCGTGCTGTCGGGGAGAATGGCGATGTCACGATCCGCACACATTCTCGCGGCACAGCTTTCACCATCATTCCTGGAACAGCACTACGCGTGGATTTGAACCAAGACTTTCGCTTCGATCTTCAAACCGAATACCTGCTGCACTTAGGCGGTGATCAATCATCGCGATCGCAAGGCCTTCAGGTCATTGGAGCCTTGGGCTGGACTCTTTAGACCGAGCCCTTTTCCCCACGTTGCCCATTTCAAGATCCTCCCGCTAAGGCGTCTTGGACTTGGATCGATCGAGCATCAAGCGAAGCAAATTTAAATCTCCCCAAAGGCAAATGACAAAGCTCAATGCGAGCAATATGCCCAAGGTCCGCGGCGGCTGAAAATAGCTCATCAAAAAAACTAAACTCAATGCGGCCATCATAGCCCCTGTTAGAATTGCGGCTTCGGACTTCAACTCCACGGCATCGGCCAAGGCTCGCGGACCACGCTCGCGACCAAACAAAAACTGAATCGCATTATCACCGGTGAGGCCCACCACAACGGACGCACAAATCGCCGTCACCATATTCAGAGGAATTTGTGAAATCGCCAAAATCAAGAGTACAGCCGCAGGGCCCCAAAATGAGGCGAGAAGCAGGGTCACGGCCTGCCACGCGCGTTGCCCTTTGGGTACACGCAGGACGACCAGGAGCAACAACACCAAGGCAACAAGCACGATGCTGATGATCAACGACTCATAAAGAGTCGATGCGATGGAGCGCACAAAATCAGAGTACGCGACAAGTTCACCTACAAGGCGGCATTCACCCTTGGGGCAGACCTCACGCGCGACAAACTCCCGGAGCGCATCAATCTGCCCCACCTCCGCCGTGGCCACGTAAACGATGGCTCGCCCGCGGCCGCTAGGCATCTGAAATCTTCGCAAACGGCCACTCTCGTAGAGTTCCCGTTCGACAAAGGCACGATCCAAATCATCGAGACCGCGACTCATCCAATCGGCAACGATGGATATGTCATCGATCCGCACGACTCCGGGTCCACCCGCAACTTTCGCCACAAGCCGCGCGCGCTCATTGAGCGACAAAGCTTCCGGAAACTCGAGGTTGGTTGCAAACTCCCAACCCAACTCCGCCTGCCAACGCGACAACTTCATGCGATAGTCGTGGGTCTCGGGCAACATTGATTTCGGATCTTCAAAGATTTTGAGACGGGACGAGGCCCCCGCCGCCAAAACGAAAACAAGCAACATTCCGACTTTCACGAGGCGCCGCGAGCCGGCCCGACGAGGAAGCCACATGAAGGCCGTTACTAGGCCTCGCACGGAGGGCTGAAGCGGCATGGCCCACGCTGAAGCCGCTGGAAAGATCCGCGTGAAAGCGGGCAACAACATGAACAAGGTGAGCCATTCAATCCATGCGCCGAGCGCGGCCCAAACTCCAAATCTCGCCACCGAATCAATCGAAGATACACTCAGACTGCCAAAACCGATGATGGTTGTGAGTGAAGTGAAGAAGCAGGGAATGGCGAATCTCCGAAATGCAGCCTGTCCCGCACCCCTTTCGCCTCGAATCGATGGTCGCACCGCGCCCGTCAGATACAAAAAGTCCTGCAGCGCTGCGACCGCTGTGATCATGAACAGTGAATTGGAGAGCACATCCATCGGATAGCCACTCCAACCGATGATACCGTAGAGCGCGCTCCCGGTGATGATCAGGGACCCCGCATACAGCCCTCCGCCGCGCCAAGTCCCGGTGAACCAGCGGCAAAACAGGAGCACAAGAACAAGGATCGAGGCATTCAATAGTCCATAGCGCTGAATACCCTCGACCAAATAGGACTCATAGACGCCGCTGCCACCAATCTCGGCCCGAAGGTGAGACGGGAGACTCGCACGAAGACTCGCCTCGATTTCAGCACGCCGGGTGGGCGAGAAGGCGCCAAAACGAGGGTCGGTGACCTCATCATTGTGGCTCATCTCAAACAGCAAAGCTTCACGCTTAGGAAAAACGACGAGACCCGACCAAGGCGAAGCGCGTAGCGACGCCAGCCACGCGGAGTTTGGTGTCGACGACGGCGACTCACAATTGAGCTGCCAAACCGATGGAAAGTTGAGCTGACTCCCCTCGCGCTGAGCTTGTCGCAACTCAAAGGGGGAGCTCACGCCAATCAACGAAGTATCATCGATCACTCGCGAGGACAGCCATCGTCGAATGGCACATAGATCCGCCTCACTCATCGGCGCATCATCGCGAGCGACACTCAAGTTCACTTGTCGTCCCACGCGAAAGTCGCGATCGAGATCCCGCATTTCAACAACGCTCGAGAACTCCGTCGGCAAGAGTTCGTGGACGCTAATGACAGTCTTCAGTCGCGGCAAACCCGAGATCGCAATCAGCCAAAATAGCAAGCCCACGACAAGGACTCGCCGTGGGTGCCTCAGGGAGAGCATCACTAAAAAAAGCAGGCTGCGACGCCATGTTCGCAGCCCGATTTGCTTCATCACTTACAAGGTCTCCGAACGAAAGAACGAACTACTCGACGAAGTTCGTGAGCGGCATCGCCATCAAGCTTCCGCCCCAGCTTTGCGACAAGATCCGCTGCGCGCGCCCCACTTCGGAGCCCGAAGACAAGGATGTCATCCAAGGCTTATAAGCATTTAGATTCCAATCTGTTGCACGTCCGCGGAAATAGTTGCGATAAGAAACCGCTTGAACCACCTCGCGACCTCGCGCATCACGTTGCTTGATCTGCATGCTCGTCGAACTCGGTCCAGCTTCAAACGCAACCGGCATCAAGGACTTCAGATCGGCGGGAGGATTGCGATACAGCTGCTCCAAATGCACGGTGACTGTTTCATTCGTCACGCGGCTTCGCAAGGTCGTGGGACCTGCAATCAGGGCCTTCCAATCATTGATTTGATTGCCGATGCCGCGACGGAACGTTTGGAAGAAAATCGGATTAAGCGCCGAGAGTTCGCTCTCCGGCTTATCTTTGATCTCTTCCCAAGCTGCAGCTGTCCAATAGACCGACTCGCGCACATGTCGCCAGGAGAGCTGCGTCCAGTCCGCACCATCTGCGTAGAGCAAGAAAAGATTTGGGTAACGTCGGAACTGAGCCACGCGGTCCTCCATGGGCGCGCCCTCAACTTGTCCACCCAAAAAGCCGTCGAAGCCGTAGAGTTTACCCAGACGAACTGACAAATCAAACAAGCCCTTCACCGAATAAGCACGAAAGGCCGTCGTGAAAGCCATACCTTGGTGCGAAGCCGCCAAAAGCGCGCGACGCTCAGGCTCTCCCACCAGCGAATAACGATCCAAATTATCTGGGAAAGAGCCGATGCCGTAGAACACTTTGTTGTCCCACACCACAGGCCGAGACAAATCGAGAGCACGGACTCGATCCGTCGCCCTGACCATCGCCGGATAAACACGTTGAACAGCCCACTGCTGCAAGTCTTCAGCTTCTTTGAACTGAACGACGCCGTCGTAGGGTTGTGTCATGTAGGCAAACAGCGCTTCCGCTTGGCGTGTTGGGATATAGATGCGCATGTTCGAGGCCATGTCCTGCACGGTGGTCAGTAACATTGAGTGAACCACTCGCGCCTTCTCCGCCAAGGGACGGAACCGATACACAAAGCCTCGCCACTCGCGAAGAGGAATGAGTTGCGATGCCACCAGCTTCAAGTCCGCCGGGTACGTATCGAACTCGGCCTCGAGTTTAGCGAGCAAAGGATCGATCTCGCTGGCCTGCGTGACCTGTAGAAATCGCTCGCGGAAGTTCTTAAATTGGGGGGACAAAGACCCTTCGAAGTCATATCCGTTCGAAGCGATTCGTCGCTCACCTTTACGGGCCTTTTTCATCAGCTCTTGAAACTGTGGCTCTGACATGAAGGGATAGGCGCTCATCGGCACGCCCGTCGCGCCCTCTAAAGTCGTCGCAAATCGTGGTGCGGTCGGTGGTAGGTCCGCGGCCTTCTTCGGCGCGGCAAAAGCCGATCCGGCCACCAAAACCAAAACTCCACTCAAAACCCCACCTAAAACTCCACTCAAAACCCGATGGGCCGCCAGATCTCTCCAAGCTTTTATCCCCGTCTTCGCCATGAGCATGCTGAACTCTCCTTGCGATGGCGCCAAAGGCTCATCGCGGATTTCGATCCTGAAATTCAGGAATTCAATTGAAAGTCGCTCGATCGATCATGAGCGTGACAAGTCTTCGGACGATCGCCAAGCCTGTCCCCGCCACTATCGCCTTGCATCATGAGCACATGACGCCATCACGGCAAAATTGAAGACTGAGCGCCATGGCGGCAGAGCTTGATCACAATTCATCCACAATCTCGCCGGCACCGAACTTCGACACTCCGGCCCTTAGCCCAACTCGAACAAGCTCAGCTCGGCTCGACTCGTCTTTTCTTCAGCACTTGCTCGCTCGCCCCCGTTATGCAGGTCGAGTCCCCCGCGCTCAGGAAGTTCTGCTCGAGTACGTTCGCAATCTACGCATAGATCGTGATCGTCGACTCTGGCTCGGCGTCTTTAACCTCAGCGTCAGTTTGATATTTCTCTCGATCGCCGCTGGGTTTTTCGTCGCTCACTTCTCTTGGACGGCGTTTTTCGCAGGCCTCGCGCTCTGTTCGCTGGCGATGAATTGGCACGGCACTCTCTACTATCATCGCCTCGGATCACATCGCGCTTTCCGCGCCCGAAATCCCTGGGCGCTCACCCTGCTTCGCCACCTCGCCCCGCGTACGGTTCCTGAGGAAGTCTATGTGCTGTCCCATCAAGTGCATCACGCCTATGCTGACACGTTACTTGATCCTTACGCTCCACGCCTGGGCTGGCTCGCCTGCATGTTGGCTGACGCCAATCACCAGAGGATCTCGCCGGAGCTTTCGCGAGAAGACTACGAAAGGGCCTGCCGATTGCTCGCACCGCTCGCGCATCCTCGCTGGGGACTGAAACTCAACGACTACGAAACCTACCGACGCTGGGGTAGTCTGGTCCATCCTCTCGACACGCTGAAGGACTTCGGCATAAATTGGTTGATGTGGTTCACGTTGGCCTTTTTCATAGGAGGAAACACCGGAGTCGGCGCACTCGCCTGGGGCGTGAGTCTCTGGCTTTTCAGTGTCCGCCACTTCAACTATAAATCTCACGGTTCGGGTCGCGATCAGCGTCGCGCCGATCGCGAGGTTTCTGCTCCTGATCTTTCCTTGAATTTGCGACTGGCGGGATGGCTGGCCGGCGAATGGCACTCAAACCATCATCTCGTCCCGCGATCGGCACGCTATGATTTTCGCAAAGATCAAGTGGATCTCTCCTGGCAAATCCTGCGCGCGCTGATGGCTCTCGGACTCTTCACAAACGCGGTCGACGGACGCCCAGCGCCTGCTCAACTTCAAGAGGCGCAAGACCAACTTCGGCACACGTTGCGAGCGAAAGGAATATCATGAGCCACATGCCTCGACTTCCTGAAAGCTGGCTCTTTCTCGGGCGCTCAAAGGAGCTCAACGAGCGTCCGCAACTTCGCGAAATCTGCGGGAAGAAGTTTCTCACATTTCGCGATCTCGACGGCACGCTTTTCGTGACGAGTGCGCACTGTCCCCACATGGGTGCAGGTCTCGTTTCAGGAGAAGTGATCTCGAGAGCCTGCTCGCGAAACCTTCGCACGCAAATTGTTTGCCCGTTTCACAAATGGGAATTCGATGCTCAAGAAGGTCACTGCACCCGCATACCCTACGCCGAACAAAGCCCACCGCCAGCTTGGGCCAAGCTCACTCGCTTTCCCGTCGCCGAGCGCGGTGGCCTTGCCTTTTTCTTCAACGGCCCCCAAGCCCTGTTCCCATTGCCGTTTTTCAACGATGAGGATCCCAACGACTTTGTTTCCATCCGAGAAGCTCAGGTCCATCAAGATGCTCCTTGGTACTTGGTGCCGGCGAATGCTTTTGATCTGGCTCACTTCGCCAATGTTCATGGGCGCACGCCGGAATCGAGGCCTCGATATGAGCAGTACGAGCGCCACGCGCGCGTCATCATTGACTATCGAATTACCGGCGAGACCTGGGCCGATCGGGCGATTCGTCGCTTTAAAGGCGATCGCGCTCAATTGGACTTCACGGTCTGGGGCGGCAATTTTTGCTTGGCCGTCTCAAGCTTCGGCGAGCCCGGCCCCCACCAAGTCAAGAACCGCATGCTGATCACGCTCGAGCCTCTCACTGAACGCTCATCTCTAACGCGAATTTTTGTGCATTCTCCCCGACCCAAGAATGCATGGTCATCATTGAGCGAGAGAATCAAAATGGAGTTTCGCCGCTGGCTGTCCCAACAGTTTTTTCTCGCGGAAGCACGAGAAACTTCTAATTTTCACTTTTCCCCACGTCGCATGATTGACGAGGATTGGCCAAATAGGCCCTATCTCCTATGGCTGCAGAGTCTTTACTCAGCTGAATCACATTTGGTGACGCCGAAACTCCCACCGATTCATGAATCGCCGACTTCAGCGAGGCCCATGGAGATTTGAATGTTTCCGCTTTTTCGCGCGCCACTTTCGTATGTGATCCTCGCCCTTCCGATCATCGCGATCGTTTTGCTCGGCTTCGAAAGTCACCTCCTGCGGCGATGGTCCAATGCTCACTTGAAGATCGACTGTCTGGTCAACTTTTTGTTTCTCAATGCCTTCCACATCATTGCTGGGCTCACACTTCTGACATTGCCTACATTCCGAGATTGGTACTTCGCTGGCAGGGATGCCGACTGCGGCATGTGACCTTGCTGATCGTTTTCGGATCAACGCTCTTGATTCTTGGCTTGGTTCAATCGCTCGGCTCAAAGGAAGTCTATCTACCGATTCTCGCGTTAAGCATGGGACTTACGGCAACTCACTCCGTTCTCCAGAGTTATGGTTTGTCGCGACAGCTCGTATTCCGTCTTCAAAGCGATCCAATGGGCCAACTCGCCGCGGCCACACATCGCCTGCTGCAACTGGAGTCTCGGATGGCGCATGTTCTATCTGTGGCCATAGGCTTGCTGGTCGTCCTGAAGTCCTATCCTTTCTACGAGCCCAGCTCGATACAAAGCCTCAACGCCCTGTGGTCTTTCATTTCGGCTGTCGTCGTCGTTTCCGCGGCCGGACTCGCTGTTTTGCCCCTATTCCATCACTCGTCATATCGTTGGCCGAAGACGCTCTTTAATCTTCGCTTTGCCATTTACGCATTCGCGCCTTGGAGTTTTCTCGCCCTCGCTCTCAATCGCGGCATTCACGCCGCTGAGTATTAAGGGATCGTTGAAAACTCACTGCGCCACCAAAGCTCGCGGATGACTCGATCTGATGCCTACTTACTGATTGGCTGAACCCTGCCCCTCACCGCTCTCGCCTTCGTTTCTTATTGGCCTTGGGAGCATTGGCCCTGGGCAAGCGCTGTTGACCCGTCAACTTCGGACGGAAAAACTTTGCGCCTGTGGGGCCTTGCAGCCAACTACACAGCGCTTTGGCTCTCCTTCATCCACATTGGTATGGACACACTTCTCTATCGAAGTTGGTCCGGCGGCATCCAGGTCCTTGGCCCAATGATTTCAAATAGCCCTCCGAAAGAGTCGCCCTTCGAAGGAATTGAAGGGCGAACAGAGTGAGAGACTAACAAAAATTCTGAGTCTTCTTGTCAACGACACTCACCAAAACTCTGAAGCAGTTCTGCGGGACGCAATTGGTTCACAACCGCAGCCGTGACATTTGGATCGACGATGGAGATGAGGGGCCTTGCTACACAAATCAAACCGGAGTCGAAGCGGACGCGGATTTAAGACCTGCTTGTCGCAGACATGCGCGCAACCAAACAAGGTCTAGGCTCGGACTGTTGATCTGTCGCTGCATCACTCAATGGTGATTGCAAAATAAGCAGTTCGACCAAAGTCGAGGTCGTCCGTCATCCTCCAGGACGCAGAGCCTCTTAAACTGTTCACAATACATCTCGACAGCCGACACCCCCATTCAGCAAACTTCTGTCACAGACTTGGAGGTCTTGAATATGAAAGCATTTGTTTTGAAGTCAGCTTGCGCCCTTGCCGCCGCGACTCTGATGTCAGCTCCGGCCTTTGCTTCGGTTAAGTACAATCTCGACCAAACTCACCTCAACGTGGGTTTTAAGATTCAACACTTGGTTGTTTCATCGGTGAAAGGCCGCTTCAACAAAGCTGAAGGTAGTTTCACGTTTGATGAGAAGGCCGGCAAAGTGAAGAGCTTGGACGTCACCATCGATACCGGTTCGGTCGACACGAACAACAAAGATCGCGATGATCACCTTCGCAATCCCGATTTTTTTGATGTCACAAAGCCCGCCAACAAAACCATCAAGTTTGTAGCGAAAGAGTTTGTGGCCAAGCCGGGTCAAGAGATCAGCGTCACGGGCGATCTCACGATCAAGGGCATCAAAAAGCCCGTCACCCTCAAAGGAAAGTTCATCGGCAAAACCAAAAACCCCTTCACGCAAAAGGATAAAGTGGGCTTTGAACTGGCTGGCAAAATCAACCGAAAAGAATTTGGCCTAACTTGGAACAAAGCGCTCGAAACAGGCGGCCTGGTCGTCGGCGAGGACGTTGAACTCTTGATCGATGGTGAAGCGGACTCGATCTAATCTTCGGTCGCGTCGATCGCAGTTTCAACTGAGAGCCAAGGGACACGTCCCTTGGCTTTTTTATTCGGGTTGATTTGTCACGTCCCGAAGAATCAACGTTGGACTTGCCAAGCTCCTTCAACTTTCACAGATTGAAGCTCGAATTCGATTCTAGAAATTCGATACCCAAATCCCTCAAGTCCGCCGAAGTTTTTCATAGCTTGCCGCACACCGATCAAGACCCAAGGAGCACACATGGCCAAACCCTCATCAACTTCTCAAGCCACTCCAAACCAAACTGACTTTGCTTTGGTGACAGGAGCCTCAAGCGGCATCGGCTTGGAACTCGCCCGTCGATTCGCCCAAGATGGCATTCACCTGATTCTCGTGGCCCGCACCACCAACAAACTTCAAGAGCTCGCCCGCGAGTTGGAAGCTTCTTATCGAGTTCGCTGTGTGGTGATCGCCATCGACCTCTCGCAGCCCGACGCTCCGCAGACGATTTTCAACGAGTGCCGCAACCTCGGTCTTCACGTGAACTATTTGGTGAACAATGCGGGCTTTGGATCTTATGGCCCCTTCTTAGATACCGAATGGGGCGTCACACAGCGCATGATGCAGGTGAACATGCGTGCGCTCACCGAGCTCACCTATCTCTTCGGTCGCCCCATGCGCGAACGTGGCCGTGGCCACATTCTTAACGTCGCCTCAACCGCGGCGTTCCAACCCGGACCCTTGATGTCCGTCTACTACGCATCAAAGGCCTATGTGCTGTCGTTTTCAGAAGCTCTCGCCGAAGAACTTCAAGACTCAGGCGTGCTCGTCACCGCACTTTGCCCTGGGCCAACGGCTTCCAACTTTCAATCCACAGCCAAAATGGAGAAGGTGAAGCTTTTTGAAAAGATGCGACCACCCAGTTCGAAGCAAGTGGCGGATTATGGATATAAAGCCATGATGCAGGGCCAGCGCGTCGCCATCGAAGGTGTGATGAACTTCATGATCACGCAAAGTGTGCGCGTCACACCTCGGCGCTGGGTCACGAAGATTGTGAAGTCACTGCAAAGTTAAGTTTTGTCTCGGCAAGAGCTTGCATTGCAAAGTGACGCGGCCCCACCTCCAGCTGTGTGGGGCGAGTCATAGACAGGCTTAAGTTTTCGCCAAAACTCAAAGTGCGGCCAACGCCAATGACGCCAAAGTTCAAGTCTCTCCATACGAAATGGAAATATGTGGACCGGCACACCGCGAGGATCAGCCGCGTCCGCCGTGAGCGCGGCTTGTACCAAGGTGTAGATCTCTTCGATTCCAGGATCCGTCATGGCCAAGCATCCTAAGGACACGCAGTTGCCGTGAATCATGATGTCACCACCCGTGCGACCCAACTGACGATCCTGCGCATTCGGATATCCGATGTTCATCGAGAGGTGAAATACGCTATAGGGATTGAGGCTCCTCCGCGTGACCGCGTACAAGCCTTCAGGTACTTGTTGGTCGCCTTGCTTTTGTTTGGGTCCAAGCCCACCCGACATCGCACAGATCGGATACTCGCGAAAAATCTCAAAGCGATCGCCGCGCTTCAACCAAAGCTCCAAAGCGCGCTCGCGTTTGAAAGCGCGAATATAAGCCGGCGCACCCCAAGCCCATCCCCCGGCCTTCAGCTCAGCTGCAAGCCGCGGCGTCTGTGTCGCCACCACCCGCCGCGATCGATCCGAGGTCACCACCGCCAACTTTTCCTCCGCCGCCGCCTCGCCGCCCCCAAAAACGCACCCCAAAACATAGCCGATCACCCCGCTCACAACCCAGATTCCAAGCCGCTTTCCTCGATGCACACTCACCTCCGTGGTGAGCTTGAGTGTGGACTTTGGCGCCCGGCGCTCACTAGGCAGGCTCATGTAAAACAACTGGTCAGTGCTTTTACATAGTCGTTACAATCTTCAAGGCGAAGAGGCCTTAACCTGAACCCATGAGCCATACACGCATGAGTCAAAAGCTCGATTCAACGACAAGCCCCACACGCCCTGCCGCTCGCGTGTTGATCGTCGAAGATGAAATTTCGATTCAACAAGGCTTAGTGAATCTCTTCGTCTTTCATGGTTTTGAAGTTCGAGCGGAAAGCGACGGCGCCAGAGGCGCTGAAGTCGCTCTCAATGATAAGTTTGATCTGCTCATTCTCGACATCATGCTGCCTACGCTCGATGGCTTTAGCATTTGCAGCCAGGTTCGCCGGGCGAAACCACAACTTCCTATCATCATGCTCACGGCCAAGACTTCTGAGGACGATCTCGTCCACGGACTTGAACTCGGTGCGGACGACTATATTCCTAAGCCCTTTTCCGTTCGTGTTTTGCTCACCCGCGTGCAGAGCCTGCTTCGCCGCACGAATCAAGCCGCACAACAAAAGTTTCGAATCGGTGATGACCTGGAAATTTCACCGCTGGATCTACTGGGCCACCACATCAAGTCCGGAAAGAACATCGAGTTCACGTTGCTTGAGGTTGAGCTTCTCCAATACTTGCGAAGCGAAGGCGCACGAACCAAAACCCGCGACGAGCTTTTGCGTCAAGTTTGGGGATACAAATCCGGTGAAGACTACGACACACGCACCGTCGACATTCACATCGCCAAGCTTCGCAAAAAAATTGAGCCACAACCCAAGACTCCACGCCACCTCATCACGGTGCGCGGCCTGGGCTATCGTCTGATCGACGAAACAACGCCCGATGCGAAGTCCGAAGGGCGTGAGTCATGAAGACGCCCACCATCTTCAATGTTGTGGAACAACGTCGCCGTCTGAACTTGTTGTTGATCGTCGCCGGCCTCTGCCTGCTCGGCCTCTCCGCTTGGCTCGGCACAACTCTCCCGATGCGTCTGGCGAATGAGCATCGAAGCTCATTGCAAGGAAGGCTTGAAAAGCAGCTTGAGTTTCGTGTGGAGCAGCTCCGAGCTGCCTTAAAGCGCGAGGCGGAACGCCCGTTTACCGAATATTCGCACGCACATCTTTCACGCGTCGATCTGCAGAGCTTCCTTAAGTTTTCCAACATCGCATCGCCAAGGCCGAATGTCGAAATCGCGGGACTTGTCGGCTTCTTTGAAATCGGCGCGAAAGGTCGCCTCGAACTGCCGTTTTTTCCAGAATCCCCGACCTTCACTCTACCTGATCGCGAACTTCGCCAGAATCTCGCTCAAGATCTCTTCAACGCTTTTCGCAAAACTCAGCCCGTCGATGCCTCCCAGGAATCCACCGAACGCTATCAACAGCTCTTTGGCGGACTCTGGCTGCCGCAAAGTTTTCGTCTCGCTCAAAATGCCGAGTCGATCAAGAAGCTGGGCACTCAGCCACTCCCACCTTTGGCTCAGGTCGCGACATCGAAATCCTCACCCAAAAAATCCA
>CANHQR010000028.1 GCA_947462815.1 Pseudobdellovibrionaceae bacterium
CCCCTACGAACCACAGCTGTCCGCTGCTCGGAAGTGGCGCCTAGTGGAAAGCAATGTGGACATGGTCGAGGCATCTCCTCGAGGCCAGAGCAAATTCAGCGCCTCGCCTCGTGAAACCCCAAAGCACAATCAACTGGCCCAGTTTACAAATTCTTCGCAAACAAGGCGTAGCGATGTTCCCAGAGATCCTCAGCCTTACCGGCATAGGTCTCCGAGATGTTACCACGCCTTACGAGGGCATGAATCATCCGATCATGACCGGCCGCAAGAGCAGACTCACATGAGTAGCTCATCACGGCGCTCGAAAGCCCTTGCCCACGGAACTTCGCCGAGACCGCTAAAGTCTTAATGACCACATAGTCTTGGTCGATGAAAGCAAATGAAAAAGCCGCCGGCTCCCCAAAAGGCGATCGCAAAAGATACGCATGCTGTAAGCTCGTCGGCCCGCCCTTCAGTGCCGAGAGTCCTGTTACATAGAGCGACTCAAAGACCGCATAGGGAATCGGCGTAAATAGAAAAGCCTCATCGAAGCTCTGCATCGACATATCGTAAAGCCCACGCATCAACTCCGCTCGAGAGCCCGGTTCAAGAATCAAATCTGCAAAGGTATGAGCGCGAAAGCCCGCCGCCTCGGCTTTTTCCCGCGAAGGCTTCAGCTTGGCCGCGAAGCCCACTAGATTTCCGAGACCTTTGGAATGGTACTTCTCCAAGATCTTGTATCCATTCTCAGGCCATAAAAATTCGTCGCCAACGACCTGCTGAGGCTCCCAAGAGAATCTGGGCGTCGGCCCGATTTGTGATTTGTCCTCTTGCCAGAGTCGCGCACGATAAGGAAACCATGTCGTCATCACCATCGGCCCAACCACTCGACTCGCGCCGCGCTGTCGAGCCCAGTCTTCCGCAGCCTGGGTGAGCTTTTGAAACGCAGCTCGGCGATTCTCACCTTCGCAGGTCGATGCGAAGAAGCCCAAAGCCACCGCTCGCCCTTGATCTAAACTTTGCGTCGCACCCATTCGGGAAAACCCATCAGGCGAATTCAGAGCGAAAAACATATTCGGAACATCAAGCGAACGACCTACGAACCGAGCTTCCATGGAATCGACTTGGGGCGGTGAGACCTCGGCCCCTAAGCCCAAGAATTGACTCAAGATCTGTCCCTGAAGCGGTGCAGATCCCAAGCTGATCACTTCAGATGTGACGTTCATTTGTGATGAAGACTCACTCATGTCGCTGATCCCACTTCCGGCCAAAGGCCCATGATCTTACTGGCTGCAGTCTGAGGTTTGACGACTTGTCGACTCGCTTGATCACGAGTCTTAGGGTGCCTTCTCGAGAATACGCATTTCACCTCGCGCTCCATCGAGACGGACACGATCACCTGTCTTCAACTTCTTCATGAGACCGCCCGAAATTCCCACGATGGTCGGCAGCCCCAGCTCACGAGCGACGACCGCCGAATGAGACAATAAACTTCCGCGTTCGATCAAAAGACCGCTACAACTCGGATAGAGCGGTACCCAGCCCGGATCCGTGCGCTCAGTAACAAGTATTTCGCCATCGATACCCTCAGCATCTTTCATGTCGCGTACAACTCGGACTGCACCTTCGACAACACCTGGACAGCAGGGCGTCCCGATGAGCACATTAGGATCATCCGACTTCGGTCGATCTTTCGCCAATAGATCGAGCTCCGCAAGGACCTGGGCAAACGGCAGACTCACACCCACCGCACCTTCCAGAAGGAAGCGATCGGGCGGAGGCATAGATCGATCGTAGGCCTGGAATTCAGCCTTTCGAAGTTTGGCGAGCTCGCCGAGAGCCAAAGTCACACTGCGCCCTTCATTGTAGGCGATTAACTCTTCAATCGTTAAATAGAATACATCTCGCTCCGCTTGCAAAATCCCGAGCTGCTGCAAGCGATAGCCCATAGCCCTAATCAAATGCCGAGCAACGCCAAAGACTTTCGTGCGCGCAAAACGCAGATTCTCCCGATTGCGCACGGCTCTTCGCGTCTGATGGAGAATCCAATTGTAGAACCACAGCTTCCATCCACCCAGGCGGCGGCGAAGTTCATCTTCGGCCTTGGCACGAATCTCTTTTTCACGTCTTTCCATGGCTTCAATATCATAGGCCTTGGTGCGGATATAACTTTGCACACTGCCGACAACGAAAGCTGGGTCATCGTGGAGATCGCTCTCTTCAAGCTTCAACTCATTGATGCAGCGAAATCCATATTTATCAAGAAAGCTCTCAAAAGCCGCTTTCACTTTGGGATCGCGACCGGCTTTGATCTCGGCCCATACTGCATCGGGCTTGTCAGACACAAACCACTTTTTAAACGCTTCGTCGCGGGTCTTGTCGATATCCGCCGCAATCCTCATCAGCGTCTTTGTCGGCTCTGTGGATTCAAGATCACCCTGACCACACAGCAAGTCATTCTGCAGAGCCTGAACAGCTTGTGACTGAGTTGCGTCACCTCCGGCCACCCACTTCTCTGTGAGGCTCTTGAGCAAACCGAAGAAAATCATGCAGAGGTAGTCGTTGATAATCGGCACCTGCCAACGCGATAGAAACGCCGTCTCCAGGTGACTATACTCGCGAAGCAACTGATCGAGAGGTAGCGAACGATAATTCTTGTGCCGTGCCGTTTCGTAAGTCGGCACAAAGCTTCGGTTAAACTCTGCAATGAGTGAATCAATCTGCAAGAAGCGACCGACCGTTTTAGCCAACAAAGTGAGTTTCTGAACGAGAGAGTATCTCGGAGGATGCTGAACGAACTCAAAAAGTTTAGCAACCTCGGGCTTGAGTCCTTGTTTAGTGCCCATCATGGTTTCCATGAAGGACTTGTTCGAGGCGGATCCCGGCAAAAGCAGCACCAGCTTATACCAATTGACGAGGTTATAGTAGATCCGCCCGCGGATGAGACCCAGCATGTTGCGAAACACATCTTCTCGCTCGATGATCCAAGCCGGCGGCACACCCATAACATCGCAGAATTGAATGTAGACCTGCCGATAAGCGCGCGAGGCAAAGCTAAAGGTCAACGGTGTCGTCACGCCCGAGTAGCTCTCGATGATGTTAGAGTTATCCCATAGCGTAGGCTCTTGGCCGCGCACATCTGTTTGAAAGAAGACATCCGGAGGCAGACTCGTGATCGGCCGAGTTTGCACACAGTAGAGCTGTTGAGCATCAAAGGCCCATTCGCAGTCTTGGGGTGAGCCGAGCTTTTTTTCAAGATCGACCACCAATTGCGCCACGGCTTGAACCTCAGGCGCAGAAAGGCTCGGCGCTTTGGCGCTGTCTGCGGATACCGCGACCTTAACAAGGCCACCGGCCTCGTTTCGACGAAAAGCTTCGTTTTTCTCAACCAGTTCCGACTTGTATTGGAGTGGAGCCGAGCTTGACCCCAGAAGGGAGGCCCTGGACACATCAAAGTTGTCGCTCTCTAAGTAACCGCTGACCAGCCCTTCACCCAAACCATAGACAGACGAAACCAAAACAGAGTCCCGATCCAGAGCGCGAACGGGATTGCGCGAAAAGGCAACGCCGCTCACACGGGCATCGACCATTTTTTGGATCACGACACCAACAGCGAGATGTTCCAACTTAATTCCGCGCTCTACGCGATAGGCCAAGGCCCGTGCCGAAAATC
Organism: Pseudobdellovibrionaceae bacterium; assembly: GCA_947462815.1. Taxonomy (GTDB): domain Bacteria; phylum Bdellovibrionota; class Bdellovibrionia; order Bdellovibrionales; family JAMPXM01; genus UBA2339. Next base: position 3,653 of record CANHQR010000028.1, read on the forward strand.
CAGAAGCCCAGCAGCGTTTTAGGGATTCGAGAATTTGCTCCTCACCTTTTTGGAAAAGATAACTTGAGAATTGGCCCGCGAAGGAGTTTTCAGCCGAATCTTCATCCAATCCCGATGAGCGGACCGCAACCGTTTGCTGCTGCCAACCCAAACGAGCCAACTCGGCCTGAATGGCACTACGGACCTCCACAGGAACTTGGCTTTTGAGAAACTGAGCTTCAATCTCTGAGGCAATGGCGTCAAAGTTCACCGTGCGCGCATCGGTGTGGAGATCAAAGGGTAACTTCAACATTTGATCGAGGCGATTCTGAGTGATGAATAACCTGAAGCTCGAGGCAGTCACGGAAAACCATTCGGGTACAGGTACACCCAGAAGGCTCATACTCGCCATATTGCGAGCCTTGCCTCCGGCTTCGCGTGTCAGCAAATCACGCCGATCGGTTTCAGATAAAGATCGAAGCTCTTCAGGCCGGATGATCAACAAACTCATTTTCCACCCACTTCAAGACGAAACGTTTTACTTTGATGCCGCTGTACCAAAGATCAGAGCATTGAGGATCGGAGCCCAAATGTGGAAAAACAGCGAGAGCGTCGCCATACCCTCAATCACTTTGTGCGCACGCGGTTTAAACAACAGTACGATGTACGAAAGAAAGGTCAGCGCGGAAAAGGGCGCCATCCAGACCGTGAGGCCTGTCTGCGAAGCTCCACCTAGGGCAATCAAAGTGAGAAACATGACAATGATGGCACTACCTTTAATGCCGTAGATTTGTCGATAAGTTGCGAGGATAGGATGGGCATCAGCATCTTGCTTGCGAGAAACTTCGTAAGTGAAGAAGCTTCCCAACACTGCAACAGACCATGCCAAGATCTGCGCAGTCTGGGCTCCTACGAACTCACGACTCACAAACGGAATCCACGGATGAGGGTCCTCGATGATCATCACGCTCGTTCGACCCGCGTCTTGAGCGGCAGCCATCAAGATACAAAATGGAATGAGGATAACTTGATGCGTGATCGCGTAAGCGAGAGGACTTCTGCCGAGGGCCTCGCCGACATAGAACTCTCGATACATCAGCCAAAGCCAGAGTGTCGTCACAATCGCCAAACCAGCGGCCCATCCCGAGTGCAGCGCGAACCCGAATGAGCCGAGGAGACCTGCGAGCATCAAATATTGGATGACGCGTCCCACGTGGTTCTGACTGAGCCATCCCTGCGGCAGAGGTCGCGACGGATTGGCCACGACGTCTTTGTCGTAGTCTTTAAGCTCATCCATCAAGCGAAGCGTGCCAAACAACCACAGCGCATACAAAAAACTAGCCAAGGTTTTTAAATTGAAGAGGCCACCGGGATGATCGCCGCCGCCCGCCTGAGCCGCGCCGGAGAGAGCTAGACCTCCGGAAAGTAGCAAGTAGACAGGGATGGGAAAGCGCATTTTCACATAAGCCCACCACGCGGCGGCTGAGTTGGTAGGAAAGGTCGGGGTTGTTGGTTTCATCTTTCACTCCTTTAGGAGAAAAGTTTGACGTCAAGTGAGAGTCCAACTCATTAAGAGCATCAATTTCTCAGCTACAATGCGGTCGACTCACGCATCCTTCTTCCGCCACTGACGACTCGCCTTCGCGCTCTGCGCTCGGTCGATTCGCGCCCGATGTCGGCGATCTCTTTGAATTCGACAGCTTCTCAATTCCATGATGTCTTGAGCTTCGGCAATCTCACTCCAGGCTCGCTGTAAAGACTCTGTATCGCCGTCGACATAGACGACCCCGCCACAGGCATTTCGCATCAAAAACACACGGCTATGCCCAAGCTTTGCGGCCAGACGTTGCTCCCACTGAAAATCCGCTTCGGACTGAGCCGATCGACCCGCGTACCACCAAATCCCTTGGCGTTCGGCGATTCGATCCCCCATTTTATGCCAAACCCGATCCTGTTCATCGCGGCGTTTATTTTGCCGGTTTTCCTCTACGACACCTTCGCCTTGGCCGACGTAGAATTGGCAAACATGCGGACCTGTGACCCAGGCCGTATCGGGCTCAAGCTGAGACTGGATCATTTCAATCGGGCGCCCCAAGGCTAGCGTCTGAAAACAGCCCGCGTCTCGCGAGACCTGCACGGCCTCGCGAGCATCCATAAGGGCCACCGGCTCAGCTTCACTCGATCCGTAAATATGCACGAAGTCAGATTCGGGAAACCGTCGAAAGGCCGCTTCAAAGATCTCGCAGTCCGTAAGCGCCCCTCCCACGTGGACTTCTTGAAGTGAGGTATAACCCGTATGTTTCAACAGCAGCTGTAAAAATGCAGGGCCCAATGTGGCTGTCTGCGGCGCCAAAGCTGTCGGAAGTTCGCCAGCCCAACGCAGATGCCGAGCTTTCCAAGCCGGCGGAATCACCACTGAAGCACGCTGACTGGCGAGATTCGCGAAAACGAAGTTTGTGAAAATGGTGAGCTCTGGACCCGAATATCGATCGTGATGCAGAGCCTGTGAGAGTACGCGATGTTGATCGAGCAGATACTGGTGGCGTCTCGCGACACCCTTCGGCGCACCTGTGGTGCCACTGGTGAAAGCCAAGAGGCCACCGTGCTGAGGCTCAACGCCGACGACTTCGAGACTTGTACCGGTGGCGGCCAGGGCGCGGAGTTGCGATAGAGATTTCCAGATCGGGATGCCGCGAATTGCGGGCACTCGTAATCCCCAAAAGCGACCCAACCAGGAAGCCAGGAGCAATCGGGGTTTCAAGCCTCTCACCACTCCTTCAATCCGATCCAAAGGCATCCATGGTTCGACAACCGCGACCTCAATTCCAAGCGCCAAGGCCGCCAGCACAAAGGCATAAAGATCGGCTTGTAGACCCTCTGCCAACAAAACTTTGTCACCATATTGAAGCCCTAATTTCTTTAAAGCACTTTGATAGATCTCGGCCCGTCGACCTAGCTCCGCAAAACTCACCACCGACTGGCCTGGAAAAATCAGTGCAGGCCGGGAGCCGACGAGATCCAAGGCACGAAGGACCGGCGCGACGCCATTCAGTCGCCCTTCTCGAACCACCTTTTGTTGTTTGAGCTCCGTCGTCATAGGTTCAAGCATCCGATCAAAGTTTAGACGAACTCGTAATTTTTCCAGCTCAAGTGGCCAGGGTCATTGGCCAATGCTTCTGGCCAATCTTCTTAGCCAATGTTTTTTCGCTCATCTCTCTGCATAATCTCTTGGGCCTCGTTTCATTTCCGTACTCATACCCAGAAAGCTCATATCTCGGATCCCGCTACGGGTTCTGCGCCTCGATGAGCGATCCACAACCAAGATAACAGAGTCCACATTAAATGATTCACGAGGAAGACACCACGAGGCGCATTTGCGCGCGGGTTTGGAAAAATTCTCCGCGCCTCATCCGCGGCTAGCAAAAGATGGTAGATTGCATTTGCGTGCGCGAGTCTGAGTGGCGAACCCGGCCAAAAGATCAAGAGACTTATGCCGTTGATCACGAGAAGTCCTGACAAGAGCTGAAAGCGCGATTCGATTTGCCAAGAACCCAAGCGCTCGCGCAAATCAACGAGCTCATGACGCCAAAGCCAATCGGCCCAAAACGCGTGAAGCACAAGGAGTGAAACTGTGCAGGCGATGATGAGTTGGCTCAAAACCTTCACCTCGATGCCTTGGCCATGGACCACTTCATTGTCCGGGTTCACGCGGATGTTGTCACGATCGAGTGCAGTCGGACTGGGCGTACTCGCGATCCTTTCGACCTCCACCGCCGTGGCGCAGGACCCCAGCTCTTTTCCTTCCGAATGGGAGTCTTTGCAGAGACGAAATACTCGAGGTCCAGAGTGCTTTCGAACACATTTGCGCGAGGCCATTCAACTGAACCGAACACGCGGTGTACTTTATGCCCAACTGAGCCAAGGCGAAAGTCAGGCCCTTACCGATAAACTGATCTCTCTCGAGCGCCTCGCGATCTTCGGCAGTTACTTACCTTTCCTTGGCTACAATTTCGATGAGCGCGCCCTGGAATGGCAAAACTCTTCAGCCCGCATCCAGATCGTTTGTGATGAATTCATCTCGATGCATGAAACTCCAGCCTATCGTTCACAGTTTGCGGATGGCCCAGTCCGTAAGTCCCTCTCGATCGGTCGCGAGCTTGAGGCCGAAATTCTTCCGCCCTTGCTTTCCCCAATTTCGATTCAGCGTCGATTGCGAAGGGCCTTGAATTCTTCGCCAGAGAAATTCATCGCCCATCAACATTTGGCCAATGAGGCACATCAGCTCCTCCAAGAGCTCGAGGGTCACTGGCCAACCCGCGATGGTCAATACCTCGGCGGACCTCGACCTGACATTTCGGAACTTCGAAAATCAAACTGCATGCTCCGTCACATGCTTGAAAGCATCCGACGGATTGCGAGGCTTTCGCCGCGCCATCATATGCGCGCCTTAGATTTTGGACTCCGCTCACCTCTTACACTTTCGCAAGATTTGCTCACAGCCCACATCAAGTGGCTCGGTGAGGCCATTGAAATTGATCGAGAGGCCGCAGCCCTTCATCAACGGGGAATTCCCATCGTCTGCAATGATGTGCCGACCATTCCCGACGCTCGATAGCTTTCGACCGAGACTCACGAGTTCGACTCCTTTGGCGCACACAATCTTCGGCTTGCTCGACAGAGGTCGAGACTTCTCGACGTCTGTCCAGTGACAAGCTGGAGCCAAACTCGCCGGACGTCGCAATTTCGGTTCCGTTTTGGAACTTACCTCGACAACATATTCCTCAATTTCAACGCTAGAGCATGACTAATTTTCGCTCATCTTTTCGCTCTTCGTTAAAGCTCGATTTCACCACGCCCTCTCTGCGCAACCGATTGCGCCAAAACTTGTGCATATGCACCTTGATCTGCACAACGACGCTCTCGATATCCAACGCCTTGGCCCACGTAACTTCGCCTCATGCCGAAGTTTTCCCCTCTGAAGCACATTGGGTGTTGGTAGATTCTCAACTTCTTCAGCAGTTGAAACTCGAAGTGGTCGCCATTGAACCCCAGTCGCGCGTCGCCCTGGCCAAGTTGAAAGGTGCGGATCGAGTGCGCGTTGCCGAAGCCGCACACGATCGCGGAGCATGTGGTGGGCATGAACAGATTCAAGATCTTTCTCCGCAAGCCACCTCTCGCGAAGCTGTGAAGTGGGCCAAAGAGATCGCGTTTCCCCAACTCGTCGCCGGACACCGTCGCAGTCTTGAAACATCCGCTCGCACTTCAGCCGGCCAAGCGTCGCCCGATGAAGCCAAGAATGTGGGCCTTCCCCGCACCCCGCTCGCCGTTGACCCACGCATTGAATCGCTCACGCGGCAAGTTTCCGAACAAAACATCGAAGAGCAAATTCGCTTCCTCTCTGGTTTCAGCAACCGCCAACATAAGAACACGGCGACAGAACAAGTCGTCATTCAGTTCCGAGATCGTCTGATCGCTCAACTCAAAGCCCTTTCCTCAGGAGTTAACCCCTGGAGCTTTGATCTGATCCGCCATCAGAGCACCCCGATGCCGAGTTTGCGCTTGAAGTTTGAGGGCCAAACGACGGGCCAAGACGTGGTGATCTTGGGCGGACACTTTGATTCCATCAATCAGTCTTGGATGGGAGGCCAAAAAGCACCGGGAGCTGATGACAATGCTTCCGGGTCGGCCAACCTCGCCGAAATCGCGCGCTTGATCGCGCAGGCTCCGCGCCTCCAGCGCGACGTCGAGATTTATTGGTACGCTGGTGAAGAAGGCGGCTTACTCGGAAGTGCCGAAATCGCGAAGGCCGCACAAAGTGCCAAAAAATCGGTTCGCGGTGTTTTGCAACTCGATATGTCCTTACATCCAGGGAGCGGTCGATTCAAAATTGGCTCCATGACGGACTTCACAGATGCGACTTTGCGCGACGATCTCAAGCGCATCAATACCCTCTATATAGGCGCCGAAATCATCGACGATCAATGTGGCTATGGTTGCTCCGACCACGCCAGCTGGCACCGGCATGGATTCCCTGCTGTCATGCCGACAGAGGCCAAAAAGCGAGACATGAACAAGAACATCCACACCGAAAGAGATGTTTTGAGCGCCAGCTCCGATCTCTCTCATTCGGCTATGTTTGCGAAACTCGGACTCGCCTTTGCATTGGATTTATCGGGACTTGAGCGCCCCTGATTCGTCTCTTTGGCGATCGCCTCGCTCAACACGTGTCGAACAAAATCGGAGAGTTTCTTGCTGAGACGTGCGTGAGCTTTGTCTCAGCTTGAGACGAAGCCTTGGTCACAAATTGGGGCGGAATGTTACTTTTCTTCCCAAACCCTTCTCGTCAGATGCCTCAGATTCAAGCCCGAGCAAAGGCCCCCTGAAGATTCCGTAAAGTTGCAGAAGCTGTCTTCTGCTCCATTTGCCATTTATCGATAATGAAGAGGAAGGCACGAGACGCGTGCCAGAGGAGTGAAACCCATGTCTGCGGTACGTCAGCTGAACTCCCCCTTCGAGACCTCTTCTCCATCAAGCGCCGATTCGGCCGTCGACTCGAGTGATGACCTGTTAAAGGGTCAAAATTACGAACTGAAGTCCCTCGTGTATTTCGTCGACGATGAGCCCGCGCTTCGCGACATCTTTCAAGCGCGCTTCGAGGATCAGTTTTGTATCAAAACCTTCGCTTCAGGTTTCGAATTGATCAGTCAACTTTAAGAGGGGCGAGTCCCCCACCCCGAAGTGATCGTAACCGATCTTCGCATGCCGGGAATGGATGGAGTGCAAATGCTTGCCACCCTACAAGCTCTCGGAAACGAAATCCCAGCCATACTTCTCTCAGGTAACATCGACAAAGACTCCGCTATTGCCGCCAACAATCGAGGCTTCTTTCGACTGATTGAAAAGCCATTTGAGCCGAGTCACGTCGAAATCTGTGTCCGAGAACTTCTCCAAGAAGCAAAGATTCGACGGATTCGCGACGAAATTCGGGTTCAAGTTCATCGCCTTACGGAGATCTATCAAGCGATGCGCCTTGTCCTCGAAGATCGCTTGCCCAACTTTCAAGAAATCTTGGACGAAACTCTCATGGAGTCGACGGGCCAACATGAAACGCATCGATTCGAAAAAGTCATTCTCGACATCGAATCGCGTTTGGATGACCTCTTGAAACTGGAGCGAAGCACCGAACGCTTGCGGAGATCTCGACATTGAAGTCGATGGACTGAAATCGTCTCGTGACCTTGATCAAACCGGACCTGATTTCGAAGTTTGCTGATTTGACTCCGACATTGTGTCTTCCGCACCCATCGCCGTCAGTTGACCGACGACTTCACCTTCGTCATTGAGAAGCTTGAGCTCAAAAGACCATGCCGTTTGGGCATCCTCGCTCTTTAAATGAACAGCGAACAAATGTGCCGCACGCGCTCTGAGGTCCGTGATCACCGATGTCACACCTGCTGCCTTCCAAGCTTCGCGCTCCAGGCGCAGATCCTCGAGACTCCAACCCATAGGCTCTTTTCGAACTCCGCCCAATTCCACTTCACTCAATCGCCCCAACTCCACCCAATCACTCAAGATCTGTAAGGCCTCTTCATCTTGGGCTGTGGACCAAGCCTGGATGAATCGCAACGCCTCAGCTTTCCAGATGCGAGTTAAATCTTGGCGGCGGCGCTTGAGCTGTTCGGCGGCCTCACGCTGAGCCTGGCCGCGCTCGGCCATCGCATCAGGAATGGCTTCAGGCAGAGACGACGTCAGTTTATTCGCTCGAAGACCCTCAGCCTGCTCGCGAAGTTTCGACCACTCTTCAAGCAACGATGAGTCGACCGAACGAATCGTGAGCGCCAAGGCTGTTTCCAGCTCGCGTAGCTCATCCGTCTTCGCTTGATCGGGAACGGTCTGGGCCAACACCTTATAGACTTCGTTGAGCGAACGAAGCAGAAGCCCCTCGGCGCGCTGCAGATCGTATTCCCGAATGTAGTCGTGAAACCCCATACCTTTTTCGAACATTTCGCGAACAAGGCTCTTCGGCCTAATGTTCTCGGTGCCGACCCAGGGGTGAGCATCGGACCATGCATTAAAATGTTCATAGATAAAATCACGCAAAGGCTTCGGGTACTCGACCTCATCGAGCCGAGCCTGGCGCTCATCAAAATCAACTCCTTCAGCCTTAAGCTCACGATAAAGCGCATCGCGAGCCCGATCCGCTTGCCGGCGAAGAATGACATCTGGATTTTCACAAATGGACTCACACAAAGTGATCACGTCTAAGGCGTAAGTCGGGGATGAAAGATCCAACGCCTGTAAGGCATCGATCAACCAAAGCGACAAGCTCTGGTGAAGAGAGAAATCGACCTGCAATTTCCAATGCTCGTGCAACTTAAAGCGTCGCTCTTTCGCCTCACCGATTTGTTCCAAATCGATGAGGCCACGCTCCACCAGAGAGCGGTAGAGTTCGAAGGCTCGCGCGCGGTGCTTGCGCTTGGCGGCATCAGTCTCGTGGGATCGTCGAATGAGGGAACGCAAGGAGCGACAGCCATCCTCCTGCTCGCGCGTGAGCACGCTCAGAACCAAAGCGTGATCCACGCGAAACCGCGACGGCAAGGCCTCAGGCTTTGCCGCTTGCAGCTTCTTGAAACTATCCTCCGTCCACATGACAAAGCCTTTTTCAGGTGGCTTGGCGCGCACCAGCTTCTTCGCTTTCTTAGGATCAAGCGCCGCCTTGCGATCAAGGCGTATATTTTCAATCACATGCTCGGGAGCTTGAGCGACAACGAACCCGTGGGTATCAAAACCGCGTCGACCGGCTCGACCCGCAATCTGATGAAAGTCGCGAGCGCTCAGAATCGCCGTCTTCTCGCCGTCATATTTACAAAGTTTGGTGAAAAGGACCGTGCGAATGGGAACATTCACACCCACACCCAGCGTGTCGGTGCCGCTGATGACTTTTAAAAGTCCCTCTTGGGCCAATGACTCCACCAGAATTCGATAGCGCGGCAAAAGTCCCGCATGGTGAACACCGACACCGTGTTTCAGGAATCGCTGCAGATCTTTACCAAAGGGCGAACGAAACTTTTCGCCACGCAGGCGCTCCAGGATGAGCTGCTTTTGTTCTTTGCTGAGCAAATCCACGCTCATCAAGCTTTGCGCCTCCTCGATAGCCGCCGCCTGAGTGAAGTTCACCATGTAGATGGGCGCCCGATCTCGAGCGAGAAGATCTTGTAAGCTTTCGTGCAGATGCGTATCCCCTCGATACTCAAACTCAAGATCCACAGGTCGAACTTCACCCACGACGATTCGGGTAGGTCGCGAGTTCAAGGCCTTCAGTCGCTCCGCAAAGCCTTCCAGATCACCCATGGTCGCCGACATGAGCAGAAAACGAGTCTGCGGAAGCTCCAAAAGCGGGAGCTGCCATGCGACGCCGCGCTCGCGATCCGCATAATAATGGAACTCGTCCATGACCACGTCATCGACTCGAGCTCGATGCCCCTCGGTGAGAGCCATGTTCGCCAAAACTTCAGCCGTACAGCAGAGAATGGGTGCCTCGCGATTAACGCTGCCATCACCCGTCATCAATCCAACATTCTCGGCACCAAACAGTCGACATAGAGAAAGAAACTTTTCATTCACCAGAGCTTTGATGGGACAGGTGTAGACACTTCGCCGCCCCCAGCTCATCGAGTGAAAGACCATCGCCTCGGCGACTAACGACTTTCCCGATCCCGTGGGCGTATTGAGAATCACATTGTCACCGGAAAACAGCGCCAAGAGACTCTCTTCTTGTGCCGGATATAGGGTGAGACCGCGCGCCTGGCACTCCTCCAAAAAGCGCGTGAGCACGACATCGACAGGATCGCCGGAGGAAAGCTCATGAAATTGTGGCACACGTCGGAGTAAGGAGGCCATGCCCCCCCAGTTTGCACGAAATGCTCGATAAGAGCAGCAGAACTCCCAAAGAATCGCCTCGATTCGACCGGTCATTCGAAAAGAGAGTCTGAGGCAGCGCCTCGTGAGAAACGGGCCGATCCCGACGATTGAAATTCAGGCCCGATTGTGTTGGATTTGCCGGCAAGATGAACAAAGCCTTGGTCCGCCTCATGATCGGTTTTCGCCGTTTCAAGGATAAGTACTTCCAACACGACGATCCCGAGAACTCCCTCTATCAGCGCTTGGCGACTTCCGGCCAAACCCCCAAAACCCTCCTCATTGGCTGCAGCGACTCACGAGTTGACCCCGCGATCCTGACCGGCGCTTCGCCCGGCGAACTCTTCGTCGTTCGTAACGTCGCCAATCTCGTACCACCTTGTGAACCCTCGGCGGTCGGCTTTCACGGCACCAGCTCAGCTCTCGAGTTTGCCGTGAATAACCTGAAAGTTGAGAACATCATCGTCCTCGGGCATCGGCAGTGCGGCGGTATCCGTTCGCTCATGAATCAAGATCCGCAACAGCCAGCGAGTTTTGTGACGAATTGGATGAACATCGCGGCCGAGGCCCGCATACGAGTCGAGCAGCTGTGCCCGGGTGCCGACGAAGAGACACGTTGTCGAATGGGTGAGATGGAGTCCATCAAGGTGTCGATCAGGAATCTGCGGACTTTTCCCTTTGTTCAAGCCGCCATTCAAGATCGTGGACTGAATCTCATCGGAGTCTACTTCGATCTCGAACAAGGCCGACTCTGGGAGTTAGATGAGCCCGGTGATCGGTTCCGGCAACTCGAGATCTAGAGGCCGAGACCTCATAACACGGCTGTAGTTGCAAAGTGGGCCACTTCATTGTGCTCACCCCAACTCGTTTTCCTATCCCTTTCGAACAAGCGCGTATTCGAGCCCATGGAGTGCAGCTTAAGCAATTAGAATAACTTGTGATTTTGGCTCTTCGAGCACAATCAAAAGGCCCAGCTTCTCAAAGCTGAGTCTTAAACTCAAACAAACAGGGCTTCGCCAAGACACTTCGACAATCATCCACAGCCTGACGAAGCTGAGTCGACTTCTCCACGAGATCCCCTCGACGAATTCGACTCAACCATTGGCGCGGCGAACTTTCTCCCGTTCGGCGCCATTCGCCCATTTGCAGTCGCGCATAAGCCACGGCGTACAACCAGCTTTCATCTTCAGACGATAAATTCGGTAAAAACAAACGGTCAAAGCTCTCCGACATGGCAGCCAGCTGAGCAACTTGACCGTCAGCCAAAGCCAAAGTCGCCTGCTGGCGCCATCGATCCTTGCTTGCGGGAATCTGAATCGCCAAGTCTTGGGCCTGGACCGACCAGCTCGCAAGACGAGACAGCTCGCTGGCGGGATGCGCGTAGACTGGGGAGATCCGACTCAACATTCGATAAAACTCAGCGGCGGTAAATGCCTCGCCCTTTTGAAAGGCCAGCTTCGCTCGCAGAGCGAGTACGTCCTCCTGTGGGAACGGCTGGGCTTCGACCTCACCCAGCAGGAGTCCGGCTTCGAGGATTTGCTGGGCCTCGGGGACAGCGCTGACCTTACGGAAGAGCTCAGCGAATTCGGTCGCTGCCGTCGAACGAATGGAGCCCGGAGTGGCCGGAAGCCTCTGTAGAGCGGAAATGGCGAGCTGCATCGCTTGTTGGCGAAGCTCGAGATCTAAGGCGAAGCCGATGAGTTCTCGTAGACTCGCGGGTGACATCCACGCCAAGTCACTGCTCGATGATGCTTGCAAGCCGACACGACCCCGATTGGCCGAGCTCGCAAGCTCTCGCGTAAGTTGATCCACATCCTTCAAGAGGTCCTTATGTCGACGCGAGTCCCGAGCCGCACGTAAACGCAAGCGTGCACCTTCGGGGTTCGACCAGAGCTTTTGAAGGGGGTTGATCACTTTTGCGAGCGTGAAATGTGCCTGAAGAGCCGTCCCTCGATCCAGCTGCACACGAGCGAGCTCGAGCCGCACATCATCTTGATGGGTCAGCTGGAGAGCCTGATTCAATTCAGTTTCGGCTTGAACCAGTTCACCTGCCTCTTCAGCCAATAGTCCGCGAATTCGGTGCGCTAAAGCTGAACCTCGAAGCGGGGCTCGGCCCGCTCGCTCCTCCGTGAGGAGCACCTCTTTGGACCACTTCACTTGTCCATCTTGGGCCAATCGCAGCGCCAATTCGAGTCCTTGAAAATCGTCATAGGATTCCGGCAGTTGCTGCCGAATGGCCGACTGTGCTTCGCCCACCCCAGCCCCGAACACCAAAACTGAGCAAAGAATTCCCATCAAGACTCGAGGCGATCGAGCGCCTCGGTTCCTTGAACGTCTCTTCAGTACGCAGAGGTCGACTCGCAAGTTCATGTCACCCTACTCCCTTCTGCATCACTGCAACTCAAACCGCATCTTCTGCTTCAACCAACTCGCGACGGCCTGACCCGAGGCCATCGCCGGCTCAAACCGCCAAGTTCGAACTGCCTCTCGGGCGGCCGCATCGAAGACACCGGGCGGCTCGGCCTGCAACACGCGAATCTCTTCCGGTACACCGCCCGCGCTCACGAGGATCTCTAAGACAACATAGCCCGAGACGTTTTTCTCTCGAGCCGAGCTCGGGTATTGTGGTTCAGTTCGCTGTGATACACGGGCGGCACGCTCGACCGCCGACTTTGCCATAGCCTTCGATGCTCCAACCTGGCCTTGGCCACCATCCTCAGCGAATCCGCCGCCAACATCGGCCCCTCCCTCACCAAAGCCCTTGAGACTTGAACTGACTTGCGGCTTGAGGTCAGGAAGGTTCTGCGGAAGCTGGACCTGCCTGGACTTCGGGGGCTCCGGCGGTGCCCGCAGTACTTCTGATACGGGCACCAGTTTTTTGTGTGAGGGCGGCGCCGAGGGTTTTGATCTCAAAAAACTTGGCGAAACTGGCCGAAGCCCTGAGCTCAACGCCAAAAAGCCCGCCACGCCGATGATCCCCATCAGTGCCGCGACGAACTTTGTACTCTTGCTGTATGGCCAACGTTTCATTCTTTCCTTAAGAGCGAGCGATCGCAATAAAGAGTCCCGTGACCGCTAAGCCCAAAAGCGCCAACCAAAACAAGGGAATCCAACCTGCCGCGTGGTCCGCAAAGCTCGCCGCCATCGTAAGGTCCGAGCGTTTGGTGACACTGTCGTACACAAACGCGGAGAGCGAATCCAAAACAGCGCCGGACTTCAAGGCTTTGAGCATCGCCGGTTCAGCGGCTGCCATTTCTAACCAACCGCCTTTTCCATCCGGGGCAACGACGAAAGTTTGGCCCTCGGCCTCGGCAAAGGCCGCTGTTTGTCCCAGATGAATGACTGAACCCTGACGTCGGCGGCCTTCGCGATCGAGAAAACTCCCCGCCTCAACGCGAACTTCTCGCGCTTGACGCAAGGTCACTTCCGCACGCTCGACTTCAGACGCAAAGCCATTCCAAAGATCCGCACTCATCGACTGCAAAGAGGCCGCGTCGCCATGATATTGATCCAGAAACTTCTTAAGTTTCTGACGAGCGGCTTCCATGTGTGTGCCTTGCAGGTTCTGCTTTTGACGACGGTCGTACTCATCGAGTTTCGCCTTGAGCTCATCGCCTTGAATAGCAAGCTTGGCGCGCTCCGCATCCTGCGCCTTGCGCTGGCTTTCCATCTCGCGCTTCTGCTTAAATCTTCGTTCCTCGAGCTGTTGAATTTGCCGAGCCATCGCATCGCGAAGACTCACCAACTGAGCTTCTTCACGAGCTGCAGCTTGAAGCCAGGAATTCTCACCGCTCGTCAAGTTTCGGCTCTCCGTCTGCGAGGCCGCCGTCATCGATCCCAGAGTGAAGATCGCCACGAAACTACCGCCCACCAAAAACCGAGCCAAGCTGGCTCCCACAGCAACCAAGAGCATTCTGAAATCTCGAAGCGTCATCATTTCGATTCTCCTGTCGAAAAGCTCACAGGTGTCGCCAACTGAAGATAGGCTGAAGTTTTCTTTTCGCGAGCTTCTTGAAGTGCACTCAATAGGACCGTCTTCGCCGCAGCAGCCTCGACCCACTCCGGCTCTTGCTCGAGGCCGCGCCAACGACCAATGCGTGCATCGGGGGTAAAAATCCAAGCCTGGATGCCTCCGACTCGCAAGCCCTCGACGACCTGCGAAGCTCGAAGTTCGCTAGATTTCTCAGCGCTCGCAGAGCTTTCCCAGCTCAGTTCCTCGCGTACATAATGAATTCCACGAGTCAGCTTCAATTCTTGAATCAAAAGCTCGGCGAGCTCCCCCGAAACTTCGTCGGTCGTCGCTTGACCGCTTTGCAAGGAGGATTTGAGCTTCGCCCACTTCGCCACGAGTTCCTGACGCCCCACCGACAAAGTCGTCGACGTGAGCTTTTCGAGGCGTTGCACCAGTTGCGTCAGCCGAGGCTGATCGGTTTGGGTGACTGTCGTCCCACGATCAAGGCGCAACTTTGCGGCTCGAACGCGCTCCTCAAGAATGCGAATCTGCGTCCGCTGAGTTTTAAGTTCCGCATCACCCGCGAGAAGCTGACCGAGTTCCGCCTGAGCCTCGGCCTCGACCGATTTTTTAAGCTGATCCCACTTCGAATTTTGGGCTTCCACCTCTGCGCGCAGCTCGGCGATCCGTCGACTTGCGGTCACGAGGTCGTTGGACGCCACCGCAATGGGCGCGAATCCAAGAGTGGCCAAGCCAAGAACGAGAATAAGGTGGACACCGAATTTTTGCGTCGTTGGTTTGAGCAACATCAGGGGCTCCCTTCTACAGAAACTGCCAATTTGGAAAGACCGGTCGACTGCAAAAGATCCATGATCCGCACCACCACTCCGTGAGCCGCTGCGGCGTCGGCCGAAATTACGGCCGTAGAGTCTGGATCCGAAGCGGCTCGTTCAAGAGCTTGTGCGCGCAAGGCCTCGTCGTTGACTTCCAAACCATTGAGATACATCTGCCCGCTTGCCGAAACCTGTACCGTAAACGGCAGTGCCGTCGAGGATGAACCCGAAGAGGCCTTCGGCAGCTGCACATCGATCTCTTTGGAAGAGAAGCTCGATGCGGTGACCATGAAAATGATGAGAACGACCAGGATGATATCCACCAGAGGAACGATATTGATCTCGGAGATCACGTCTTGAGATGCCGAGGGCGATGCGGCCATGTGCGAACCTCACTTTCTTTCCGAAACAATGACCGCAAGCTCACGCAGAGCCTCCAAGGTCGTGGTCACTTTCTTGACGAGCTTCTGCAGATAGTTGAAAGCCAAGACCGCAGGGATGGCGACCATAAGACCAGCCGCCGTCGCGATCAAAGCTCCGGAGATTCCCGCCATAACGGCTCCCTGACTGCCTTCAGCAGCTGAGCCCAGATCGCGAAAGGCTTTCATGATTCCAAGGACGGTTCCGAAGAGTCCGATGTAGGGTGCATTCGCCCCAACTGTCGCTAGGAAACCCAAGGATCTCTCCAGGCGAGGCCGCTCCAACAAAATGAAAGTGTCAAAGGCTTCGCGTAGACCTTTGCCTTGTGACGCTTGAATCGCTTCAACTCCTAAACGCACGGCCCGATCTTCGAGTGGCCCGCCCACGCTTTCGAGTTCGGCGAATTTCTCGATTTGCGCAGTGCCCAGCATCTCCTGAATGCGAGTCTCAACTTTTGCGGCTCGACGAGCAGCTCGCGATAGCACCCAGTAGCGCTCAGCGATCAGACCGAGACTCACAACACTGAGAATGAGGAGCAAATACAAAACTCCGCGATCGGCAAGGTGGGCGATCTCAAAAAAACTCTCTTCCATAATCTTCAAACTCCTCTCGGCTTCTTCACGGCTTCTTCTCAGCTTCTCTACGAGTCCCGAAGGACACAGACCATTTACCCTCGGACCTAGTCGATGGCACCTCGGGCCTGTAGATCCTTCGCGATCGCGGTCTGACCCGAGGCACGAGCTGCGCCCAGAGCCGTCAGACCATCCAGAGATCGCAGGTTCAAGTTACAACCCGGATAACGAATGAGCATTCCGACAACACCTCGAGCACCGGCGCGCGAAGCGGAAATCAAGAGCGTGTCGCCGCTGGCGGGATGAATGAGATTCACATCCAAACCCTGATCGAGTTCCGCTTTGAGCTTTCGCCACTCTCCCGTCTTCGCAAGCTCAAACAACTCCGCGAGCTTTTCTGCAGAAATCTCAGTCGGCAAGAGTCTCAAGATCTCGGGATAGTTTTGCGCAAAATCGCGAGCGCTCAGGCCTTGAGGATCTCTGAGACTTGGATTCGCGCCTCGTGCGAGAAGCTCTCGCACCAAACCCAAGCGTCCCCAACGGGACGCTTCCATGAGAAGTGTGCGCCCCTCCGCAAGTCGATGATCAACGGACAAGCCTTCCGAGATTCGCTGGAGAACCGCCGTCTCGTCTCCGCGCTGGATCTCAAGCTGAAGGCTTTCGGTGTCGCTGAGGCGCTGCGGAATATCAGCCGAGACCTCCGATTCGCCAAAGAGATAACGAGACTCATGGTGCCCACAACCGGATCCGAGGATCAGAATCAGCACGCACAGCATGCGTCGAACTACAAAAGGCTCAGGTCGCACAAGTCTTAACATCAGAACACCGCCGAGAGTTGCAAACCAAAACTACGCCCACGTCGATAGGCCAGCGCCACTTGGTCACCTTGCGTGAGGCGAGTCTCAGTATCGAGTAGGTTCCGAGCTCTCAGCTGAATCTGCATCACGGGATCCCAGCGACGAGCCTGAGAAATCTCGGGTTGGTGGAACTTCCAGGACATGACGTAATCGAGCTGCGGCTGCGCTTGTTCGTAAATATCCGGGAGACCGCCTGTCGAGGCTTCGCGAATGCGTGGTCCGACGACATTAAAGAGCAAGCCACTCGCCAAACCATAGGTCTTATGATCGTAGTAGAGCTGGAGATTCACCACCCAGGGTGACTGTCCTTGCAAGGGACGTTGATTGGACGTTTGCACCGTTGCGGAACTCGGCTCAATTTCGATTTGCGAGCGAATGAGAGCCAGATTTCCCGCGACGGTGAAGCGTCTGAGCGTCTCTGACCATCGCCGAAGTCGCCACCGACTTTCGATTTCGACTCCATCGTTTTCAGCGCGCCGAGCATTGTCATAGGTTCGAACTGTCTCGTCACCTTGGGCTCGCATCACTTGCTCGATGGGACGATCGAAGTCCTTACGGAAGATCGCAATGGAGAAGGACTCTTCCGTGGAGGGATAGAACTCATAGCGCAAATCGTAATGGCGGATCACGGAGTTTCTCAGCCGGGGATTGCCTTTGACCTCTTGTCCCGTTTCTTCATCAATGTAAGGAGCCATGGAGAGTTCCTTAAAGTCGGGCCGCGAAATCGTTTCCGCATAGGCCGTACGAATTTGATGACCCTCGACGAATTCCCAGATTCCCGTCATCGACGGCAAGACATCACGAGTTTCAAGTCCCGCTCGTACAGGCTTGTTTTCGGGATCAAAGAGATTGTAGGTCAGCACATCCTGGCGCGAGACCTCCTGACGAGCTCCCGCGGAAAAACGCCAACGTTTTTTCAGCTCAAGATCGACCGTGGTCGAGAGCGAGGAGATCTCCTGACCGGCACGATAGTTGTCGGTCTCTCGAGTTGTCTCGAGAACCTGAAAACCCGTCGGAGAGATGTTTTCGGCAGAAAGTACCTCTTCAAGAGGTGAGGCCAGATTTAAACTTGAGCCCGAAGGTCGCACATCGCGGAAGTGAAAGCGGCGAAGCTGCGATTCGCGATCACGGCGCACCTCCGTCGCACCGAAGCTTGAAGCCCAGGAACCCCAAGCTGTCTTCTGGCTGAGCTTGAGATCGCCACCCCACTCCCGAGTCTCATCTTTGAGCTCGCTGAAACTTCGCTGGTTGCCATCCGCGCGAGTTGAGAACACAAACTGATCATTTTCCCATTGGTAGCGAGAATCTCTCTGATCGGGCGCCTCTCGGCCTGCTTGGGCGCGCGAACCACGATAGCGCACTCGCGTTTGGAACCCCGAAGCCGACTGCCACTCGTGTTCGCCTCGAGCCTGCTGAATCCACAGTTCACGCTCCACCCAACTGAGCGATGTCGAACGGAATCGCCCGTTGGCATTGGTTTCATCACCCAAAGAGGCTTGATCGGATGAGTGCTTGAGCCAAATATTGGTGATCGAGAGGCGATGCTGTGCGGAGGCTCCCGAGATCCGAGCCTGATCCCATTGAATACCCCAGTCACCCGTTGCGGCCCAACGCACTTCGTTTTCGGACTCCACTCTTCGGCTCAAAACATCGCGAACGAGTTTACCTTCAGCTCCAAGAGAATACTTGTTGCTTTCCTTCTCGACGGCTTCCAAATCTCGACCATAAAGCACCGAAAGCTGACCACCCATTTTGGCCGTTGGGCTGAACTTCCAGACCTGACCGATCGCGGCGTTCATGGAGGGCTGAGGATTTTCGGTCACCTCGCGGGTGCTCCAGACTCGCGAGAAACTTCGGCCAAATTCCTGGAGTTGTTCAGGCGTGAAACCCTGAGGAAAGAGCGGGTTGATTTCCTTAAGGCGACGACCATCAGCGGTGGCCTCACGGACCTGCGCAGGTAAGGCTCGAGTGCCATCGTCAAATCCGAGATGATCCGAGCCCCCGCCTTGATAACCGAGAACTGAGGTTGCTGAACCGGATGTATTGGCACCAACTTGGAGCCTCGCAAAAAATTGGCTCGGAATCGGCTTGGTTCCGATGCGAATCGCACCGCCACCAAACTCACCCGGTAAATCGCTTGTGTAGGCTTTTTCGATGATCAAAGTTTCCAAGACACTGGTCGGAAATAAGTCCAGCGGCACAACTCGGCGAGAGGGTTCGGGGCTCGAAAGAGCCGCATCATTGAGTAAGATCGAGGAGTAACGCTCACCCAGTCCTCGAACGTAAACATACTTTCCGCCCACCAAAGTGAGTCCCGTCACGCGCCGCAAATTTCCGGCAGCGTCTCCGTCACCACTTCGACTCATCTGCTCAGAACCCAAGACTTCAGCAACACCGCGCCCTTCGCGTCGAATCTCGATCAGCGCACTGACGCCTCCCTGCACGCGAGGCGCTAAAACTCGAAACTCCTCAAGCGCGGTTGAGGCGGTCTTCAAACGGATCACCCCATTTGCTTGAGGGTCGGCCTGCAAAGTGACCTGCATGACTTCATATTGAGGATGCGAAACGAAAATTCTTTGACCCGGGCGAGCCGACACCTGCACCTCGCCCAATTCCGACGACGTACTGAACTCATCTTGGCCCTCGACCTCGAGTTTCACTCCCGAGATCGGTTGCGACTGATCGTTGAGAAATCGAAATTGATAGGCCTGGAAAGGAATCTCAGGATTCGACCTATCCGCTGCACGAGGGATAGGCGGAGCATGTTCGACTTCGACTTGGGATTCCGCAAGAGGCTGACCCTCGTTCTTTGCGGGTCGAGTCCACCGAATGATGACACGCGCGATTCGATCCTGATCGACCTCGACCGGTACCTCCCGATCAGGCTCGGCAGCGATTCCCTGAGGAAACTTTTTGGCCGATGACTTGGCCTCAGATTGGGGCGGACGAAATCGGATATGCCACTTTCCCGGTGGAACTCGAAACTCTGCGAGACCAAAGGCGTCCGTCAACTTGAGCTCTTGAACGCTCGAGCCTTCCGACGAGTGGGCGAGGACTTCAGCTTCCTGAAGCGGACGATAATCGTCTTCACGAAAGTTCTCATAAACGAAGACCCGAATCTTTCCTTGGCCAGCGACCGCCTCACTCACAGGACTTGCGGTGGTTTGGATTCGGGCCGAGATCTCACTGGCTTCACCTGATGAGGCGGCGCCACTAAAAACTACGCCACTAAAAACTACGCCACTGACACACAGTCGACATAACAAGATCCGCAGTCGGCACCCTGCCGCCCACATCACTTGTCTGAGCCGATTTGGCCAATGGCTTTGCATGTTTTCACTCACCGTTTGCGCACAGATTCTTAGGTTCGATGCTCGTGATTAGGAAACTCGAAGAACCACGGAGTCGATGCAAAAAACTCCCCGGGCCGTCTCGGCTCGAGGAGTGGTCATTCATCGAGAGAGGGAAGATTCTCAGTACCGCTCTCTCGATTTGAAACTTTTGGCGTTCCGATCAAACTTGGAACTTAGTCGCGCGAAGTCTGAATCCAACCCGCCGTCCAATCATCGTTCTCATCCGCAAATGCGCCGATGTAATCGACAAAGTCGAACCACGCGTCGTCGGGTGTGACGCCTGTGCCACGAGCCGGGCTCTGAGCGGAGGGCAGGAAACCCACCAACATCGGATCCTGAGTCATGTTGCCAGCCTGAGCTTTAAACCAAGTCTCGACCAGCCAAGGCTCCACGATGAGTGCTCCCGAACCGTCTTTCTCACCAACTTCGAAGTTCTTCTTGTTGAACACGATCGAATTTTCGATGCGAAGTCCCGAAGCCGTGACCGTCTGACCCGAAACTTGACCACCGTGGCGGAAGGTTTCGTTATCGTCGATGTCAATGCCGGCTTTCGCGAAATTCGTGATGATCATGTTCGACAACTGAGCGCCCGTGCCCTTGCGAAGCAACATCCCGTAGGAGCCCTTCGTGCCGGCACCGATCATGGTGACGTTTGACAACGTCGGCTTGGAGCGCGGCTCGGCCGATTGGTCGTTCTTATTGTTGTCCGATTCGAAGCCATTATCCGCCGAGTCTTCGAACTGCTGAATCAAGACGAACTGAGCTTTACCTTGCCAGCCGTAGTCCCAATCCAGAGAGTCGTCTTCGTTGCCTGTCAGCACAACATGCTTCACGCCAACCGTACCGCCGAAGAACTCGATTCCATCATCCGCATTCATGTGCACTTGGATGAAGTCGACCTCTGTACCGCGGCCAACAGCATTAAAGGTGATGCCGTTGAGCTCGTTATCAGGCGAAACCGGGAAACCCGCGAACTCCACGCGCACATACTTGAGCACACCCGAGTTGTCGTCGGGATTTGCGCCACCGTATTTTCCGGTGTTGCCTTCGCCTTCAGCTTCGCACACACCCGTTTTGCAAACGTTCAAAGGAGCGTTACCGTTCAAAACCAAACCGCCCCACTCGCCGCGCTTGCGCTGCGAAGTCTTAGCCGCTGTGAAAACGATCGGCGCTTGAGCTGTGCCCTGTGCGAAGATCTTCGATCCGCGCGTCACCACCAAAAAGTCAGCGCCCGACTGTCCGTAAATTTTCACGCCCGGCTCAATGTAGAGTTCAGCATTCGATTTATTGTCATCGCCCACATAGACGCCGCCCTCGAGAACATAATCTTGGCCTGCAGTGAGGGTGAAGGCTTGATTGAGAAGCTTGCCGCGCAAAGCGCAGACTTCTCGACCCTGCAGAACTCCGCGCGTCTCAGTACCCGTCGGACACGCTGCCGAAGCTAGGGCTGGAAACAGGACCATCGAACCCAAAACGACCGAAGCCTTAAGGCCCCACACTGAACTCATAAAACCTCCCGAGGGTTTAAAAAACGAAATGCCAGGAATTGCCGCTCTCGTAATCGAAGAGGCGCCCGCAAAGCGAGTTGGCTTTAAGTTAGGGTCCGTCAGGATTTGGTTGGGATGCTGAAAGTGAGTGCAAGCGCCTGACGGTGGAAAGTCGTAGCCAAGAAGATCTGAGGACCCTCGTCGGCAAATGGGCGAGGAAGAAAGCTGCAGGAGTTAAGGCTCTTTAGCTAAGATTCAGGAGGCTAAGTGATCCGTTGCGATGAAGGCCGAGTTCAGGCTGGACGATCAATCCACTGCCCATTGCCGTTAGTGACCTTGAGAAGCTTCACACCGTAAACGACGAGGCTATCGCGGGTTTCGACACGCACAATTTGACCGATGAACTCCACGCGAGTTTGTGGGTCAGTACCGATCACCCCGTCGATGATATCTTGCATGCTCAACCAGCTGCCCTTGCTGCCCGGCATTTCACGCAGAAGCAGACCGAACTGATTGTAGTTGAGAGTCTCAAAGGCTTGACGCGGTCCACCTCGAATCCCCGCGGTGACCGGCATGCGACCATTGAAGCGAACCGCAATCCGGTTGCGATTGTCTTTGGGGTAGATCAATTCGTTCTGTGCCGACTGGGGTTGTCGAGGAACAGAAATGAATTTTCCATTGCTGCAATCGTAAGCTGAGAGCGATCCGCCAAACACGCAGGCCGAATCCACATTGACACGATTGGGGTGAATCTCAGCGCGCTTCACCGGCGTGTGGCCATGTACGATCAGCTTTCCCCAGTCTTCGGATGACGTGAGAAAGGGGCCGCGTGTCCACAAGCAAACCTCGCGATCGGCCACAGGATCCAAGGCCGAGAGTGGTTTTTTGAGCGGCACTCCAGCATGTACAAAGAAGTGGCTCTGTGTCTCATGAAAGACCTTCAGCGAATTCAAAAACTCCACATGAGTTTGCGGCAGCGAAAATGAGCCTGTTCCATCATCATAGTTGGTGAGCGTCGCCGCACCACCATTGAGAATGAACAAACCCGCTCCAGGAGATTCCGGGTGCTCCAAGAAGTCGATGAACATCGATTCGTGGTTGCCCATTAGAGCCACGACTTCGCAGCGCGAGCGCAGCTCGATCACCTGTTCGATCACAGCACGTGAGTTCGCGCCCCGATCGACATAATCGCCCAGGAACACCACGAGGGTATCGCGATCAATTTCGAGTTTCGCAATCAAGCGCGTGAGCTCAGAAGCGCAGCCATGGACATCGCCAATGGCATAAACACGCCGATCCTCAGAAAAACGCTTGGAGCCGCCGAAAACTTTAGAAAGCATCACCTTTCAGCTTAGCGAAAACGCGAAGCGGCAGGCTCGAAAATTCGACCCGATTGCGCAGAAATCACGACTTGGACTTTCGTCGGGCTCGCTCTTCAAGCTGAGAGATTTCTACTCGTGACGAATCAGCATGGGATCCGCTTTGATTTGCTGAACCCTGAAGTTCACATCGCGAATGGCGGCTTCGATATCGACCGCGATCGGCCCTAATTTATCGCGAGCTTCGCCGAACTTTTGCTCGATGTTTTCCAGCTGGAACTTGATGACAGGATAGATCTTCTCGGCAACATAGAATCGCTGAAAGTCTTGTCCCGCTTCAATCATCGGCACCTCGGGGCTGCCCATAGCCTGAATGAGCCAGTGCGGAGCGGTGAAGCGGCGACGTGATTTAAAATAGGGCGAAGCTTCCAGAAGCTCCAGCTGATTGGACACCATCAAGAGCGTGCTCGCGAAGGCTCTTTGTGCGAGTTCCCGCTGTGCCCGCATCTCAATCTGCGCCTGCATCGCCAAGCGAATCGCCGCATCTTTTTCAGCATCACCCGTGGATTCCATTTGGTCGGCTAATGTCTTTTCGTCTTCAGCCGCTTGCGCCACGGCGGAGCCCGCATCGCCAAATCCTGCGCCCAGTACCTTGGTGCGATACTGAGTTTCAAACCAAAGAATCGCAAACGGCGAGGCGAAGGGTGCCACCTCCGCCATCTTGCGAAAGCTTCCGAAGAAGCAGTCTTGAACTTCGGCGCCGAGGTAAGTCAGCTTCGCTTTGCAGAGTGCCGAGCCCGGTTGGTCCGCGTACTTTGCTAGGGTTGCGGCTCGAATCCAGTCTGTTCCCAGCCAGTAGAAATAGCGCTGAGTCGGCGTGAGATACGGATACATCGTCCCGAGCATGCCGTCGGGAATCAGAAATGGAATTTGCGCCCCGGCTGGCAGATTCTGTTTCATCGACGCCAGAATCGCGTACTTGCGATTATCGAAGATCTTCGCCGGCATCATCATCACGGCGACCTGAGTGAGTATGAAGGCTCCGACCATCAACTTCGCAATCGTCCATTTCGCGGGACGTTCGGGAATAGCTCCATTGAAAGAGAACATTGACGTGATCAACAGCAGCGGCACAGAAAGCGTGGGGCTCAACATACAAAGCCGCAAAAACGACTTCCATCCACTCGACACCGGCCGGCCCAGAATACGCGCCCAACGTTTCAAAAAGACATTCGTCAAAAGGTAGAAACTCACCAGGCAGAGGACAAACCAGATTCCGTAAAGAATACCCATCTTCTCCAGATCGAGCACTTGGCGCGACGGCTGGATCAAACCTTTGACGACGGCATAGGCGAAAAGATTAAACAGCATCAGACCGCCCAAGAGCGTAAAAAACGCCTTGGCGCTGAGACTGCCTTTCGATTTCAGAATGTTCCAGTCGTCATCTTCCAAGACGATGGGTTCGCCTTGGTGCTGAGTTTTGGCTTGAAGTTTGGGCTGGGCGAGCTTGGGAACGACGCCTGCTGGCCGAAGGCCGCCTTTCGCGCCACCAGCGGGATGAACCCCTCCCAGGGAGTGCTCCGGCACGTTCGGAGGATGAGGACCGGATTGAGGAGGCCCACCGCCACTTTTGTTGTTCATGCCAACCCCATCGTGGCGAAACTTCCGACCTAAAACGGACGCCAACTTCCTCCATCATTTCACTGAGTCGACGCTCCGGCAAAGTTGATGGGTCAGCCTCGACTTCGCCTCGACTTCACGCTAGGTCTTCCACATCCATGACGACTCAATCGACGCCCCACTCACCTGCTTCGGCTCCAAGATCACCGGCCTCACAAGTGCCGCATCCCACACGTGCGACGCTGGAGCTCGTCTTTGCAAGTTCACTCTGGGGCTTTGGTTTCATTGCGGTGGTTTGGGCGCTCGAAGCCATGTCACCTCTCGAGATCACCGGATGGCGATTCGCCATTGCGACAAGCTTGGGTCTGATCTACCTCAAGTTTGGCCGGCGCGAACTCTGGACCCAAGTCGGTCTTGCGGCTTGGCCTGGCTTCCTCGTCGCTGGCACAGTGATGCTGCAAACCTGGGGACTGCAATACACGACCGCCACCAAAAGCGGCTTTCTCACCTGTCTCTATGTGCTGATCGTACCTCTCCTGGAAGCTGTGACTGGTCGACAAAAGCTCCACATGCGCACGCTCATTTGCGGCGCGATCGCGTTGATGGGGGTGGGCCTCATGACGGGCCTCGATCAGGCCCTCGGCTGGAGCGCACCCTCCGATCAGCTTTCGCCTGAAATGCGAGCGAAGATGCGACTCAATTGGGGCGATGTGCTGACGCTTGGCTGTGCCCTCGCGGCCAGTGGACATATCATCGCAGTCGGTCGAGCCGTCGAAAAAGTCCGACAGATCACAGGCCGAGAAGTCGATAGCTTTCGCTTCAATGTTCACCAGAGCCTATGGGCGGGAGTTCCACTCCTCGCACTCACACTCCCCATTTTTGGAGTCAATGTTTCGCCTTTAGGAGATGAAGCCCACGCCTGGCCTCTCGCCAATGCTTGGGCGGCAGGCTGGAAACCCATCGGCGGCCTGATCATGCTCGCCGTCGGCTCAACTCTCATTGCCTTTGCCCTACAGGTGAGAGCCCAAAAATCTTTGGATCCAAGCCTCGCCTCTCTCATTTTCCTTTTAGAATCCCCGTTTGCGGCGATTTTCGCCTTTTGGCTTCTCGGTGAGACATTGGGAGGGCCCCAGCTTTTGGGCGCCGCTTTGATCATGGGTTCCGTCGCGATTGCGAGTTGGCGGGTGGCCGATCGATCCCCAGCTCCTCCGGGCTCGTCTCACCTGTAGAGCTTGGGAGCTCTCAACCATGATGAACCTTGAGAGCTCTCGAAGATGATGAAGCTGCAAGGCTTTTGAATGTGATCGAGCCATAGGGCTCGTCTCAAGGATAAATGAGTTCTCGTTCATTCAGCCAAAGCTTCTCATCCTGCGAGCAAATTCGTTCAAAGGAATCCGCTTCCGCGCGACCTGAATCGACCCACTCACGCAGCTCAGGTCCTCCATTGATGAGATCAATCGCCAATCGATCGCGTTCGTACTCGTAGTGAAAGTCGCGCCAAATACGATAGTCTGGATGCACGAGGCGAATGCACTTGAGCCACAGGCTCACCAAACGATAGGGCTTGAAGAGCTGTGGGTCATAATCATCATGATCGCAGTGAATCTGAAATCCCGGGATGATCTGCCCGTGATGCTTGTGAAAGGTCGGCATAAACCAAATGTCGCGAACCCACGCCCCACGCATCCATTCGGGGGCCAGCTTTTGCATGTGCTGACGAATCGCGGGAAGGTCCAGTTGCGGTCCACCCATTGTCTCCAAGGGACGAGTGGTGCCGCGTCCCTCAGAAAGTTCAGTACCTTCCAGCAGCACGGTGCCAGGGAAGGCGCGTGCCATGGCTAGACTCGCGGCATTTGGTGATGGGTTCACCCAAGGGATCACGCCGAGTGGCCAGCCAAAACCTGGTGCGGACGACGCTCGATAGTCGTGCATCTTCACAACGTGGTAGGCGACATCGATCTTCAGCTTTTTCACGAACCAATGAGCCGCTTCACCGAGAGTCAATCCATGTCGCATGGGCAGTCCCTCGGCTGCACCCACAAAGCTCACCCAGCCAGGGCGAAGCAAACTTCCCTCGACCTCGCGACCCGCGGGATTGGGTCGATCGAGAATCCAGATCTCCTTGTTGTATTTCACGCCGGCTTCGAGAGCATAAAGCAGCGTCGTGAGGTAGGTGTAAATCCGCGTACCGACATCCTGCAGGTCGATCAGCAAAACATCAAAATTCGAACACATATTTTCCGTAGGACGACGAACTTCACCATACAAAGAAAACACGGGGATCTTCCAGTGCGGATCGAAATCATCGGGCGTCTCTTGCATATTGTCTTGTCGTTCACCGCGCAGGCCATGCTGAGGCCCGAAGGCAGCAGTGATTTGGCCGGGGCGAACACAACCCAGCAGCGCATCCATGCTGTGAACCCACTGTGCAGGTCGAGATCCTGGATTTAATCGCGCGATGCTCGCGGGATGCGCCAAAAGCGCCAGTCGCCGATCGCCCAGTTTTTTCGACAAGGGTCCCTTAGTTTTAAGATCCTCACACAAGACTTCAATACCCAATCGCATGTCTCGACTCCTTGTCTTCGTCAAAGTCGCCCGTATCTCCGATCAACACTTCAAACACACTCCGCAACCCATCCCTTTACGGGCGATCCTGAATGGTCGACTCACTTCCATCGAATCGAGCACTCCAGTTCTCCAGGCGATGAAAGTCCGCGGTCGGCGCCGAGTGCTGAAGTGACCAATAAAACTTCTGCCCATCGAGCTCTTCGATCACCGCCGTAAATCCTAGGGCTCGAGGTGTACCTTTCTCTGTGGGCGGCGAATTGACCTCCGAAGGAGGCCCGGTGCCATTCCTATTTTGACCATTCCTATTGTGAATAGGATTGCAAATCGGATTCCGCACGAGCACTTTCATGGTCAAAACATCGCCAAGTTGTTGAATTTCAAGTCGTGGTGGCTCAACAACTTTTGGAAGAGCCGTGACCACAGGTTCTCGGTAGGCGGAAAATTCGTAGCAGGCCCAGTGCAAACTCGGCGAAAAATTCCACTCGACGTAAGCCGCTTCGGAGCCACGCTGCACAAACATCTCAAAGCACGTGGTCGTCCAGAGTTGATCTCGCCTTTGGCCCCGAGGAAATTGGACCAGCGGCCATCGCACAGCGGTTGCACCGGAAACTTCGTAGGTGAGATCCCAGAAATCTGCGGTCGCTCTGAGTGGGCCGAGCACGCTCACGCCCACATGATGTCGAGGTGATCGAGCCGCTTGAGGATGCACCACCAAGTTCCAGTTCATCCCCACACCCTAAGGGCGGCCGAGAAGCTATTGAGATGCAATCGCACGATGGTACTCAGACCGCCGTCTTCATCAACCTGATAACCGCCCGCAAGATTGAACACGATGGGGATACTGAGTTCGCGTCCAATCCTAAACACGATTTCATCGCGAAGCGCCATTTCCTCGGTACTCAGAACGCCACCGAGCGGATCTTGCCGATGCGCATCCGCACCTGCCTGGTACAAGATGACCTGAGGGCGAAATCGGGCCAGGTCTTCTCGCGTATCGCGCAGCCGCTGCAAGTAAGCCTCCGCTTGCCGGGGCACACGAAAACTCCGGCCCATGCTCAGGTGATAGACATTCGCCGCAAGACCGGTCGCTTCGATAATCTCCTCTGTGCCATCGCCAAAGTGATAGTCCGCATCGATGATCGCGACACGCTCAACCCAAGAGTCGGCGATGGCTCGTGCAGCGGCCACCATCAAGCCGTTGAAGGTGCAAAAGCCCGTCGCCCTCGCCGTTCCAGCATGATGGAATCCCGAAGACAGCGAGGCGACGACGGGGCGCTGGCGCTTCACTGCAATCTTCACTCCCGTGATCATCGAACCTGAGGTGTACGGCAGTGTCGCGGCGACCTCGAGCGAAGTGTTGCCAAAACCGTTGGGCTGTTGTCCCTCGAGGACGGACTTCACAAATCGCGGGTCATGAACGCGGAAAAAATCAGCAAGCTCGGCAGGTTCCGGCTCAATCCACTCCAGATCTTGCGGCTCCAGCTGACTTTGAAGGGCCTTGGCCACCCATGCCGGTTTGTGAGCTGAAGGCGATAGCTGAGAGCCCGAAACTGCCACCATGCGTTGAGAGTAGATCACAGGAATTCGCATCACCCTCTATCACAGCGACTTTAGTAAAGAGCGTCAACACGTGTCCTCACCCAAACTCTTGCTCTGTTCCGCTCTCCCTTATCGGATGGAGAAATGCTAGATCTAACGAGTGGCTGAAAAACCCTCTGTGCGGATTTTGCACACTTCAGATTGGCATCTCGGTAAGAGCCTGATGACTCGCTCGCTTCTTGAGGATCAGCAACGCGTGCTGGACCATGCCCTTGCATCTTGGCGCGCCCATGCACCGCAGATCGCGATCATCGCCGGCGATGTTTTTGACCGCGCCATCGCTCCCGAGGATGCCGTTCGCCTGCTGAGCTCGACACTTGAGCGACTGCTCGAGTTCACCGAGCATGTGATCTTGATTCCTGGCAATCACGACTCGGCCGGCCGCCTCGGTTTTGCTTCGTCTCTGCTTCGAAGCCGCGGACTCCACGTCATCGCCTCACCTCACTCCGCGCTGAAACCTCTCGAACTTTCACCGGACCTCGACCAGGTCGTGCGCATCTGGGCTGTGCCGTTTCTCGAGCCGAGCGAATGGCGAAGTCAGCTGGGCGAAGAGATCCGAACCCACGAAGATGTGCAACGAAAGCTCAATGACATCTGGCAAGAGGATTTAGCGAATTCGCAAGATCGCTGTCGAGTGCTGATCACCCACGCCTTCATTCAAGGCGGCCTTGCCTCGGACTCTGAGCGGCCCTTGCAAATCGGCGGCAGCGAAACTCTGCCCGCCGCGACGCTCGAGATGTTCGACTATGTGGCTTTGGGTCACCTGCATCGCCCACAAAGTCTGGCCGGCAATCGCTTGGTTTACCCAGGATCACTGTTCCCCTATTCATCGAGCGAGGCCTCCCAAGATAAGGGCTATCGGCTCCTTGAAATCGGTCCTGGCCGTAGGCTTCAGCATGATTTCTACGCTTTTGCCGACCAACGCCGCCTGCGCGTCCACCGCGGGATCTTTGACGAACTTTTGCACGGCGATCGACAGGGTTCACTGACGAACCCAGGCGACGCCGGCGCCCAGCAACCGGATTATGTTGTGGCCCTCCTCGACGATCCCCAGCTCCCCTTCGAGGCCTTTCGACGTTTGCAACAGGTATATCCCGCCTTGCTCCATGTTTCTCGAGCTTGGCGAGATGCCGAGACCAACACGCGCACCGAAGAACTGCGAATGAAGCGGGAGATGAGCGAGTCGGAACTGCTGCCGAACTTCATCTCGCAGTATGCGCGCCATCCAATCGAGGCAGCCGATCAAAGTTGGCTTCTTGAAGAGCTGCATGAATTTCTGCGCGCTCAGGAAGGGCATGAGGCCCAATGAAAGTTCATCGACTCGTCTTGCAAGCTTTTGGTCCCTATGCGAATCAAGTCGAGATCGACTTTGCTCACCTCGCCGAGGGCGGTTTGTTTCTGATTTCGGGCCGTACCGGCGCCGGCAAGACCTCCTTGCTCGACGGCATTTGCTTTGCGCTCTTTGGCCATGCGAGCGGCGAAGAGCGCGAAGGCAAGACGCTGCGAAGCGATTTCGCCCCCAACGATCGACCGACAGAAGCGACGCTCGAATTCAGTCTAGGCCAACGGCTCTATCGCGTGCGTCGATCGCCCACCCAGTACCTCAAAAAACAACGCGGCGAGGGCCTCACCGAATCACGCACCTCAGCGGAGCTCTGGCAGTGCGAAGATCCGCTCGGCGCTGCGAGCCCCTCCTCCTCAACCAATTGGCGCAGTCTCGCCGCCCAATCGAAAGCCGTCGATCAACGCGTGGAAGAGCTTCTGGGGATGGACGAAAAGCAATTTCGCCAGGTGATCTGTCTTCCCCAGGGGCGATTTCGAGAGTTCCTCAATGCTAATTCGGCGGATCGGGAGAAGATTCTCGAGAGACTCTTTCAAACCGAACGTTTCAAGAAGTTTCAAGAACACCTCACAGGTCGAGTCCGGATCATCCAACAAGAACGTGAACAAACCGGCCGCGGTCTCCTCGCACGCCTCGAGGCCACTGGACTGTCCCAGGTCGACGAACTCGTCCCCCAGATGCATCAATTAAAAAGCGGACTCCAAGATGCAAAAAACCGCGAGTCGGCACTCCAAGCCGCGGTTGATTTGGCAG
Organism: Pseudobdellovibrionaceae bacterium; assembly: GCA_947462815.1. Taxonomy (GTDB): domain Bacteria; phylum Bdellovibrionota; class Bdellovibrionia; order Bdellovibrionales; family JAMPXM01; genus UBA2339. The sequence goes on from CANHQR010000028.1 coordinate 34,225, forward strand.
CGCGACGAGCCCAGTTCGCCGAACGTTCGGTGGAGGCTCATCGACGACGCGAACTTTTAAGCCAGCAACTCCCTCAGCTCGAAAGCGAAGGTCAAGAGCTGCAGCGCTTGGAGGATGAGCTTCAAACTTTGCATGAGGTCATTCCCAAACTCCACCGCTTGGAGCAATGGCAAAAGCTCGATCGCGAATGCCAGCAGCTCCGACAGAAGTCCGAACGCATCCAGTCCGAACTGACTGTCCTCGCCCCCCAACAACTCCAGCAACAAAAGACATTGCAAGAACTGCTCGAACGAGAAAGCGAGATCCGCATCGATGATGAGCGAATCGCGGAGTTGAGGGTCCGACACGATCAGTTGAAACGCCAGCTTCAGCTCGAACAGCAAATTCAATCCGAGCAAGGCGAGTTGAAAGTGAAAGCTCGCGAGATTGAGGATCTCGAAATTCAACTTCGCCAGGCCCAAGCGCGCCTGATGGATTGGCAAATCGACCGTGAGACCCAGCTTCGCGGGTTACTTCAGAAGTTGAACCAACGGGCCTTGCAGATCGATCAGGAGCTCGCCGCACAACTCGAGGAGCAGAGTCGGCTTGAGTCCCAGCTCTTTTCCGTGCGTCTGTCACAACATCTTCGCGATGGCGAGGCCTGCCCGGTTTGCGGCTCGGCAGCCCATCCTGAACCCGCCCACCTTCGACTTGCTTCGAAAATCGATACGACGTCGGATTCGGAGGTCTTGCAAAAGCGGGCCAAGCTTGACCAAAACAAAGATCAAAAACAAGACCAAGAGAAGGAGCAGGCCCCACAATTGGAGCAAGACGCGCTCCGAGCCGAAATGAAAATCCTCGAGCAGCTCCGCGTCGCGATCGAAATTGAATGCAGCGAAATTGATCTTTGGTGGCAGCACGAAGCGATCGGCTCACATCGCCAACGCCCCAGCCTCGCAACTTCCCCATTGCCGAAACAAACCATGACTCAGCCTGCCCCCAAGCTCACACAAGAGTCATCAAAACTGATCCATTCGCTGCGAACGGATTTCGCAAAATTTCGCCAGAAACTCGAGGAACTTCGTATCCGCTCGCAAACCTCCCGATCCAAGCATGAGTCAGATCATCAGCGTCTTGAAAAACTTCGCGAGGATCTCGAGCGACAGCTCAAGGATTGGGGAACTGAGAGCCGGGATCTGCAAAGCTTGGTCAACACTGGAAAATCTCTGCGTGAAAAAGTAGATAGCCACCGAAGACAATTACACGAGCAACAGCAAAAACTGAGTGAGCTTGAGAAATATTTGGCCGCAAAGGCATCCGAACTCAAAAATTATGGTGAATGGCTGCAGGCCCGAGCCGGGGAAAGCGCAGAGCTCAACCGGGAGTTGGATGAGTCAGGTCTTCCTGAAGCAGATCGCGAGGCTTTCTTTCACCTCTGGAAGCCGAAGGCCGAGAAGGCCATCTCGGCGGCCGCGCTTCGTCAAAAGCGAGACGAATTTCTGCAGCGCCGAGCCCGCACAACAAGCGAACTCGAGCAAATCGAAACGGTCCTCAAAGAGCTCGCTCGCGAACTTGACCATGGCCTTTCGGGTTTACCGAAACAGAACCAAGAGTTGCAAGCCTACTTACTGGCTTTGCAAAAACAGCGAAGCCAACTCAAGTCGGCCCAAGATGAAATCGCATCTCAGAACAGTCGACTCGTGCAAATTGTAGAGCTGCAACGTTGGGTGGCGGAGAAGCAGCAGGCTCTTCAAGTCTTGGAGCAACAGTTCGCACGCGCCAAGAATCTATCCGACCTGGTCAGTGGTGATCGTCAGGCGAATTCCCTAGGTGTACCACTGTCGCGCTTTGTGCTGCAGAGTCGCTTCGACGAGGTCTTGAAGCAGGCGAACACGCGCCTTCGTCGCATGAGCCGCGGACAGTTCCAACTGCTCCGACCGCCTCAGACTCACAACCAAGCCCAGGCGCAAGGTTTGGATATCGTCGTGGAGGATGCGGCGACGGGAACTCAGCGACCCGCATTCACACTCTCGGGAGGCGAAAGCTTTATGGCGGCACTCGCGCTCGCCTTGGGCTTAGCGGATGTAGTGCAAGCCGATGCTGGGGGACGTCCACTGGATGCACTGTTTATCGACGAAGGTTTCGGCACGCTCGATACAGAATCCTTAGATTTGGCGCTTCAGACTTTGATGGAACTGCAAGCCGGTGGCCGCTTGATCGGCGTTATTTCTCACGTCGGCGAGCTCAAGCAACTGATCCGTCACCAACTCGAGATCGTCAAAGACGCTCAGGGTTCGCACGCGATCTGGCGGTCGCGCTAGCCGAAGGGTTGCTGAATCAGTCGCAGCCTCCCCGCGTTCGCTCGTTTCAAACTGGGACACAGAGCTTACGGAATTGTGAAGTTTGGGCTTCAAAACGAATCAGATCGAGAAAGATCGGCCAAACCGTCAAGTCGATCGGCGATTTTGCCGAATTATTAAGAACTCGATGAAAGTCGAGTTCGTGGTGATCTTGAGCCGCGAAGCTCTCAAAACCTTCGGACAAATTCTCCGATTTTAACGTTAAGAGTCGGAAAGAGTCAGATGGTTCCACAGCTTCAGCCGCATCAGCCGACACGAATGAAACAGGAAGGATACTTGTGGTACGTCAGCTCTCGGATCCTCAAAGTGTTGTGTCGTCTGAAAATTCGGTCGGTGGCGAACTGTTAAGCCGCCTGTCTCGTTCGCTTCAAGATCAATTCTCGGAGGACCTTTTGATTCAGGGTCCTGAATCTGCGACTTTGCCTCAGCAGCCTTCGATCGATTCAGTCATTGAGATCCGCAATCACGGGATCCCCTCATGGACAGCGCGGGTTTCGCAGCGGCCCTCTGAAAACAATGCTCACCAGATTCTGGTTGAGACCAACATCGAAGTGTTCCCCAACGCCATTCAAAGCCTCGACCAAGACTCACTGCTTCGTCTGACCGCCAATGAGAATCTCGGTCTTCGCGGTGTCAGTGTGGTCGCGGAGATCCGCGAATCGCAGCGCATTCTCCGCCTGCGCTCGACTTACCTGACGCAAGTCGCGGCTTCACGCGACGAAGAAGAGAACATGGCGATCGATCTCATGACTTGCTTGCGATACGCGCAGACGTTGGAGGATCGCATTACGGGCTGCAGTGTGGCCGGGCAATTCTCGTTTGAAATGTATGCGACCCGCTACGAACAAGCCGGCCGTCAGCCCATCCGCTACACAACAGAATCGAGCAGCGTTTTCACGGGAAGCACCGAGCGTGTGTTCGGACAGGTTTGCGAAATTTTGTCTTCGGACTTTTCGTTCCAAGTCAACCGCGTCTCTTCGCAAACGGCGATGATCTCCATGCCGGGAGCCGACTTGCAAATTGTCGGCAAGATCCCCGAGGAAATCCCGATGTTCACCTGCTCAGCACCTTTAATTCAAATGAACGACTCCATGCGCTTTCAAGATCGCCAGATTTGGGCCATGCTCAACCAGCTCAACGCAGAGAGCGAACATGGTCATTTCGAGTTTAACCCCTTCGATCGCGTGCTCAGTTTTGCGAGCTGGAAACATCTGACCAACGATTTGCGACACTCCAGTTTCGACCACGTGGTTTTGGCGGCCGTTCATGCCTTCGCGAAGGCGCAAAATATGTTGCTCAGCGCCCCGGAGCGCGTGCACACGCCAACCGCCGATCTCTTCGTTGATCACGACGATAATTTTCTCAACGACGATGACCCACCGCCCTCAGGAAAAATCGAAATTCCGCGAAAGGCCGTCTAAAAATTGCCGACTTCAAGAGGGCTCGCGCTAAGGTCGACTTGACCGCGTGAAAAACTCGCGCCTAAGTCCCCTCTATGAAGAAGCGTTTAGCGAAGTCGACTCCGAGCTCTCAAACAGTCGCGAAGAAGAAGTTGCCTCGAGCTCCATCCCGAAAGACTTCGGCTTCAGCGCGAAGTTCGCCACCGGCCTTTAGGCTCCTTCAACGCGATCGCCTCGCTGTTGCCCTCTGGCTGCGTGATCGGCTCGCGGAGCGATACCCCGAAACCCCCGTGCCCTTGCACCATCGGGACGCTTACACACTTTTGATTGCCGTCCTTCTCTCGGCACAATGCACGGACGCGCGTGTCAATACCGTCACACCTCAACTCTGGAAATTGGCGGATACACCGGAAAAGATGGCCGTCCAATCAGCGAAAGACGTGGAAAGTCTGATTCGATCTTGCGGACTCGCGCCGCAAAAATCGAAAGCCATCGTCGAACTCTCCAAGATTTTGGTCCGACTTCACAAAGGACAAGTGCCGCGCGACTTGCATCAGCTCGAAGAGTTACCTGGCGTCGGACACAAAACGGCGCAGGTGGTGATGGCCCAAGCTTTCGGTGTCCCCAGCTTTCCCGTCGACACCCACATCCATCGTCTCGCGGCTCGTTGGGGCCTAAGCTCCGGTAAAAACGTTCTGCAAACCGAGCGAGATCTCAAACAGCTCTTCGCTCCGGAAGACTGGAACGCCTTGCACTTACGAATCATTTTCTACGGTCGCGAGCACTGCACAGCTCGCGGCTGCGATGGGCCTCGAGCCCATCGACAAGGCGGCCGCTTGTGTCCTCTTTGCTCAGCCTTGGCGACCTCGAGCTGGCGATCCTAGGGCGGAGAGCGCTTATGAAGTGGGCCACTTGATTGTGCTGACCCCAATCTATCTCTCGAGCCCCGGCACATCCGGCGCGTTTTCGAGTCCATCGAAAGTAACTTAAACAAACAAAATCATTTGCTATTCGAACTTTCTGAGCACAATCAAAGGGCCCAGCTCAAGGTCCTAACGCACCCACGCGTAGTTTCGGAACGCCTCGTCATGAGGTGCCAAAGTGGAACTTTTCTTTTGGCCAAGCTCAGAATTTTAGCAATGATCTTAGGCGAAGCTTCGGCTGAAGGATCAGCCAAAGCTCGATGTCCCTCAGGCCAGTTAAGATCGAGAGCGGAGCGCGCCCCACTCGGGACGCTCTTCCAAGCTCGACGGAGTTCAGGAATAGAACTTCTCCCTTCTGTGCCGCTGATGGCCATCGAAACAACCGCAAATCGCGGCATCGCTGCCCTTTGCGGAAACACCGCTGATCGCGGACCCAAGGAGAGGGGAAAGACCATGTCGTCGAGAACATTTAGGGCGCTCACGCGCCGCGCATTTACCACCACCGCACTGCTCGCAAGCCTCAGCGTTTCGCTAAGCCCCGCCCAAGCCCACACTCTTTGTGAGGGCTTCCTACCGGAAAACGACATGCGGATCCCGGTTGGCTTCAAAGGTAGCTTCCGCGGTCTTTCCGGCAGCGGCATTACCGAGCCAGAGTTCAACGATGTCTTAAATCGCCTCGATAAAATCTACGCTCCGATCGTCCGCAAAGAAGGCGGCAATCTTCAGATCAAACGCCTGTGGTCGGATGCGACAGTGAACGCCTCGGCTCAGCAGATTGGTACGAGCTGGGTGCTCAACATGTACGGAGGCTTGGCTCGCCATCCCGCTACGAATGTCGAAGGCTTTGCGCTCGTGGCCTGCCATGAGATGGGCCATCACATTGGCGGCGCACCCAAGATCGCCGGCTGGTTTGGTGCCAATGGCTGGGCAACAAACGAAGGAGGATCGGATTACTTCGCGACTCTCAAGTGCTTGCGCTTGATGTTTGCAACCGACGACAACGAAGCCATCCTCAATCAGCGGCCACCGGATGCTTACGCTGCTCAACTTTGCGACAAACAGTTCGCGCGCCCCGAGGATCGCCTGTTGTGCAAACGCATCAGCCTCGGTGGATCGTCGGTCGCTGGCCTGTTCCAGGCACTGCGCAAAGAAACGACACCGCCGCGCTTTGACACTCCCGACACGTCGCGAGTTCGCAAGACCAATGATAACCATCCAGCGACACAGTGCCGCTTGGACACTTACTTGGCCGGCGCACTCTGCCCCGTCGACGTCTCCGTGGGTTTGAGCAACTCGGACTACCGACAAGGCTCTTGCGTGGAAGGTGCCGATGCGATCGGCTTCCGCCCTCGCTGCTGGTTTGCACCCTAAGCGGTTTCAGTGCTAAATTCGCGTGATGGCCTCAACCTCACGCCCTAGCGCAGATTCCAATCCCAACGCGATCTCCCCGAACGCGCTTGTCGGAATCGTCCTCGCCCAGAACTTTGCCAAACGCTTCGGTCGCACCGAGGCGTTTGTGCTTCCTGAACAAGCGATTTGGAATTCTCGTCGTCAAGTCATTCCGGCCTCACTTGCCCTCACCGACGGTGAGCTGAGCCCCAATTGGGTTTCGCCACTTTGGCGACCGAACGACGTTCCCCTCCTGTACCATCCCGATCATGGCGGCTCAGCTTCACGAGGGGTGGCCACGACGATGGAGTGGATGGACGCCGAAGCCCAAGGCTTGCAGTATTTGTTCGCCGATGGACTTTGCCTCACCGCCGCTGAACTCCTCCGACATCCGCGCGGCCGCGAAATCCCTCGGCCGCTTTTGCCTCTGAGCTTGCAGCTGCGACCCGAGTTTGAACGCGCGCAATTCGCGCATCGCATGCCACCGGGAGCCCTGCGTCCTCACTGGCTCGCGACTTCGGATCAGTGTATCGCCTCCGTGCTTGCGGCGGTCGAGCGCCTCAACAAAACCCTGTTTGCCGAGGATGGTCACGAGGTCAAAATCTTCTTTACGACCTCGGCGGACAAAAGACGCGAACGCACAGCTTTGCGACTCGATGGACTCGATACGCGTTGGGCTGAGGGAACCCTCATCTGGCGCGTGACCACCAACACCGACGCCAGCACGTTGATTTCCGAAGATAACGAAGTCGCGCCTCGCATCTCCCGCGGCGAAGTGCGCATTCGCCTCGACGTCCCCGACGATTTCGCAACCGACACGTATCGACTGGATCCGATCTCGGGGCGACTCCAATTTCACAACTGGCGAGAACGACTGGATGCCCTTCGCGCTCAGCTCAGCTTGAGCCTGCAAGTTCGGCCACAATCAGAGCCCAACGAAACCTCGCCGGAGTCGAATTCTTCGAACGCCGCTTCAGCGTCGTCGACACCTCCAGCAATTGCGGCCGCTCCCCCGACTCAACCGATGAGCTTAACCGACGAAGACGGCAGTTTACGCGTGCGCGGGCATGCGCAGATCCAGGCCTTGATTCGCGAACTTGAGACGCAGACTTCACAAACCGGAGATCGCCTGCAGATCGAGCCGCGCCAAGTGACGCTTGAGCCGTCGGAGATCTTGCCTCGGCTTGCGATCTCTGGCGATGCCACCTTTCGCCTGCGCTTTGCTCTTCGGCTCCCCAAAGAACTCTCGGGAGAAGGCGCTCAGGACTCCCCGCCGCGACTGGAGGCCCATGGCTTCCCGCGCGCGATGAATTACTTGATCTACATGTTGCACTCTGGTTTTGGCGCAACAACGGGCTTTGCCAACACGCAGATCGCGCATCAGCGCCGTGGCCTCAAGCGCGAACGGGACTTAAAACTGCTGCGACACATCGGCTTTGCGAACTTGTTGTTTTTTGAAGCGTCCTCTCTGGCATTGGGACTACCGGGCTCCGATGGTGAGTTGATTCCGAACGCGCAGGCCTTGCGACACCGCCTCTACGCTAAGTTTGCAGCCTTCGTCTCGAAGGGAGATCAGTGGAATCCCCAAGCCGAAAGCGATGAGCCTCGCAGCTTCGAACATCTCGTGAGCGAGGGCTTGATCGCAATTTTGGACGGACTGATCGATCAGATTCTCGACGACGGGCGACCTGAGAAATGCTCTCACATTTACATTCCTGAAGGCGAAGTCGCACTTCCTGGCGTCTCGCGCTCCGTCCTGAGGCTCTTGCGCGCTCTCGTGGGAGACCTCGCCAATGAATCCGCGGGCGCTTGCTTCACAAAAGTTCGCTCCCAGGCTTTTGAAAACTTCTTCCACAATCGTCCGGGCTTCGATCGAGAGGATTGGGTGATTCGGCCTGAATTGCCTGCCGAGGCCGATGCCCGATTGATCTACACGCCCGGCGTGAACGAGCGTTTTGTGATCCCGACGGCTAAACTCCCCCCTCGCGGAGCCCAGCTTTTGAGCTTGGCCCATTTTGGCTTTGAGCTCTCACTGGATGGAAAGTCGGTTGAGAAAATTCGCGAAGGTGAATTCCGCCCCGAGTTTCAACTCACGGAAGGCGTCAACCAACAAGACGTGCAGAGCTTGGCCCTCGGCAATCGCAAAATCGATTGGTTCGAATTGCATCCCAAATTCTTCTTCAAGGGCAAAGAGCTGGCCGTTGAAGATGCGCTGCGCTTGTCGCGCGAAGGCGTGATCGAGTTTGAGGGCCGCTACTATTTGCTGGAGCAAAAGGAGCTTCCGAGCCTCAAGCGCCTCACACGGTTCTGGGAAAGCCTGCATGGTGGTGGCGACCCCCTCGCCGAACCGACCAAACGTCGCCGAACGGAGGAGACGTTCTTTCAGCTGCCTCGATCTCGCGCTCTCGAACTGCTCGCGTTGCGTGCCTCGGGAATCGACATTCAAGGCGGCGAACGCTGGAAAGAGATCTGCGAGTTTTACGATCGTCTGGATCAGGTACGAGAACCACTCCAACTTCCAGAAACCTTTAAGGCCCAACTTCAGCCCTATCAAATGACGGGTGTGCAATGGCTCGACGATGTTCGCCGACTGGGTCTCGGTGGAATTTTGGCC
>CANHQR010000029.1 GCA_947462815.1 Pseudobdellovibrionaceae bacterium
CCCAGATGCTCGCGAGCCAGGATCCCCATAGACCCGGTTTACGAACTTGATAAAAGCGATCGACCATCGAATTTTGATCGATTGTGGCTTGATCGAAGTGAGGCTGTGATTCGACCTTTGGAACGATCATGTTAAAACTGTAGAGGTTGAGCTCGAGAAGAGCAATGCCTCCACCGAGAAACGCTCAGGGAGATGAGCTTGTCTGAGACGAGAGATTTAGATTGGCGAGATTTAGATTGGGTTGAGGATCGAGTAATCGGCCTACTTCGCGAGATGCGCCCCGGGCCATTAACAGAGCGCTTGCAGCCTCTCGATTCCCTTTTTGAGTCGGGTGCATTGGATTCTCTCGGCATCATTCAATTAATCCAGATGATGGAGCGCAGATTTTCGATTCAAATCGACTACGCTAAGGTACGATTTGAAAATTTTCAGACCGCTCGGAGTATCAGTCAGTTTCTCATCGAAGAGTGCGGGCTGAAATGCGATCGGCCGTAAGCGGAGATTTTCTTGATCCGATTGATTGTCATTGGCTACGTACGCGCTTGGTCATTCGATGAAATTGCGAGGCTTTGACTTAAACAAATTCAGTTTGGGGCCCTCGCTCTCGGCGGCCACACTTCAGGCTCTGGAGACTGTGGCGAATTGGAGACTCCAAACCGCCCAAGAGCCTTATTTGGTCACCTTTGAGCCTCGGCTCTTTCAGCATTGGCAAAGCGAAGCCGCCGAGCTTTGGGTCCTCAGTGATTCGCAGACTCGCGCCACCTTGAAGTTTCACGTGAGTCGACGGGAGGCGGGATTTCTCCTGCGCATTGAAGATTTATTTGTAGACTCAACCTTACGAGGGTCGCTTCTGATCGTGGAGTTCCTCGAGCATTTCATCTCTGAGATGGTGAACAGATGGCCGGGTCTCACGTTGGTCGGAATCGGTGACAGGCATCTCGAGATCTTACCGATTCTCCTTGAGCGTCGCCGCCGCCGTCCTCAAAGTCCGACTTCACGTCTTCCGCGTTTTCAGGTGCATCAGGCCTGGTCTCGGCTCTACGTGATCCAGTCCAAGGAGAGTCAATGGCTCAGAGGCCTGAGGCCTTCGTCGAATTGGCGTCCTTCAGATCAGCTGGCCGAATCATTTTCGACAGCTTCTGCGTCTGATGAAGTTTCGGCGACGTCTTTGCCACCTCATGCCCTCTCACTGGCCGGTCTTCGCGAGTGGCGATGGCCCGAGGTTTGGCGCACCAAGCTCGCAAAACTATCGATGCCCTTATCGGCAAGTGGGCCGCCATTTCCGATCGTGGCGCTCGAGTTCAAGAATCGACAGCTGACGGCACTCGAGTTAGAAAAAGCCATCGATCAATTGGACCCACAGATCTCGCCAAGGACACAGGCTCGGGCCGTCATTTGGATTCGTGACCCCCATATTCCAGATTCAGAAGTTCAGCGGCTGGATCTCGTTCTCGAAAGTCGTGAATTGAATCTGCAGTTGAACGAACGACGTGTGTTGGTGATGACGGCGTCCGCCCAGGTTTCGGCTGAGGAAATTTACCATCGCCTCAATTTACAGGCCTCGGAGATCTAGTCGCTCACGCCAAGCACGGACTTGAGCCAAGCTCGATTGGCGAGAAGATCTGTCTTTCCCGAGGGTGTCAAGGGCCAGTCTTCGCGCTGGTACCAAAGCTGAGGCACGGCGTATTGGGGAAGCTCACCGCTGAGAGCGGACTTCCATTGGCCGAGATCCATTTGCTGGAGCTTGTCGGATGAAGGTTGGGCCTGGGCGTGAGGAGATTCACGATTGAGAGAAAAGATCGCCACAAGTTGCGAGTCGATCAGTTCAACTTGCAAGCCATGAATCTTCAGACCGAGAAGTCGAGCGCATCGGCGAGCGTGTGTCTCGACTTCACCTAACTCGAGACGGTATCCTCTGAATTTCACCTGGCGATCGAGGCGGCCATCAAAGTTGAGATAGCGACCCAGCCTAGGGTCTTCCGCTTCACTCCAATGAGCTCGATCACCCGTCGCCAGCCAGGAGTGTGACTCGCGATCTGGCTCGCGATTTGACTCCCGACTCGACTCCCGATCTGAATCAAGAGCTGTTTCCAGAGCTGTTCTTTGCAAGGCTTTCCCGAGTGAAGCCGGATCGGCCACCTGCGGACCAGTAATGTGAATCTCTCCGTCCCGAAGAGCGATGAAGTTTTCGCCGAAGGCTCGACCGATCGGCACCGTCAACTGATCCAAAGGGAAGCTTTCGCTGCAGTTAAAATGTGTGACCGCCACAGTGGCCTCAGATGGTCCATACAAGTTCCAAATTTCGGCCCGCGGAAAGGCTTCCCTTGCTGCCACAAGTAGATCTCGAGAAAGGGCTTCGCCACAAAACATCAATCGTCGGAGCCGATCGAACTGAAAGCTCGGGCGGCCTTCAGCCAACAGGAATGCGGCGGCCCATGTGGGCGTCATGAAAAGTTCATCAAGCTGAGCGTCCCGGAGGTAGCCTAAGGGGTGGAGCAAGGCGTGACGGGTTGGAACAACCAAAGTTCCGCCTCTTGACCAAGTCGAGAAGAGATCGTGCCAAGCCAAATCAAAACTCAAGTCAAAGATCTGCGAGACTCGCTGCCCGGGAGTGAGGCGATGCCAAGTGCAGAGCCCTCGCCAATAGCTTTGAAAGTTGTGTGTGCTGATCCGAATGCACTTCGGCCGACCGGTGCTTCCTGAGGTCATGACTCGATAAAACGGGCGTAAGGGTTGGGACATAATCAGATGTGGGCGATTGACAGCATCGGCTTCCAAAATTGGATAGACCCGATCGCAAATGGAATCGCCAGCCTGTTCGAGAGTTGCGTCAAAGCTCTGCACGCGAAGCCGAGTGGACCAGACACCCAGTTGACCAAAGATTCGTTCAAGGCGAGGCGCGAGATCCTGATCCACCCATATGATATCGGGTTGAAAATCATCGAGCGCAACCAGCACTCGGGCATCTGGCCAATTCGTCGAAATCGGCAGAATCTCGACACCCGACCATGCGCAGGTTAAAACAGCCAAATAGCGTGTGGGCGAGCGGTCCGATAAAATCGCAGCCTTTCGTACACCTTGATCTTGAAGTTGACGAGAGGCTGACCAAGTTGATCCGACGAGTTCCGAGTAGGTCAGTCGCTGATGTGCCTGCAAAGATCCCTGGAACTCAAGAGCGAGAACGTCGGGCAGGAGCTCGGCCTGTCGAGCAAGAGCTGCCATAAATTCATTCACACCGATGGGCGTCGGATTCGACATGCCTTCGATGATAGGTCGAAGCTTCGTGTTTTTGGCAAACAAATCGCACGGATCTGTGGGAATTCGAGATGTGAAACCAGATTGACGAAGGAGTGCTCCCAGGTCAGTGGTAACGTGGAGCAGTCTTTGCCGATCCTTTAGCCTCTGGCATGAAGGCTTCGGTCGCCAGGGCTTCGAACGGGCGAGGCGCACGCGTGGAACTTACAGGGCGAGTGACGGCCGCATCAGTTTGGCTGAGCGCCAGAAAGCGCCAGCTGCTCCAAAGACTGATGATAAGCATTGTCGTCACCGTTTCCGTCCGCAAGAGTCGAGACAAAAGGGCCGTGCGAGTCGACCATTTTTCAGTCAGAGAACTCGGGGTATTTCCGACGCCGCCACGCAACCAAGTTCGAGCCTTGGATTGAAACCAATTCGATGAACGAGACCATCGGCCGATCGCGGCCCGGGATCTCGCTTCATCGCCCGATCTCGGTTCATCGATCGAATGCTTGGTCGGCCTCAAACATGCGCAAATCTGCAGACTGAGCCAAACCGTGACAGCAACGCCTGTGCCTTGGTGAGTCGATTGCGAGATCAATTCTGGTTTAACTGGGGCCATGGGCGAGTCGAATTGTCCCGTGGGATCAGAGAGCTGGAGGTCGAAGTGTCTCGAGGTTATCCTCACGACGATCTGGAATTCGCTCAGATCAAATTTGCTCTATCTCAGTTTGTATCGTGAAAAGACTCACTTGGCATGTGCCTCGCATTCCAAATATGTTCCCGTCGAACAAGTTTCTGAGGATCAGCGAACGAGGCAGCGGTTGGGCTGAGTGGGCGACGATGAATGGCGAGCCCAAAGCACCGACGGGAACACCGCGAGAAGACCGCGAGAAGACGAGAAGGAAGACCAACAGCATGACGTCGACAACTTTTAATCCACTTCATCGATCCACAGGGACTGCGACTCCCTCGGCGCTGCAGAATAGCGGATCATCGACTTCTCCGCTCCGCGCCAGCGAGGGTTCAGCTTCGGGCACAAGTTCCGCTGCGGCATCTGAAGCTGAGTTTCAGCTGCCTGGCCTCAAGGCTGCCACGGAAAGAAAGAAGGCTCTGGTCGTCGACGACGACAAAGAAATGCGCAGTTTAGTCGCCGATTTCTTGTGGTCCCGTGGCTTTGAGGTCCAAGAGGCCCCAACGGCCGTCGATGCTCTGACGCGGATTCAACGCGGCGACTTCCAAGGTGAAGAAGTCCAAGATCCGTGCTGGAAGCTCGACCTGATCGTTTCGGATTTGAATATGCCGGATATGACAGGAATTGAATTTGTCACGCGACTGAAGGCGATGGCGACCGAAGTTCCCGTCGTTCTGATCACCGCATTTGGTTCGATTGAGACGGCCATCGAGGCGATTCGCAAGGGCGCCTACGACTACCAAACTAAGCCCTTCAAATTGAGCGAGTTCAATGTCACCGTCGAGCGGGCGACTTCCTATCGACAGCTCCGCCGTGAGAACCAGCGCCTGCGTATTGCAGCCCGCGCACAGACGAGCTTTGCGAACATTATTGGTAAAAGCCCTGGCATGCGCGAGGTCTTCGACCTCATTCAACGTGTGGCGGACGCCTCCGCTTCCGTGCTGATCTCGGGTGAGAGCGGTACCGGAAAAGAGCGCGTTGCACGTGCGATTCATGATCAAGGTAATCGCCGCGGCAAAAAATTTGTCGCCATCAACTGTACGGCAATACCCGATACCTTGCTGGAGAGTGAACTCTTTGGCCACGCCAAAGGAGCGTTTACGGGAGCCATTGTTCGCAAGCGTGGTCTCTTTGAGGAAGCCGATGGCGGCACCATCTTCCTCGATGAAATTGGCGATATGGATTTGGCTTTGCAGGCCAAGCTCTTGCGCGTTCTCCAAGAGAAGCGCATTCGTGCCGTCGGCGATAACGTCGATAAGGAAATCGATGTTCGAATCATCGCGGCCAGCCATAAGGATCTCAAAAAAGCGATCAAGAACGGTTCTTTCCGCGAAGACTTATATTACCGCTTGGCCGTTATCCCGGTTGTCATTCCTCCTCTGCGCCACCGGCGTGAAGACATCCCCTTACTCGTGGAGCATTTCCTGGAGAAGTACTCTCGTCTCAACTCTTCTCAAGCTCGGCAAATTTCCTCGGAGGCTATGGCCGCATTGGTGGGTATGCCGTGGGAAGGAAACGTGCGCGAGCTCGAGAATCTCATCGAGCGGACGGTGGTATTGGCTCGAGGGCCAGTGATTACAGAAAAGGATTTGCCCAGCGTGGCTCGCAATGATGGAGAGTCCTTCTTGGAAGGCGAACTACACGGGGCGACCTTACCCACCCTCGAGGATCTTGAGCGGCGCTATATGAAGTTCGTTTTGGACAAGACGGGTGGGAAGAAAGAGAAGGCCGCGCAGATTCTGGGCATCAATCGGCGTACGCTCTATCGCAAAGAGCGTGAGTTTGGATTCGTTTCGGTACATGACGACGAGCCCGAGCCGCCGGAGCCCGAAACTCAAGGCGCCAACGGCGACCCTTCTTCGCACTAAGCGTAAGGCCGATCGCAATGTGTCGACCTGATCCAAAGACCTGATCTGATAGGTCGAGAGCCTTACGACTCGATCTGTCGATCAGGGCGCGCCAGACCGCTGCCGACCTGAAGTTCAAGATGGAAACTCGAGCCTAAACCGACGCCTTCACTTTCAGCGCGCAAGCCAGCCTTCATCTCCTCGCTGAGTCGGCTGACGATCGCGAGGCCAAGGCCTGTACCTTGTCCCGGCGACTTCGTGGTGAAAAACGGTTCAAAGAGGCGACGCTTCACTTCGGGCGTCATGCCGCAGCCCGTGTCCACGACAGAAATCTGCAAGCGCGGTGAACCTTGGTCGCGGACTTCGCGCACGCGAATGTGAATTCGATGCGACCGAGTCGGTGGAGTGATGGCGCTATATTCGGCGCTGAGATTTCCAGTTCTTGAACCCGCGGCCCGGCGTCGTTCGTCATCAATAGCGTGGGTGGAGTTGATGATGAGATTCAATAGAATCTGCTGAAGATGCGAGGGGTCAGCTAAGGCAATGCGAGGGCCTTCTTCAAATGAAGTCGTCAACTCGATGCCCTTTCGGCGGCAAGCCTCATTCATCAAACCCACAACTTCATTGATGACTTGATCGAGACGAACCTCTCGGAGCGCAATCTCTTGCGGCACGCGTGCAATCCTCAGCAGCGAGTCGATGAGACTCGAAATGCGGTCGATCTGCCGGACGATGGTGCTCAGTGCACTGCCGGTGAGTTGCACCACATCCTGGATGCGATTGAGATCTCGAGGGATGGAGTCCTGACTTTGCAGGGCTTCCATTAAAATTTCGGCGCGACCTCGGATCACTCCGAGCGGATTGCCGATTTCATGAGCGAGTGAAGTGGCTAACATACCGATCGAGGCCAAGCGGTCTTGGCGCAAGATCTGTCGCTCCATGGATCGGCGCTCGGTCAAATCCACAGCGATGCCCATGTAGCCAACTGTTTGCTCGCTGACTTTATATGGCGTGATGGTCAGCAGAACCGGGACGAGGCGCCCGTCCTTCGCTCGGTTGACCAGTTCGCCCTTCCAAAAGCCAACGCTGGGGTCGGTGATTTGTCTCCACATTTCTCGGTAGAAAGTTTCAGACTGTGTCTCGCTTCGCAGCAGACGTGGAGTTTCGCCAAGCGCTTCCTCTTTGTTATAACCGTAAGTCTTGCACCAAGCTGGATTGACATACGTGAGGCGCCCGCTGCGATCCGAAATCATAATCGGCTCGGAGCAATCTTCCACGCAGCGAAGAAAAACACTTTGCTCGCCGAGATCGGGACCTCGCAAGGTGTTCATCTTCATATGGAGTTCCTCGTCATATGGAGTTCCTCTTCATAGGCGTCATAGGCTGTTCCTCTTCATATGGAGTTCCTCGTCATAGGCCTCATAGGCTGTTCTCTTCGCGAGTTTGGGGCTGGATCAGGTTTTTTCGAGAACCGGTGTCTGAACCTTGCCCCCGGCAGCCCTCAATTCCTCGCGAAACGACTCCAAAGTCAGTTTGAGTCCGCTATCAAAGTTGATTTCGGGTTTCCAGCCCAGGGCCACAGCACGAGAGATATCGGGGCGACGTTGTTTCGGGTCATTCTGCGGCAGTGGTAGGCGCCGTAAGCCGGCCGTGGAACCCGTCAACTGGATCACGGCTTCCGCGACCTGGCTGACGGTGAGCTCAATCGGGTTACCGACATTCGTTGGTCGCGACTCTTCACTGCGCATCAGAGTGATCAGGCCGCGAACTAAGTCGCCAACGTAGCAAAAGCTTCGCGTTTGCGAGCCGTCACCATAGACACTGAGGGCTTGGCTCTGCAGGGCCTGCATGCAGAAGTTCGGCAAGATTCGGCCATCATCGGGACGCATCCGAGGGCCGTAAGTGTTGAAGATTCTCGCCATGCGAACTTTGGTTCCATGCTCGCGCGCATGAGCCACGCTCAACGCTTCACCATAGCGTTTGGCTTCGTCGTAGCAGGAGCGATGGCCCGTGGTATTCACGTTGCCGAAATAGCTCTCCACTTGAGGATGAACTTCGGCATCACCGTAGACCTCAGATGAGGACGCGTACAGGCAAGTGGCGCCCGTTCGAGCTGCGAAGTCCAGCAGGTGACGGTGGCCTTCGCTCGCGGTCGCCAGGATTTGCAGCGGAATTCGTGCAAAGTCGACGGGCGATGCGGGTGAGGCGAGATTGTAGATCTCATCGAAGGCGCCCCGCTCCTCGGGAAGGCCAAGGCGATCTAAACCATCGCGCAGATCGGCCCGAATAAAGCGAAAGCGCGGTTGCGCGAAGGCCGACTGAAGATTGCTCAATCGCCCCGTGATCAAAGAGTCGATGGCGATGACCTCATGCCCCTCGTCGAGTAAACGATCGACGAGATGGCTTCCGACAAAACCCGCGCCACCGGCGACGAGGCAACGTTTATGTTTTCGCACTTCGACGTGAGGACTCGCGTTCGCGTGAGCCTGTGAAGAGCCGGAGCCGCGCACCTGGCGGCCAATGCAGAAGTACTGAAAGCCAGCTTGAGTGGCCTTCAGGGGATCCAAAACGTTGCGACCATCAAAGATCACCGGATGCCGCATGCTCGCATGGAGCTCTTTCCAAGCCGGAGTTCGAAACTCGTTCCACTCGGTCACGATCATCAACGCATCAGCACCTTGCACGGCTTCTTGGGCCGAGGTCACCGTCGTGAACGGGCGAGTGAAAGCTTTGGTGGCCGTTTCGCGAGCGACCGGATCATAAGCGATCACTTCGGCGCCGGCGTCGACGAGCTTTTCGATCAGATAAAGGGCGGGCGCCTCGCGGACATCGTCCGTTTGAGGCTTGAAGGCGAGTCCCCACATGGCGATCCGTCGACCTCGCAAGGTTTCTCCTCGCGAGGCAAAGTAGTCGCGCACGCGTTCAAACAAAATGAGCTTTTGGCGGTCATTCACTTGGTCGGCCGCGTCCACGACTTGCATCGGCACGCCGACGGCTCGTCCGCTATGCACCAAAGCTTTCACGTCCTTCGGGAAACATGAACCGCCGAAGCCAACGCCGGGATGAAAAAAAGCGGGATTGATTCGACGATCAGAAGTGAAACCGCGGCGGACGTCATTGATATCGGCACCCCACCGGTCGGCCAGCAGGGCCAGTTCGTTGATGAAGCTGATCTTGACGCTGAGAAAGGCGTTGGCGGCATACTTGGTCATTTCCGCCGACACATTGTCCATGATGATCAGCGGGTTACCGTTCTTCAAAAAGGGTTCGTAGAGTTCGCGCATGACGGCTTCGCCGCGACCGCCGGGCTGAACGCCAATCACGACGCGATCGGGTCGCAGAAAGTCTTCAACGGCCACACCCTCTTTGAGAAACTCGGGATTGCTGACGACTTCGACGTCTTTTGCTCCCAGGTTCGCCAGCCGCTCTCGAACTCGAGCGGCCGTCCCCACGGGAACTGTGCTCTTAAGGACGAGAATAAAGGGTGCACTGTGAGTTTTGGCCACGGCATCCACAACGGCCAGGGTTGGGCCAAGATCTGCACTACCATCCGCCAACTCGGGTGTACCCACGGCGATGAAGGCGACCTCGGCGCCGTGCATGGCCTTTCCCAGATCCGAACTGAAGTCCAATCGAGGGCGAGCTCGCTGAAACAGATCGAGCAAGCCGGGCTCGTAGATCGGAATGCGGCCCTGGAGAAGCGCTCGGATTTTGTCTTCGTCCCGATCGACACCTACAACTTGATGCCCGGCGTCAGCAAAGCCTACAGCTGCCACTAAGCCGACATATCCTGTTCCGATCACGACGACCTTCACGACTGGCTCCTCCGGCGGAAATGATGGGCAGCTTCGCGACGGCGATCTTTTGGCCAATCCTTCGCTGCGTTGAGAATGTTTCACCTCTTCCCGAGAGAGGGTCAAGCGACGTAAAACCGCTTCATGGCCGCGACCCCCACAAAGCTTTCGAAGCTCAAACCCGTCCTGATGACGGCGATCAAACTGCTGTTGGCAGTGGCTTTGATCGTCTGGATTCTTCGTCAGGGTGCTCTGGATCTCGACAAAGTGATGATGACGCTTTCTCGCTGGGAGTTCGCGCTGTCTCTCGGTGTGCTGAGTTTTTTGACACTTTTGTTTAACACCTGGCGCTGGCTGATCTTGCTGCGGAGCCAGGGTTTCAACGCCAACTTCCAGCAGACCTTGAGTCTCAGCTTCATCGGTTTGTTTTTTAACTTCGCTATGCCAGGCGGAGTCGGTGGCGACGTTGTGAAGGGGTATTACCTCACGCGTGATTTTCCCGCTCAGAAAATGGCAGCGGTCGTCAGTGTTCTCATGGATCGGCTGATCGGTTTTTTTGTCATGTTATTGGCGGCGTCCATGGCGAGTCTGGTGTTTTGGGATCGTTTGAGCCATGACCCGCGTTTGCTGGGTATTGCCTTGAGCACCTTGGGGGCGACTTCCGCCTTCTTGCTCGTCTTGGTGTTCTCCCTCTCGCGCCGTTTGCAAACGCCTCTCAAGCGAGGTGTGGATCGACTCAAAAACTTTCCTGGTTATGAAGCCTTCGCGAAAGTTTATCGCGCCCTACATGCCTATCGAAAGCACCCCAAAGTGGTCTTGCAGGCCCTCGGGCTCGCGTTGGTCAATCAGGTCTTGCTCGTCACCTTTTTTGCCTTGGTTGCGATGGCCGTCGGTGAGGGCGACTTCGATCACGCCGTATTGTGGTTTTGCATCCCCATCGGGTTGGTCGTCCAAGCCTTGCCTCTAGCCCCTGCGGGCGTGGGTGTTGGACAAGCGGCTTTTTTCTTTCTCTTCGAAGCGGCCCTGCAGAGGCCGACACAGGTTGGTACGGTCGGGATTACGGTGATGCAGGCGCTGCAGTTTGCCCTGGGTTTGATTGGCGCTCTCATCTACTTGCGACGTGGACGAAAGATGCCCACGGCGGCCGAGCTGGAAGCGGCCGGGCAAGCGAACGGAGAAGTGCAAGCGACCGGAGAAACATAAAATGCGCCGACAAGAGCGCGCCATTATTCTGCGGGCCCATCGCTATGGCGATGCGGATCTGATTGTTCATGCTTTGAATGCGGAGGGCGGTCGCCTCACTTTGTTCGCGCGCTCGGCCTTGAAGTCCAAGAAGCGTTTTGGCGGGGGAGTGCTCGAGCCCACGCATTACGTCCAAATCGCCTATGAGGATCGCCGGTCGAAGCTGGGCGGCGAGTCCGAAATGTACACGCTTCACGAGGCGAGTTTACTTCAGGACTTTGCAGAGCTTCGCGCGGACTATGATCGGCTCCAGACGGCGCTGCGATTAGTGCAAACTGTAGATCGCGTGGTGGGGGACATGGTGGGAGGATCGCCCGAGGTTTTTAACCTCTTAGGAAATGCTTTGCGCGCCCTGACGAGCAGTTCAAGCCCTGAACGTTTGCACACGCATTTTTGTGTCCGTCTCCTGGCCTCGCAAGGCGTGCTCGAGAGCGAAAGCGAGGCCTCGCGCCTTGCAGCTCAACCGATTCAAGCCCACGCCGAGGCCCTGTTGGATGATCTCGATTGGCGGCGCTTGAGCCGCGAGGCGGAGCGTGCGCTCCGTGCCTACGCCGAGACGGGTGCTGTCTAGCCTTGCCGCTTGATTTCAGAAAGCCGACTGCATGGTCAAAGTCAGCATGGACGTGATCTTCTTGTATTGATTCGCGCTGACGTTCGAGTTGTTGATTGTATATGTGGTAGTCCAACCGCCTGTCAGTTGCTCGGAAACCTTCTTAGAAAATCCAAGCGTGAGCGCAATATCGTTGTCGACTCGAGCATTTGAATTCTGCGAGTACGCCAACTGATAGTAGGCCAACTTCAAGTTGAGATTGCTATCCCAGTAGAACGGGCGAACATGGCCGATGCCCAAATCCAGGCGGTTGAAAAAGACGTTTTTCCCCTTGGCGTTGTTAATCGTGTATCCCACGTCCGTCATCAGAAGCTTTTTCTTGTCCTCAAACGGAAAGTTGATGTTGGCCCACGAGAGTTTCGCCTTCAGAGCAGTCGCATCGTTGTCGCCGGTTGAACTTGTGAGCGTGGAGTTGTCTTGGCGCAGATCGAGGTTGATGTTGGTGAACCAGGTCTCGTTGATGACCAATAAATTTTGAAAGTTCAAAATGTAAGAGTTGAGGATCGACTTCGATTGATTGTTTTCGATACTCATGATGGTGGTTTCATAGCCGGGTATGATGTCCATCTTGTGGCCCTTGCCTCGAAGCAGGCCTTTTCTCGTCCAAGGCAAAGTCAGTCCAATGATCGTCGGGTCAGAATTGGTCAGGGCTTGGGCTCGTTGAAAGCTCTTATCGACCGTGTACATTGTCAGAACATCGAGCTGAGCGGCGAATTCGCGGTCAGCCTCGTAGATGGGACGATATCGGGCGCTGCCGACGAGGAGTGTTCGGTAGCCGATGGCGTCTGTGGCGGAGCCCTGATCTCGTGCCGAATCCGAGGAAAGAATCACGTTGTCATCGAATTGTTCGCCGATGGTTCCTGTTAAAATCCAACGACGAGCTCGTTCGGCCTCGAACTGTTGGAGTCGAAGAATCTGTTCGATGAATCCTTCAGCTCGCTCGTCCAGCTTAGGATCGCTCGATTTGTCGAGCACGGCCTGAAATGCGTCTTTGGCTTCGCTCCATCGCTTTCGTTCGAAGAAAATCATGCCCCGATAGAAACTGGCCGATGGTGAAAGCGTGGGGTCATTGGTTTTTTCAACGTCTTGGAAGGCTGAAATAGCCGAAATCGAATCCCGCAGGCGGTAAAAGCAGAGACCTTTGTAGAAGTCGCGTTCAATCGGATTGACGCTCGGACCTTCTGCTAACTCCAAATACACAACGGCTCGATTGAACTGCTCGATCTTGTAGCGGGCCACGCCATACTGGAAAAAGTTCGATCGGTCGGTTGGCTCGAGTTCGATCGCCTGACCGAAGAGCTCGACGGCATTTGGATAGCGCTCGGCGCGATATTCGGCGAGAGCTTGCGTCTGGAGCTCCTGGCTTCGCTGTTTTCTCTGCGCTCGTTCCGGCGGAGTCAGGGCCAAAAAGGCTCGGGTGAGTTCCGCAAGTCGTTGGGTTTCGAGCTGGCCGAGGCGAACTCGTTCGGCGAGGTTCTTGGACGCCGCCTCCAGTTCCGCTTTCTCCATGGCGAGCTCAGCTGTATCGAGGACCTGGTCTTTCTTCTCGAGTCGGTTTTGCAGGGCGATGAGGAGCTGTTGCTCAGATTGATAAGCGCGAAATGCCGATCGCGCTTGGTCGGCGGTATCGAAGACCTCGATGTTCTGTAAACCAGTTCGATCGCGGCGCATGACAAAGGGGTTGCGACGAACTCCTCCCTGCGAAACCTTCTGTACAAATTTGAGTCGGGCCGCCTCGGAGTTCATGTCTACCCATTTGGGGGCGTAAAACTCGACGCGAATTCCCTCGAGATCACGAAAGCTGATCGAGTAAATCCCAGAGAAGACCGAGGCATCCGGCGCGATTTCTTCAAGCTCGATCTGGACCACGCGCCCTGTATCGCCCTCTCGCATAAACAAAGTTGCACTTTCAATCTTCAATGGATCGCGGTTCCACTCCTTGCGCCCGTAGTTCACTCGAACGGCATCCCGGGCCGAGAGGGAAACGCGTTGCGCTCGATCTGATGGCGTATTGGCTCCTGAGGCCTCCGAAGCGGCGGAGTCTTGAGCGTAGGCCGGAGCTGCAAGAAGAATCAGGGCGCCGATCGCGGGCGCAGCCCAAGAGTTCATCTGGTCGAAGCAAATTCTCACGAGCGGCTGTCGTCGCTTTTGGCTTGTCATCGCTGTCCACTCCCTGCGGTCATTTCAAGGCTGATCGAGGATGCAAAACTGCGCTGACCCAAATCGGGTTCGCCCAATCGGGTCAGCGACCGAACTCGATTTAGTGTAGCGATGAGCTCAAGCCGAGGGGAGTGTTGGCTTTCTTTTCGGACTTAAACGTCTGGGAAAAAGCGAAAGGTCGAGTTCGACTCGACCTTTCCTGAGCACGCTTTGCGAGCCGCCAATTTAGTTGCCGATTGTGACGCGCACGTTGACCTTCGCCGGACCGCTTTCGATTTGTTGGTTGCAAAACTCGCAAACCGGCTGTGGAGGCAAGACGGCATCGATCCTCGGCGGTGGTACAAACGCCGGGATATTGCTTCCCACAGTCGGCAAAGCAGGGCCCGCGATGGGGGCCGTACCTAAGTCTCGAGCGTCGATCATCGAGCCCATCGAAGCTCCAGTGGGCGCCGGACCTGCAACAGGTGCCGTACCCGTTGTCATCGCGGGGGCTCGATTACCTTTTGAGCCACCTGCGGATGGCGCTGGACCGCCTGAGCCACCCCTGGCTGTTGTCGTCGAGCCGCCAGACGATCCTGATTCTGATCCGCCCGAGGCGGAGCCACCACCCGAAGTTCCGGCCGTCGATTTGCCGCCTCCGTTACTATTCGGACCTGAATTAGATCCCGAATTCGATCCACCGTTGCCGGCGTCATCCTTCTGATCCGTATTCGCGCCAGCTGAGTTGCCTCGACCCTGGCCTTCACCTCGACCGCCGCCTTCGTTTGAATCCTTCTTGTCATCCTTGGAATCGTTGTTCGCACGTTGATCGGCGACGGCCGATCGGGGTGGATCGTCTTTGGCCGCAACACTGTCTTGCGACATCTGCTGCATTTCCGTCGGCGGTACAACCTTCGGCGGAGCCGGCGGCGCGCCGGGTACAGCCTCGGTTTTTTGGCCGGCGCCCACGGCGACCGGATTGAGGATCACTCCGCCCGGGCCCATCTGACCGACCATGACCTCACCCTTGAAGGTCACGACTTCGGCCTTGTTGGTTTGCGGGCTGAAGCTCGTCAAAAAGTCTGTACCTCGGACTCCGGCTACCGCAGCCTTGGTCTTCACTTGGAAAGAGTTCGCTTGGCCGTCGGCGGCGGCGTCGTTGTACATGTTTTCCTTCGCTGTAGCGGCGCGCACTTTACCGTACACCACATTCAGCAAGACCTTCTTTTTGTTATCGGTTGGCTTGTACTGATAGGTCTCTAAGACAATGCGCGACTCGGGCGAGATGTTGAGCTCGTTGCCATCGGCCATTTTCACTTTGGCGCGCGATTGAGTACCTGCGATGATCGCATCGCCTTCGCAAACCTTGCTCTGCGCGGCGCCCGCGGAAACTTTGCCCTTACTTTCAATCTTGATATCACCCTTGGCGATCTCGATCACACCGCAAGAGGCCTCGGCGCGCTGAGCGCCCAGTAAAGAGAAGGCAAAGAGTGCCAGCGACCAGGCCGTGACGGACCGATTGACATACGCCGAACTTGGGCCGCTTTGATGGACGTTCCGTTGGACCAATTTCATAATCTCTCCTTGACTCCTAAGGCCCGAGCCATTCGCGGCAAACGAGATGCGACGAAGAGCGACTTTAGTTTCCACGTGGAAATACAGTTCGCGAGGTCCCATCGACTCTCATGGCTCTTCGGCATAATGCCGCCGCGCCTGAAGAAATCCACGGCACTGTCTCAATTTCGATAGGGGAATGGCTCAGAAACGCACGTCTCGATTTGCGACAACTTCTCGAGCGCGCTCAAACGCTAGGATTTGTTCGGCCATTTCCATGAGCCCATGGCAGGCCAGATCTGGCCAACTTAAATTTTCACTTGGCGTCCCGGAGGGAGGCCAAGTTTCATGCCCCAGAAGGAGTCCAGTTCGGCATCCGGCTCGACGTCCAGCTTCGACATCGCTGTAGCGATCGCCGATCATCCAGCTCGCCTCGAGGTCGACGCGAAAATCCAAAGCCCCGCGCAACAACATACCGGGATTGGGTTTTCTCACCCAATGATTGGATTCGACGGAGTAGGGCGCGTAATAGAAGGCTTTAAGGTCGACTCCATGGCGTGCGAATTCAGCCCGCATGCGTCGGTGTGTTTCGTCCAAGTTGATGGGTTCCACCAAACGACGAGCGATGCCGCTTTGGTTGGTGGCAATCAAGAAAATGAAACCTGCATCCCGCAGTCGGCGAAGGGCCTCAAAGACATCGGGTAAGTACTCAATTTGATCGGGATCATTCAAATAAACTTTGTCGATGATCAGTGTGCCGTCGCGATCCAGGAACACAGCTTTTTGCAGGGAGCTCATGCTTTCCAGCTAATCGTCTCTGAGGTGAGCGTCAACCCTCGCTGCTCTCGCCCTCATCCCGCCGCTCGGCGTGTCGATCGCCGAACCTGTTTCTGAGCGGATGTCGCGATTCCAGTGTGCGCGCCAATTCATCGAGGCCGACATGGGTGTAGCGACTCGTCGCCTGCAGCGTCGAATGTCCCAAAAGTTCTTGCAGCGTGCGCAGGTTCGCCCCGGACTGGAGGAGATGTGTCGCGAAGCTGTGGCGAAGCGCATGCGGATGCAGGGGGTGTAAGAGCCCCGCATCAGCACCGACTGCGCGCACTCGCGCATAGGCCGTTCGCGTCGACCAGGAGGACTCGCCACCTAGTACGTAGGGGCCTTCCCGCTTGACGAAGGCTTTTAACAATTCCACGCGCACAAGTTCTGGCAAAATCACCACTCGTTCTCGATCGCCTTTGCCGCGAACTCGCAATTGCCCTGGGCCCGTCGCCGTGGTTTCGAGTCGCACATGGGACCATTCCAAGGCGCAGGCCTCACTCACGCGCAATCCGCCTCCATACAATAGGAGTACAAGTCGTAAGTCGCGCTCCGCGCTGGGCTCGCCCTGCTCCACTTTGGCCTGCAGGTTGCGAATCAGTGTAAGGGCCTCGTCGACGGACAGAAAATGCGGCAGGCGCTGCGGCACTTTGGGCATCGGTAGGCGGGAAGCGAGATCCCGCCCCACCCAAGTCTCGCGGTGCAGCCAGCCGAGAAAGCTCTTCAGCGTGGCCACCTTTCGGTTGCGTGAGGCCGCCGCCAGGTCGCTCCAAGATCGCTGCGCCGAACGACTGAGTTCGAGCACCTGGGCCTCGAATCTTGCGTTGTTGGCCTGGTCTTCTGGATCGGGCGTAAGGACTTCAAGTTCCTCACCCTGTAGTTCGGGGAGTGACCCATACGCCTGTTCGAGATCCAGCCGGTAAGCGCGCAGGGTGTGAGCTGAGCTTGATTCTACAAAACTCATATATTTCATATACTTATTTATGGCGGCCGCCAGCTTCCGATCGCCTCGAAAGGGGCGGATTTCTTTCCTGCGAACTGCCAAAAAACGTCCCTCTCATGCCCTGCCGAGAAAAAAATGCAGGAGCTTTTACAAACTTTCTTGCACATTTTTCCGCAATGCGTTACTAATTCTCTCGACGCGTCGTCCCAAAATGAGACGAAGGGCGAGTTTGATCTAACCACAATCGAAGGCGGTACGTTTATGTCGCAAACCCATTTCGATGGAAAAATCGATTCCACCTCCAAGGACCTCGTCGGCACGCCCGTGTTGCCGGGTTCGGCTCTTCCGGTCGGAGGCCTCGGCGGCTTAAACGGCGAGGCGATCTCGCCCCACAATGCGGACTCCAAAACCATCGTCTACAAGTCGGAAGTCATGCGCCAGCTCATGAAGATGATCGACCGCGTGTCGCCCTCGTCGGCTACGGTTCTGATCTTGGGTGAGTCGGGCACAGGCAAAGAATTGGTCGCTCGAGCGATCCACGAGCGCTCGAATCGCCGCAACAAGCCCTTTGTCGCCATCAACTGTGGCGCTCTCCGCGAAACACTTTTGGAATCTGAACTCTTCGGTCACGAGAAAGGTTCCTTCACCGGTGCCTACACGCGAAAGATCGGTTTGGCTGAAGCAGCGAACGGCGGCACGTTGTTCCTTGACGAAATTGGTGAACTCACGCCGGGTATCCAAGCGAAACTTTTGCGTTTCATTCAGGAAGGCGAGATTTTCCGCGTCGGCGGCAAGGACCCCATCAAAGTCGACATTCGTTTGATTTCGGCGACCAATCGCGAGCTCGACACGGAAGTGCAGAACAGCAACTTCCGTGAAGACCTCTACTATCGAATCAACACGATCACGGTGCACTCGCCGCCGCTTCGTCGCCGCAAGGAAGATATTCTCTTGCTCGTCGAGTACTTCCTGCAGAAGTCTTCGCATCGAATTTTGAATCGCGGCCGACAGATGAGCGAAGACGCGATGAAAATCTTGATGCGTTACGACTGGCCGGGAAACATTCGCGAATTGCAGAACGTCTGTGAGCGTTTGCAGATTCTTGCGGATGGTCACACGATTATGCCGGGCGATCTTCCCGAGCATATCTTGAACCCCGAACAGAAAGTGACGACGGATAACTACGATCCAACGATCACGCTCTATGAGTTGGAAAAGCGTTACATCTTGAAGGCCCTGAACTACTTCGACGGCAACAAGACACAAGCCGCGAATGCGCTCGGGATCACCATCAAGACGCTCTACAATAAACTGCATGAATACGGCGAGTTCGAAAAATACGCCGTGCATTCGCGCCCGAAAGTCTGATCCCCAGCGGGAGGACATGTTCGGGCCGAAAATAAAAAACCGGGCCTAGGCCCGGTTTTTTATTATGAAACGCAGGTTTGCAGCCGCAGATATACAGGCAGAAACGCAGCTCACCGAAAGGAATCAGGAACTCAGATCATGCCTTCGTCGTCATCTTCATCGTCGTCGCTGTAGTCGTCGTTGAATTCGCCGCCGCTGGATTCGTCATTCAGGTCATCGCCCTCTTCAGCTTCTTCATCGATCTCTGTTGAGGCTGTATCCATGTTGTCAAGCTCATCTTCACCCGGCAGATCGGCGCGATCGATCGCCAACTCGTCGCTCTCTTCGTAGGGCATCGGCGGAATCACAACCGGTGCTTTTTTCGGCGCAGGAGCCGCCTTAGGCGAAGCTGTCTTCGCAGTTTTGGCTGTTTTGGGAGCGGCTTTTTTGGATGCGGCCTTTTTGACGGTCTTCTTCGGAGCTGCCTTCTTGGCAGTTTTGGCTTTTTTAGGAGCCACTTTTTTTACGGTCTTTTTCGGAGCTGCCTTCTTGGCCGCTTTGGCTTTTTTAGGAGCCGCTTTCTTGGTCGCTTTTTTTGCCGGCTTTTTCTTCGCAGTCTTCTTTGCCATCTTCAATCTCCCTGTAGTCTTTCGGTTCTTCAATGTTTTCGAAAGCCCTCAAACACCACTTTAGTTTTCATTTTTGACTTTGAGCTTCGTCGGTTCCGTTCCGTGGTTCCGCTCGACCATCGAGCGATTTTCAAATCAATCGCCGACTCTGCTTCAAAAGTTCGCCTCATTTTGCCGTAAAAAACAAAGCTCAGACGAGCCCAAGTCTGAAACACAGCGCCCCTGTTAGGCAACAGGGGCGACGCAAAACTTCAGTTTTTTAACCGACTTTCGTTTTTTGGCTGACTTCGGTCTGGCCTCGCGAAAGGGACCTCACTGACTCGCCGATGCCCCTCAGAGCAAGTCGTCGATCGCGCGCGCCAGCTCTGGAGGCAGGGCGACAGAGATGAAGAACCCGCCGTCGAATCCGCCTTTGGCGGGGATTGAGGTGAAGTAACCATAGGTTTTAGTGCGTGCCTGATCCCGAATCGGCAGAGTGAGGCGAATGTAAGGATCAAACTTCGTATTGATGAACACGCCAACCACTGTCGGGCTCAGGTAGAGCGCGCCGCGCAAGTCGGGGTTTCGGTTGAAGCTCAGGCCCAAGGAAGGCAATTCGCCTTCGGGAATAGCCGGGAGAGGGTCGCCGTTTGGAAGGCGGCCCTTCGGAAGGAAGTCAACGCCGCGCAACACACGCTCCAGGGGAAGGCGGAGGACGAGGTGGGATGAGCCGTCTGGCGTCAGTTCCAAGCCGATCGTGGCTCCCGGAATCTCCCGAATAGGGAGGGGGGCCTCAACTCCGATTTGTACGCCGGGAATAAAGGGGAGGCGAACCACCAGAGACTTCGTCGCGCGATCGATACTCACGACTTGCGTGCGATCGAAGCGGCCGCCGTTGATTGAGCCATCCATCGACACGCTCTCCCAGCCCGGCTGTTGAGCAGGAGGTGTCGAGGTTCCGCCTTCGCCGGGTTGACCCGATGCCAAAGTAGAGCAAGTGGTACCCAAACACTCGGTTGCAGACTTAAAGCCCGGCGCACACGCGGAAAGACTCAAGAGCAGAGAGCCCATCATCAGCATTTTAAGGTTCGGAGAGCGCATCGTGACCTCCCTTGGATCGCACAGCCAACTGTTCGGCACCTGCGCCCCGGGCCTTGAGCGAGTCTGGTCTAGAGTCCTGGGTTAAAGTTCGACACCCCAAGCGTCTTTGGATCGCCCAACTCTGCTGTGCTGCTGAGGTCTCGCAAAGCTGAGGCAATTGTCGAGAGACCAGACAGCGGCTGGAGTTCCCAGCTTAATTGTGAGGAACTCTCCATCAGCCATCGAAACGAAAAAACCGCGAGCCCTTGGCTCGCGGTTTGCGCTTTGGAGGTTCTCTGTCGAGTTTGTGAACGGGCCATACTCGCGTTAGGCCCCTTCGGATCGGTCAGTGAACCTCGTACGATTAACCTCAGCCGATCAACTTAAGGGCCAATTGGTCCTTCGCATTCGCCTGAGCGAGCGTCGAAGTTGAGGCCTGAAGCATGATCTGGTTGCGCGTCATCTCAGCTGTAGAAGCCGCCACATCCGTGTCGCGAATTCGAGAGTTTGCAGCACTCAAATTCTCTTCGGCGACACCAAGGTTTGTGATGGTCGAAGTTAGACGGTTCTGCAAAGCACCTAAGTTGGCGCGCATGCCGTTCACCATCTCCTGAGCCTTGTCGAGTTCGCCGAGAGCCGCCTGGGCACCCTCTTTTGACGTGTAATCGACACCGGCAATGCCAAGTGCGTCGATCGTGGCCACATTTTCAGAGCCCACGAACGAGATACGATCCGCGAAATCATCGTTATTGATTCCGATTTGGAAGTCGTAGCTCGGTGAGGAGCCATCCAGAAGGCCTGTCGAACCCCACTTTGTCACCTGGGCAATCCGCTGCATCTCCGATTTGAGCTGTTGAACTTCCTTGTCGATGAAGCCACGCTCTGTGTTGCCGACGGTATCCGAAGAAGCCTGCATTCCCAGTTCGCGCAAACGAGTTACGATCGAAGAGATCTCGTTCAAGCCGCCCTCGGCGGTCTGCACAATTGACACACCGTCTTGAGCGTTGCGATTTGCCTGACGCGTCGACCGGATCTGAGACTTCAAGTTCTCACTAATCGCGAGACCTGCGGCGTCGTCTGCGGACTTGTTAATTCGGCTTCCCGAAGCGAGCTGCGCCATCGAGTTGGCCACTTTAGATTGCGAATCACCCAAATTACGTTGAGCGTTTACCGATGCGATATTTGTCGAAATACGAAAACCCATGATTATCCTCCGTTAAATTGAACCATTGCTACCTCCTTGTCTCATCCTCCCCCTTGAGGCGTTGTCTCGCTCTGGAGACATCTGATTATTCGCAGGGGAAACGGCATCCGAGCCTTTATTTAAGTACCTTGCGTGAGAACACAATTCTTCCTTGTACTCGTCGTCTTTCTTCCTTGAAGGCCTCCTTTCGAAACCATCTATCTTCAATGCGGAGATCTGTGACCTCAGTTCTCCGGCACATTCTGCGCCTCGTGATTCTTCTTCGCTCCTCAATCGACACATCGCTCGCGCTAAGGCGTGAGAGATGTTCAAATCCAGCGACTCGCGACAAACTACTCATCGACGTTGCGGACGGATTCTTGACAGGACGAGGGGCTTGAACGTGGTCCAGTGTGGGTTTTTCGACGTAAATTTGTGCCTTGGTCGCGTCTGGTCCAAGAAAAATCGAGGCATTTGCTATGAGGAATGGCCAGTCTGGCTCGACTTTCGCCACGCAAAAAAGTCGACGGAGCTAGCAAAGCTCGAGAGAAGTCGAGTTGAAGAATCGTGACATGAGGATCACTTGAATGCGCCCCACGTTGAGGTGAGGCGAATCTGGCATTCGATCAGTTCAATTGCTGCATGAAGTGCTGCGTTTTATCGGCAAGCCACTCAGGTTCATCTTCCATGACATGGTGACCGGCAGCGGGATGGTTCACGACACGCGCTTGGGGGTTGAGCGTCGCTAATGTCTTCATCGATTCGTTTCGCACCAGCGTATCGCGATCGCCGCGGATGATCAGCAAGGGAACCGGTAGATTCATGAAGGAAGTGGGCATTCGTGGGTCAGCGAGGAGATGCAGAGCCTTAAAAAACGCGGCTCCGCAGCGGGGATCCTCACGAAACGGTCGATGATACAGGGCCACCAGCTCGGGCGTGATGAGCTCTCGACGGGCCATCACTAAATTCACGATCTGTTGCACCAATCGCATGGAGTGTAGGCGAGCCAAATGCTGGCCCCAGCGACTCAGAGACAGAAAGAGTCTTGGTATGCGCTGCGGATCTGTCGCAGGGGCGATCGCGATCAGTCCGCGGATTAGCTCCGGTCTGCGGGCGGCGAGGTGCAGGGCGATCGCCCCTCCCATTGAGCTGGCTAAGACAAGGGGGGGAGTCATTCTTGAAAACTCGCGCTCCAAGAAGAGTTCCAAGGCTTTTGATTGCTGATCGAGGCCATAGCTGAGGCTCGTGGGCTTATCGCTATTCCCAAAACCAGGCCAGTCGACGCAGACGGTGCGAAATTGGCCCGCGAGGAGTGGTACGAAGCGGCGCCAAATGAGCATCGAGGCGCCTATGCCATGCAGGCACAAGATACTCGGCCCATGTCCGATTTCACGCCACGCCAGTCCGATGTTCTGTTCGTCGATATGAATCTCCGTTCGACGGAGTCGCCCCAACCGCATGTCGAGATCTAGCTCTGGACTTTTCAGTGCGGCTTCCGCAGCCAATTTGGCGGAACGTCGGCGTCCCCACCAGATCCCGCACGCCAAGCCGGCCCCCACCAGCAAAAGCGTCAGACTGATCCAGCTGGTGAGTGAGGCGTCGTTTGCAAACCAGGAACCTGGTTGTGTGGTCAAGTTGGCGGTCGATCCGGGGCTTAAGGTTGTCGAGGAGTTCATGGCGAGAGCCTCAGTTGATTTCGCAAAAGCGACAGAAGGCCATTTCACCCGTCAATTCAAATTGCGCCATCTGCTCAGTTTTGGTGTGCAAGGGGGCATATCCCATTGTGCAGTGCTTTTGCGGAGCATCGAAGTGAATGCAATCGTCGCAGAAGACTTGGGGTTGATATCTCTTAAAGTCGCCCCAATCCACGCGGTCTGTCTTCATGCCGCGTCGAACGCGTTGCGGAGTGTATGGCATTTTCTCCGCGGACGCTTTGGCTTGCTTGGTCGACAAGTCGTGTTGGTTGGACTTCGAGTTTCGCACGCCACGAGTGTCGAAGAATTCCTCGAATGAAGCAAGTTGTGCCAGAACTTCTTACGAGGCCATGGTCTCGTCCGCCTGTCGACGGTCGTCGCCTCCACGGCTCCGCCACCTTGACGTTCGCTGATCAGGCCTCATGCTGTGAGCAGGCTGTGGAGAACTGAGGTTGGAGGTTGCATGTCGCAGGATCTCGATAAAATGACCGTGAAGGCCCAAGAGGCTATGCAGGCCGCCGCGAAAGCCGCAGAAGAAAAGTCGAACTCGGCGGTCGAGCCTGAGCATTTGTTTCATCAGCTCCTTCATCAAACCGATGGTTTCGTTCCCAGTCTGGTGGTCGCGGCCGGAGGTGCGGGAGCCCTCGCCAGCCTTCGCCGTGAGGTCGAAACAAACTTACAGCGCTTGCCGACCGTTTCCGGTGCCGCCAAGCGGATGACGGCATCCCCACGTCTCGTGAACTTGTTCAATCGAGCCGAAGTTGAATCGCGAGCTCTGGGCGACAAGTTCATTTCGACCGAGCACTTCCTGTTGGCCGCCAGTCACGATTCAGCGGGCGATTTTAATCGATTGTTACGTGGCGCTGGTCTCACGAGAAATAAACTGGAAGAGGCCGTCCATAAAATGCGCGGTGGAAGAACGATTCAAGACGACCATCCGGAGTCGACGATGGAAGCGCTCAAAAAATATGGCCGCGACCTCACGCAGGCCGCGCATGATGGCAAGTTGGACCCCGTCATCGGGCGGGATGAGGAAATCCGTCGTGTGATCCAAGTTTTGTCTCGGCGCACGAAGAACAATCCGGTTCTTATCGGTGAACCAGGAGTCGGCAAAACAGCAATTGCCGAAGGCCTCGCCTTGCGGATCATCAAGGGCGACGTCCCCGAGACGCTTAAAGGCAAAAAGTTGATTTCGCTAGATATGGGTGCCTTGATCGCGGGTGCCAAGTATCGCGGAGAATTTGAAGACCGACTCAAGGCAGTCATCAAAGAGGTCACCGATGCAGCAGGTGATATCATCTTGTTTATCGATGAACTGCACACCCTAGTTGGTGCAGGAAAGTCCGAAGGTGCCATGGACGCGGGCCAGCTCTTGAAACCAGCGCTCGCGCGCGGCGAACTGCGATGTATTGGTGCGACGACGTTGGATGAGTATCAGAAATATGTGGAGAAAGATGCGGCTTTAGAGCGCCGTTTTCAGCAAGTCATGGTCGAAGAGCCGAGCCTCGACGACGCCATTACCATTTTGCGCGGCCTCAAAGAAAAATATGAGATGCACCACGGGGTCCGGATTCGCGATTCGGCGATCGTCGCGGCCGTGAAATTGTCCTCGCGTTACATCACTAGCCGTTTCCTACCCGACAAGGCCATTGACCTCATGGACGAAGCGGCGAGCCGACTCGCTATAGAGATTGGCAGTGTGCCCGCTGAGGTCGATCAGCTTGAGCGCGAGCGCACGCAGTTGCAAGTCGAACGCGAAGCTCTCCGCCGGGAGAAGGATGAAGCGAGCGCTGACCGTTTGGAAATCATTGAAGAAGAACTCGAAGGCGTTGATGACAAAATCAAAGCTTTGCGTGCGCAGTGGGAATCCGAAAAGTCAGAAATCGTTGAATTGAAAACCACCAAAGAGCGCATTGAAACTTTGCGAGCCGAGATCGAACGCGCCGAGCGGACAGGTCAGCTGGAAAAGGCGGCCGAACTGAAGTACGGCCAACTCCCCGAGCTCGAGCGGCGTCTCAAAGCTCTCAATGACCAAGCTGAAGAGCGAGCGCGTCGTGGGGTGGCCCAAGAGGGGAGAATGCTTCGGGAAGATGTCGGACCCGAAGAGATCGCTTCGATCGTGGCAAAGTGGACCGGAATCCCCGTCGCTAAAATGCTACAAGCGGAAGGTGATCGCCTGTTGAAGATGGAAGATCAACTTCGCCAACGAGTTGTGGGCCAGGATCATGCCCTGACGGTGGTGAGCGACGCGATTCGACGAGCCCGAGCGGAAATTTCGGATCCCAATCGCCCCATCGGTACGTTCTTCTTCTTGGGGCCAACTGGTGTGGGTAAGACGGAGACCGTCAAGGCGCTGGCGGAATTCTTATTCGATACGGATCAAGCGGTCATTCGCATCGATATGAGCGAATACATGGAGAAGCACGCGGTGGCTCGGCTCATCGGCGCGCCTCCGGGCTACGTGGGTTATGAAGAGGGTGGCCAGCTGACGGAACAGGTTCGCCGCAAACCGTATTCGGTTGTCCTCTTGGATGAAGTCGAAAAGGCGCATCCTGATGTGTTCAATATTATGCTGCAGGTGTTAGATGAGGGCCGTCTCACGGATGGTCAGGGTCGTACTGTGGACTTTAAGAACACCGTCTTGGTGCTGACGAGCAACATCGGCTCAGCCGCGATTATGGAAGCTGATCTCAACTCTGAGCAAAGGGCGAAGGCGATTCAAGATGCGCTTCGAGCCCATTTCCGTCCCGAATTCCTCAACCGCATCGATGAAACTGTCATCTTCAACCGGCTTGAGCCCACGCAGCTGGATGGTATTGTCGGTGTCCAACTTCAGCAGGTGATTCGCCGCTTAGCGGAAAAGCGAGTCGAGCTCGAGATCACGCCAGAAGCTCGGCGATGGTTGGCGGAAAAGGGTTACGATCCGGTCTTTGGTGCGCGGCCCCTGAAGCGCGTGATTCAATCTGAAATCCTGAATCCGCTGGCCAAGGACCTCATCGCCGGACGCATCAAGCCGGGAGAGAAGGTCAAAGTCGGCCGTGCCAACGGGGGCCTCAAGTTTGACTCGGATCCCGTGATGTAAAGCTTGTGAGATTGCGCGGCGCGGAAGCTCGGGTTCCACATGAGCCCTCTCGTTGCAGCGCCAACTCGATAGCATCGACTGAATCGGAGCTCCCGGTCCAAGATGAATTTATCTTTAAGACCTGCCTTCCGTTTGACCTCCGGCGCCACGCGGCGCAAAGTGCAAAACGAGGTCGGTGCGCCGTGGCCATAAGGGCCACAAGGGTAGGTTCTTTGTGTTCTCCGGTTTGGTCGAAGCCTGTGTCTCCGTCTTGGACGCCGAAGTCCCTGCGGGCGCTGACGAAGCACATCTGTTGCGCTTAATTTTGGAGCGCCCTTCGACGTTCGTCGATGTGCGATCGGGTGACTCCATTGCGTGTGATGGAGTCTGCCTCACGCTCGAAAGCTTCACGGAACACAGTCTCCAGTTTGCACTCGCTCATGAAACTCTTCGTATCACGGGCTGGACGGCGTTATCGCTGCGCGGGCATCGGGTGAATCTGGAGCGCAGCTTGCGGGCCTCGGATCGAAATCATGGCCATTTGGTGACCGGTCATGTGGACGCGCGTGCGAGAGTGGTCGACGTCCGGGATGCCAGCGGTGTGCGTTGGATGAAGATCCAGGTGCCGAGCTCGCTGCGCAGTCAGGTGTGGCCCAAGGGCAGTTGGGCCGTTAACGGCGTGAGCCTCACCATCAACGGTGTCGATGGCGATGAGTTGGAACATTGCTTGATCCCCGAGACTTTGGCCCGCACGAACCTCGCTCAGCTGAAGACCGGAGACGACGTGAACGTGGAAGTCGATCAGATGGCGCGCGCTTGGGCGGCGATGGCCACCCACAGTCTCGAGCAACGTATTGAAGAAATTCTGGAAGAGCGGGTGGCGTCAAAGTTGGCTGCCGAATTTGCGCGTCTGTTTCCTCGACCCGGGGAGTCCGATCGCAACAAAGTTTGAGAGAGAGTTTGGAAGAAGCCTAACAAGAAGCCTAAAAAGATCCTGGCAAGAAGTATTAAGAGAGAGAGAGCCGTGAACACCATTCAAGAATTGATCGAAGATCTTCGCAACGGCCGTATGGTCATCCTTGTTGACGACGAGGACCGAGAAAACGAGGGTGACTTGGTGCTGGCCGCCGACTTTGTCACGCCGGAGAATATCAACTTCATGGCGCGAGAAGCGCGCGGCCTGATTTGCTTGGCTCTGACCAACGAGCAGGTTCGGCGACTCGAGCTACCGATGATGGTGCGCGATGATCAGAATCGTTCGCCCAATAAAACAGCTTTTACGGTTTCCATTGAAGCCGCGAAAGGCGTGAGCACGGGAATCTCTTCGGCGGATCGGGCGCACACGATTCGTGTCGCAAGCCGAATCGATGCTCAGCCCGCGGACGTGATCACGCCCGGACACATTTTCCCGATTCGAGCTCAAGATGGCGGTGTGTTGAAGCGAGCCGGACACACCGAGGGCAGCATCGATCTCTGCCGGTTGGCTGGAGTGAATCCTGCGGCGGTGATCTGCGAAGTGATGAAGGACGACGGTACGATGGCTCGCGTGCCCGACTTGCGAGAGTTTGCTCGCAAGCATGAATTGAAGATTGGCAGCATTGTCGACCTGATTTCTTATCGACTCGAGCATGAAAGTTTGGTCGAGGAAATTGGCGCCGCTCGTTTGCCGTCGTCTTTCGGTCCCAACTGGCGTGTGCGCGCGTTCCGCAACAGTGTCGATCAGGCTGAACATCTGGTCTTGGAGTTGGGCGATGTCGCGAATGGACAGCCGTGTTTGGTGCGCGTGCACTCGGAGTGCATGACGGGTGATGTATTCGGGAGCCAACGCTGTGATTGCGGTCCTCAGTTGCATGAATCGATGCGTTTGATTCAGCAAGAAGGACGAGGCGTTCTGCTGTATTTACGCCAGGAGGGGAGAGGGATCGGCTTGGCCAACAAGATTCGCGCCTATGAGCTTCAAGACTCAGGGCTCGATACAGTTGAGGCGAACGTGCATCTCGGTTTTCCGCCGGATTCTCGAAACTACGGAATTGGTGCACAGATTCTTCGCCACCTCGGGGTGCAGAAGATCCGTTTGCTGACGAACAATCCAACGAAGCGCGCTGGCCTTCGCGGATACGGGATTGATATCGTCGAACGAGTGCCTTTGGTCGTCGGTGCCAACAAAGAGAATCTCGCTTACATGAACGTCAAACGCGACAAGATGGGACACATTTTCGAGCCCGATTCGAACTGAGGTGTGTATGAAGCGAAGTGTGAAAACGAAAGCGCGCGATCAGGCGCAGGGGCAAAGCTCAGGTGTGGTTCGCGGCGATCTCGACGGTCGCAAGCTTCGGGTCGGCGTCGTCACGGCGCGCTGGAACGCAGACATCACGGAGCGTCTTCAGGCTGGGACGTATTTGGCGCTCGCCCGAGCCGGAGTTAAAGCTTCAAATTTACTGAGTGTGAGTGTTCCAGGGGCCTATGAGGCGCCGGTGGCGGCCCAGGCCTTGTTGGAAAAAGGCTGCGATGCGGTGATCGTGTTGGTCTGCGTGATCCGCGGCGAGACGACGCATTACGACCATGTTTGTAACGCCGTGGAACGAGGCTGTTCGCAATTGCAACTGGATTACAAACGGCCTGTCGTTTTTGGTGTGCTGACAGTTGAAAATCGCAAACAGGCGATGGACCGAGTCGGCGGCGCTCATGGCCACAAGGGAGTCGAGGCGGGCGAGGTCGCCGTCGAAATGGCGCAGCTTCTCAATCTTGTTCGCCGTAAGAGTCGTAAGGCCCTCAGCGCAAAATGAAGTGGAGCGGATGGGTCGTCGGTCAGGCCATGGCCAACGCCTCTTTTGCCCTTAAAGTTAAGAACCACGATGGCCTCAAAGTGAGGGCCGGCAGCTCAATAGATTCGGAGTGCTTGCCATGAAGCCAGACGAACCGATGCCATCAGCTCCGCACCACAATTCAGGAGCGAGTCCCGTCTCGGAATCGGGGGGGGCGCCGCCCGAGGGGCTGGCGCCTCAAGAGTTTCGAAAACGAAAGCGAGAGATCTTTGCGATCGTCGCCTTAGCTTCGCTCTTTTTAATCCTCACCTTTATCGAATTCAAACTTGTGGGCATCTCGCAGCAGTTGCCTTTCATGCACTCGATTTTTTTCTTCGGGCTTGTGAACTTTAACATCATCTTGTTGTTGCTGCTCTTCTTCTTGATCTTCCGCAACGTCGTGAAGGTTTTTGTGGAGTCCAGCGGGCGAGCCGTAGGAAGCTCTCTGAAAGGCAAGTTGATTGCAGCCTTTGTGGCGTTTGCGTCAGTTCCCACCGCGCTGATGTTTCTGATTTCCGTATTCTACATCAACTCGAGTTTTGATAAGTGGTTCTCCGTTCGAATGGCGAGTGTCTTGAAGAACTCGCTCGAAGTGAATCAGGAGTACGTTTTTGCGGCCAAGAATCGAAATTACCATTTTGCCAAGCTCATCGCTCAAGACCTGCGCTCGCGCGGTGGACGCGCTGAGCCCGTGATCAACGAAGCTCGCCGGCGCTATGACCTCGATTCCGTCGAGTATTACCCCGGCCTATTTGCCGCGCGAGTCCTCACTGTCGCGGATGACGATGTGATTCCGCCACCTCCGCCGGTGTCTCTTGAATTTCTTCGGAAGGGTATTCTGCAGCGAGCTGAATCGAGCACCATCCATCAATTTGGTGAGGGCAACCTCGTCCGCGTGATTGTACCAATTCAACGGCGCGCCGAACGCGGGGCCATCGTGGTATCGACTTTCATCCCGATCTCGTTGATCTCCAAGATCGACGACATCTCGGCCGCCTATGAGGAGTTTCGAAATCTCAACCCACTCGAGTATCCCCTGAAGTCGATTTACCTGATCATCCTCAGTCTGATGACCCTCGTGATTCTGCTTTGCGCCACTTGGTTCGGTTTCTATTTGGCGAGAGAACTCTCTATTCCACTTGAGGTTTTGGGAAGTGCTTCTCGTCGGGTTGGTAAAGGTGACTATCAGCCGGTGGGCTTGCGCTCGGGCTCCAAAGAAATCAATCAACTCGTTGCAAGTTTCAACGCCATGGTCGGTCAACTCGATCGCTCTAAGCGTGAGGTGCTTCAGGCCAATAAGAACCTAACGGAAACGCTCGAGCGGCTTGATGAGCACTCTCGCTACATTCAAGTTGTCCTCTCCAACGTTACGACCGGCGTGATTTCGGTCGATCAGGACGAGCGGATCACAACGATCAATCGACACGCGGCCCAACTTCTTGAAATTGAACCGCAAAGCTTCGTGGGAAAGAAAGTGGGCGAAGTTCTGTCGGCCGAGTATTTTCAACTCTATCGTGAGCTGCTCCGCCAGATGCGCGCGCATGGGTTTGTCACATTCCAAAAGGAGATTCGCGTCGACCTCGCCGACCGATCGGTGCCGCTGCAAGTGAACCTCGCCCTTCTTCAAGACGAAAGGGGGCAGGATCTTGGTAAGGTCTTGGTGTTTGATGATCTCACCATGTTGCTCAATGCCCAGCGAGCAGCCGCCTGGACCGAAGTGGCGCGAAGAATCGCGCACGAGATCAAGAATCCACTCACGCCGATCAAGCTTTCGGCGCAGCGCCTGGAAAAGAAGTTCGGGGATCAAATCAAAGACCCCGCCTTTTCCTCTTGTATCGGCATGATCATTCGTCAGACCGACGAGCTCAAGCATTTGGTCAACGAGTTCTCGAATTTCGCGCGACTTCCCCAGACGAGGCCGGTGCTCGCCAGTCTCCATCAGGTCTGCACCGATGTTTTAGAAATGTACCGGGCGGCTCATCGGGATGTGAATTTCGAGTTCGAGACTGAGGGACGCACCCCCGAGTTTCGTTTCGACCCGGAGCAGATCCGTCGGGTCCTCATTAACCTCATCGACAATGCCGTCGCGGCGGTCCAGCAGCAGTCCGCTCCAAAAGTTGTCATACGCCTCCAGTACGACGCCTCGCTTAAGCTGGTCCGACTGATGATCATTGATAACGGGCCCGGGATTCCGGCCGCGGATCGAGATCGTGTGTTTGAGCCTTACTTTTCCACTAAGGAAAGCGGGACGGGCCTTGGACTCGCGATCGTTCGTCGCATCATAGAGGATCACAACGGCTTTGTGCGTGCGCTGGCCAATGAGCCGCAAGGGGCCAAGCTGCTCCTCGAACTTCCCGTCAATGAAGTGGGTGAGCCCACGGGTGCCTAACGCGTCCGCTAGTCATCGCCGAGAGGACGTGCTACCGTCATCTGCTCGGAGGCTCAAATGTCGAATACCCCTGATACCACTTCGGCGTCGTCGCTACCCACTTCGATGACGGCGCAAATGCCGATGCCGGCCCTCGAGTCGGTGGCCAAGATCTTGGTCATCGATGACGAGGCACCGATTCGGGAAGTGCTTTCGGCGAGTTTGCAAGACGAAGGGTTTGATGTTCGCACGGCGAGATCGGGCGACGAAGGCCTGCGTATGCTGGAAGAGTATCGCCCGCAGGTCGTATTCTTGGATATTTGGATGCCGGGCTCGATGGACGGATTGGATGTCCTGAAAGAGGCGCGCCCACGATCCCACGGCTGCGAGTTTGTCATGATGTCGGGGCACGGGAACATCGAAACAGCCGTGAAAGCCGTGAAGCTGGGAGCTTGGGACTTTGTCGAAAAGCCGCTCTCGATCGACCGGATTTTGATTCTCGCAAAAAACATTCTGCACGTGCAGCAGGAGCGTGGAGAGAAGAACGCTCTGCTCAATAAGCTTCGCAAGAACATCGCCATTATCGGCGATTCGCCGCCGATGATGGAGCTCAAGCAGCTCATCGCCCGAGTTGCCGCGACAAATTCTTGGGTTTTGATCCGCGGTGAGAATGGCACGGGCAAAGAGCTTGTCGCTCAGAATGTTCACTATCTCTCGCTTCGGGCTTCGAAGCCCTTTGTCGACGTCACTTGCGCGGCGATTCCGGAAGATCTCATTGAGAGCGAGCTATTTGGTCACGAAAAGGGTTCTTTCGCTGGAGATAAGGCGCGAAAGGGCAAGTTCGACCATGCCAACGGGGGAACCATTTTCCTCGATGAGATTGGCGACATGAGCTTAAAATTGCAGGCCAAAATCCTGCGCATTTTGCAAGAGCGTCGATTCACCCGCGTCGGGTCGGATACCCCGATTGAGGTCGATGTGCGCGTCATCGCCGCGACCAACAAGAATCTCGAGGAAGAGATCAAGGCGGGTCGCTTCCGCGAAGATCTCTTCTACAGACTCAATGTTATTCCCTGCCGAGTCCCGCCGCTTCGCGAGCGCACAGCCGACCTCGCTGCCCTCGTGCAGCACTTCAGTGAGCAGTTCGCCCGTCAAAGTGGGCTCCGTCCAAAGGTCATGTCTGAGGCGGCGACTCAAAAGCTGGCCCAGCACAACTGGCCGGGCAACGTACGTGAGCTTCGCAACTTCATCGAGCGCGTCTATATTCTGACTCCCGGAGAGTTTGTCGACGTGCACGACCTGCGCTTTGCGGGCCTGGCGTCCGCAGGACATACCGTCGACCCCGTTGATGATGAAATGGGCGAGATCGGCTCTTTCCGCGAAGCTCGGGCGAAATTTGAAAAAGAATACCTGCTGAAGAAGATCGCGGAAAACAAAGGCAACATCTCGAAAACGGCGGAAGCCATCGGTCTTGAACGCAGCTACTTGCATCGAAAGATCAAGGGTTACGGTATCGACGTGGAGGAACTCGTCTAATGCGCTGGTCGAAATCTCATCTGCACACTCTTCGCGACGCTCCGGCCGACGCCGAAATCCCCAGCCACAAGCTGCTTTCGCGGGGCGGGTACATTCGCAAAGTCGCACCTGGAATCTATACCTATGGAAACCTCATGCTTCGTTCGCTTCGTAAGCTCGAGCGAATCATCCGTGAAGAGCTCGATCGACGAGGTGCTCAGGAGCTGCTGATGCCGATGGTGCATCCAGCTGAGCTTTGGCAGGAAACGAATCGCTGGAAGGAAATGGGCGATGGTCTGCTGAAGTTCAAGAATCGGAACTCCCATGAGTTCTGCCTCGGAGCCACGCACGAAGAAGTCATCACCGATTACGTGCGAAAGGACGTGAAGTCTTATCGAGATCTCCCTGCGAATCTCTATCAGATTCAAACGAAGTATCGCGATGAAATTCGCCCGCGCTTCGGCCTCATGCGCGGCCGTGAATTCATCATGAAGGACGCCTACTCTTTCGACGTGGATCCGCCCGCAGCACTCAAGTCCTACCAACTGATGTATGAAGCTTACCAAGCCATCTTTGACCGCCTGGGGCTTCAATACCGCATTGTCGAGGCGGACGCCGGCAATATCGGCGGCAGTCAAACACACGAATTCCAAGTTCTCGCGGAAGCGGGTGAAGACCATCTTATGGTTTGTGACGATCGAGGCCAGAGCCAATGTCAATATGCCGCGAATATTGAGGTGGCGCCGGCTCAGGATGGTGAGGGTTCGGGGCGATCGGCCTCGATCGCAACGGCTTTGGCCATGGAGAAGTTCCCGACGCCTGGTTTGAAAACAATCGCGGCGTTGGCGAAAGTCACGGGCCTCAAAGAAAGCGAACTCGTCAAAACGATGTTCTTCTCGGCCAACCCGGGTACGGATCCCAAGAATAAGGCCTTGATGCCCGTCGCCGTTTGTCTGCGTGGCGATGACGAAGTGAATGCGGTCAAACTCAAAAACGTGCTCGGCCTGACGAATCCGCCGCTTTTGCTCACCGACGAAGAGGTACGTCAGGTCACAGGAGCATCGCCGGGCTCCTGCGGTCCCGTTGGCTTGAAGATTCCAGTTTACTTCGATCAAGCCCTGGAGGGACGTCAAAATTTTATCGTCGGCGCCAACGAAGACGATTTTCACCTCAAAAACGTCAATCTGGATCGCGATGTGGCGAGCTCGGGGCAGTTGAAGGGATTCAAAGATTTGCGGCTCGCACGGGCCGGGGATCAGTGCCCCCGTTGTGGTCAAGGTCGCTACGTCTCGAAGCGCGGGATTGAAGTCGGTCATGTCTTTTACCTAGGAACCAAGTACTCCGTCGCGATGAATGCGACGTTCTTGGCCCAGGACGGAAGCAGCCATCCGATCGAGATGGGTTGCTATGGGATTGGCGTCACACGAACCCTGCAAGCGGCCGTCGAGCAAAGCCACGATGCTGACGGCATCATTTGGCCGCGTTCGATCGCGCCCTTCGATGTCGCTCTTGTGGTCCTCGACCCCGATGATGACGAGGTCATGCAAAACGCATCCATCGTCGAGCGCGAGCTACAGGCTCGAGGTTTCGATACCTTCATGGATGATCGCTCGGAACGTCCGGGCGTGAAGTTCAAAGATGCTGATCTCCTCGGCTTCCCTTTGCGCATCACCATTGGTGGCCGAGGTCTCAAAGAGGGAATTGTTGAAGTTGTCACTCGCCGAGACAAAAAGATGGAAAAGGTCCCGCTTGAGCAAGTTGTCGATCATGCCACCCGTTTGCTTCAGCAATTGACTGTCAGTGGCGCGAGGGCGCAGTCATGATGGATCCGAAGCTTTTTGTGGCCCTCGATGTCGACGATCCCGCGCGCGCCGCCGAGCTGGCCCGCGATCTCGAGCATCCGGGTATAGGCTTCAAAGTGGGCCCGCGACTCATTCTCCGCGAGGGCGCTCGTCTTGTGCAAAAAATTGCCCAACATGGTCCCGTTTTCGTCGACTGCAAACATCTCGACATTCCCTCGACGATGACTTCCGCGGTACGCGCGGCCTTTGAATCGGGAGCGACGTACGCCACCGTGCACGCGTGGTCGGGGCCGGGCGCACTTCGCGATTTGGCCGAGCTTGAAACGCGACTGAATCGCGAACGGCATTTCCGCGTGCTCGTTGTCAGCGTTTTGACCAGCTTTTCCTCCGATACACTTCCCTTTGGCCTCAAGGGTCGCGACATTGGCGTCGATGTTTTGGGTCTGGCGAACGAAGCGAAGACCTGTGGACTGAACTCTTTTGTTTGTTCACCTCACGAGGCCTCAGCTCTCCGAAGCCAAATCGCCAATGCCTTCATCATTACGCCCGGCGTGCGGCCCTCGGGCTCGGCCAAAGGTGATCAGGTCCGCGTCGAAACGCCTCAAGCTGCCGCTCAACAGGGCGCCAGCGGCATGGTGGTGGGGCGCCCGATCATTGAGGCCATCGAGCCTCGATCTGCGGCTTTGCAAATTCTTCGTGAGTTCATTGGCGAATCGAGTCCAACATGAAACGTCACAATCCGCGTCCTGCGAAGTCTCGGCCCAAGCCCAACAACACGGCGCCATCGCCTCGCCCGACCCATGGCCCCGGGCCGCGCATTAAACCACAGTCCTCGCCGAGAAGCCCGGCGGCCTCGAAGGCTCCAGGTTTTGGTCCGCAGAACAAGAGCGAGAGACTGGTGATCGGTCTGCACTCGGTACGTGAAGCTCTCAAGGTGAGACCGCACGCTGTCTCGCGTTTGGCTCTTCGGGATGATTATCAGCGAGCTCATCAGCTCAAGGAACTCGCGGAACTGGCTGAGTACTCTTCCATCGCGGTGCATACACTGAGCACGTCGGCTTTGGATGATTTGGGCTCAGGTCACCAAGGGGCTGCGGCGATTCTGACCGAGCTTCCGACCTGGAATCTCGACGAGGTCGCTCGTCTCGATCGCGCTTTGATCATAGCCTGCGATAACCTCGAAGATCCTCACAATCTCGGGTCGATACTCCGGAGCGCATGGCTTCTCGATGCCAAGGCGGTC
Organism: Pseudobdellovibrionaceae bacterium; assembly: GCA_947462815.1. Classification (GTDB taxonomy): domain Bacteria; phylum Bdellovibrionota; class Bdellovibrionia; order Bdellovibrionales; family JAMPXM01; genus UBA2339. The sequence continues at coordinate 35,579 of CANHQR010000029.1, forward strand.
TTTGTGCCCGCTGATCGAAGTGTGGAGCTCACATCGACAGTCGCCAAAGTGGCCAGCGGTGGAGCCGAGCATGTCCCCGTCGAAGTTGTCGACAATTTGCCTCGAGCTCTCGAAGAGCTCAAAGCGAAGGGCTTCTGGGTGTTTGGCCTTGCCGAAGCTGGCACGCGATTCCCCTGGGAGTTCGAATTGCCGCACAAAATGGTGTGGGTGATCGGCTCCGAAAGCTCGGGTTTAAGGGTTACTGTAGAGCGGGTTTGCGACGAATTGGTCCGTCTTCCTCAGGTTCCAGGCGGCTCAAGTTTCAATGCGGCTGTCGCCGGAGCCATGGCCATGTACGAATCTGCTCGACAAGCAGGCAAATCTGGCCCAGGAAAGCTTTGACGAAGCTCGCTTTTTTCCACTAGAACCAGTGTTCGCTCAAGGCGAGTTCTGTGCTGGCTTAGCTCAATTGGTAGAGCAGCTGATTTGTAATCAGCAGGTTGCGGGTTCGAGTCCCATAGCCAGCTTACTTTTCCCGCGGCGGGCGAGCCGTCCGATTTTCTCGAATCAGCTAAGGTCTATGGGTAGCGACGTCGAGTCCGCCCAGCTGTTCTGAGGCGAAAAAATTGGGCTGTGTCAGTTGATCCACGGTCCGTGGGATCGGGTTCGACGAAAGCAGGCTTGTTCGAGATTCAGTTTGTTCGAGATCGAGAACTCAAGAATTAAAGGGCTGAGGAGAGGTACCCAAGTGGCCAACGGGGGCAGACTGTAAATCTGCTGGCTATGCCTTCGCAGGTTCGAATCCTGCCCTCTCCACCACTTGATCTCGTTCGGTGAGAAGTTCGTCAGAACAAGAGGTTCGTTGGGACGGTAAGTTCGATAGGTTGATATTGCCGCAAGTGGCGATACCTTGAGAGGGCCTTCCGGCTGGACGACAAGCGTGTTGGTAAGAGTGTCGAGGGAGTGGGCGGGAGTAGCTCAATTGGCTAGAGTATCAGCCTTCCAAGCTGAGGGTTGCGGGTTCGAGACCCGTCTCCCGCTCCAAATTTCCTCAACGGCCGCGCGGCCGTATAGATTTTCGGGCTGATCCGTTGTCGATGATTCCTGAAAGTCGTGTCCAGCGAGTCAAATCAGGCCCATGTGGCTCAGTGGTAGAGCACACCCTTGGTAAGGGTGAGATCGCGAGTTCGATTCTCGCCATGGGCTCCAGTTATCGCGCCGCATAATATCTTCTGAACTCCTCGAGTAACAGAGAGCAACAACAATGCTCTAACGAGCGAGAAGCGATTGCGTTTTCTTCTCGTCTATGGGAGTTCTCTCCTCTCTCACTGAGCGTGAGTTCGGAACTGGCGTTGGGTGAAACCGCGCTCTGGCCGAAGTCTTGAGTTCACCTCGATCAATTGTCGTTGGAGAACTCGCGAGCGATCTGCAATCGATGATCATCGAAATTATTCTCGAAGTGATTGTTGTTGCGGCTGAAACTCATCGGAAGATGGACTGGATGTTGAGGAACAGGCGTTCGAGGGAACATTCTTCCGTTTGAGTTCAGACTTCATATTCTGGGCGGATCTCTAGAGTCATCCTCTGGAGTGATTCTCTGAATCGCTTCTGGACTGTATTCCTCGGGTGCTTTTCTTGAGTCGACGTTGGGTTTGATCCTCAGACCGGTCGTATCGATCTTCAGAGTCCAGTCCCAGGGCGCAATCCTGAGTCGTATTCGGTGAATCTTCAGGGCGGATATTCGGAATAGTTAGATTATTCAGGAATATTCAGATTGATATTCAGACCCGTTCGGAAGAAAGTCTTCGGTTTCCAAGTACGTCGGCGAAGACGTTAAGAGGGCGGTCGTTTTCGAGCGTCAGGTTTTCGTGCGTCTGCAGTGTTTTGCCTGTGACTGACGAGGGCGAGACACCAAAAGGCGACACGTTATTGGATCGGCGGTGGGCATCGAGTGATTGCCTAAACCACGAAGTGAAGTTTGAGGTTAAAGAATAATTTTTGGGCGAATGACCCAGGAGGAAGGTAGAAATGGCTAAGGAGAAATTTGACCGGAGTAAACCCCACGTGAACATCGGCACCATCGGTCACGTTGACCATGGTAAGACTTCGCTGACAGCAGCGATTACAAAGGTCTTGGCTGAATCGGGTGGCGCAACCTTCCTGGCTTACGATCAGATCGACAAAGCTCCGGAAGAAAAGGCGCGCGGAATCACCATCTCGACATCGCACGTTGAATATCAAACAACAAATCGTCACTACGCACACGTCGATTGCCCCGGCCACGCTGACTATGTGAAGAACATGATCACTGGCGCAGCTCAGATGGACGGCGCGATTTTGGTTGTTTCTGCTTCTGACGGCCCGATGCCGCAAACTCGTGAGCACATCCTTCTCGCCCGCCAGGTTGGCGTTCCGGCTATGGTTGTGTTCATGAACAAAGTCGATATGGCTGACGGTGATCTTCTTGATCTCGTCGAGATGGAAATTCGCGAACTTCTCTCGAAGTACGAGTTCCCTGGAGAAGAAATCCCGATCGTCAGAGGTTCGGCTTTGTGCGCTCTTGAAGGCCGCAATCCCGAAATCGGCCGTGACGCGATCTTGAAGCTCATGGCGGAAGTTGATCGCTATATTCCGCAGCCGGCTCGCGCCGTTGATAAGCCCTTCTTGATGCCAGTTGAGGACGTGTTCTCGATTTCGGGTCGTGGTACAGTTGTGACCGGTCGAGTTGAGCGCGGAATCGTTAAAGTGAACGACGAAGTTGAAATCGTGGGCTTGAATCCCACGCAGAAGACTGTCGTTACAGGTATCGAAATGTTCCGTAAACTTCTCGATGAAGGCCAGGCTGGCGACAACTGCGGTTGCTTGCTGCGTGGTACGAAGAAAGAAGAAGTTGAGCGCGGACAGGTCCTCTCGAAGCCCGGCTCTATCAAGCCGCACAAGAAGTTCAAAGCTGAAGCTTACATCCTCACTAAGGAAGAAGGCGGCCGTCATACTCCGTTCTTCAACGGCTATCGCCCGCAGTTCTACTTCCGTACCACTGACGTCACTGGCGTTGTGACCCTCAAAGAGGGAACTGAGATGGTGATGCCTGGTGATCGCGTTGAAGTTTCGGTGGAGTTGATTGCACCGATCGCGATGGAAAAAGAGCTCCGCTTCGCTATTCGTGAAGGCGGACGCACCGTGGGTGCAGGCGTTGTTGTCGACATCCTCGAATAGTATTGAATCAAAATGACTCCCAAGAGCGGGCCGTAAGGCCCGTTCTCATGTGAAGCCGTATCGAAGTCTTTGTCATTGGTGTCTGGTTCCGGAAGGGCAGTAGCTCAATCGGTAGAGTTACGGACTCCAAATCCGTCGGTTGGGGGTTCGAGTCCCTCCTGCCCTGCCAGTTTCAGGTTCAATGACAAAGTCTGCTCGATCTTCCTATCTGAGCACTCGATAGATGATCTGTGAACGATGGTGACTCATTTTGATGGTGACTCGTTTTAATGACGACTCACTTTAAGTTATTCACTGATCGCTCATCCAGGGCAGGCTTGAAAACGAACTTGGGATCTCGATTTCGAGGGAGTTGGACGACTTGGAATACTGGTAGACTTACCTGAATCTCAGGTATCGAATTTTCAACCACGGAATAGGTTATTAAGGATCAGGTCAAAATGAGCACAAACTCCACTGTTAATCCGAACGCGACCTCATCGAACGTCAATTCGATGGAAACCGCTACGGATCTCAATGCGAAATTTGTCACCGTCGGCTTTTTGGGGGCGGGTGTCCTCGTTGGGATTGGCGCCTCAGTTTTGTTTGAGGCCGGTGCGGCGATCGCAACTGGTCGATTGGGCCAATTTTTCGGCAACGAGACAGTGAGTCATGGTCTTCCCGTTCTGTTGGGTTTACTGACTTTTGCGGCCCTACAGATGCGTCCGGACGCCAAGATTTGGGGTGACGAAGTCGTGACTGAGCTTCGGCGAGTTGTGTGGCCATCGCGGCCCGATACGACACGAATGACAATCTTTGTTTGTGTGATGCTCCTCTTGTCGGGAGCGGCTCTCGGCCTACTTGATGTGGTGTCAGGAACGCTCGTCGAGTGGCTTCTGAAGCAGAATATTTTTGGTTCGCTGTAATGCAGCCGACCTTGGAGACGCGCATGGAAAAGAAGTGGTACATCGTGAACGTCGCGACGGGGAGCGAGGCCACGGCCAAAGCTTCGATCGAGAAGCGTATTGCCCAGCATAAAATGGAAGACCAGTTTGGTCAGATCTTGATCCCCGCGGAGAACGTCGTTGAGTTGGTCAAGGGCCAAAAGACAACGCGATCGCGCAAATTTTTCCCGGGCTATATGTTCGTAGAGATGCTTCTGAACGAAAAGACTTGGCATTTGGTGAAAGGTTCATCAAAAGTGACGGGCTTCGTTGGAGGCCAAAAGCCGACAGCTGTGCCGCCGGATCAAGTTCTTCGGGTGACGCAGCAGATGGAAACAGGTGCTGAAAAGCCGCGTCCCAAAGTGAAATTCTCGGTGGGCGAGAATGTGATGGTGGTCGACGGTCCGTTTAGCAACTTCAACGGCACAGTCGAGGAGATCAACGACGATAAGGGCAAAGTTAAGGTGTCCGTGAGTATCTTCGGACGCCCTACACCGGTTGAGCTCGACTTTATTCAGGTTCAAAAAGTCTGATTGGTAGACGGCCTCTGAGTGTGCCTTCAGATCGGTCATCGGGGTCGGTGCCCCTTTGGCTTAAAACAGGTTGGCCTTCGCAAGAAGGTCTTGGAACTCAAAACCCCGCGCTAAGGAGTGGGAAATGGCAAAGAAAGTAACTGCAATGATCAAGTTGCAGATTCCGGCAGGGAAGGCGAATCCAGCGCCGCCCGTTGGACCGGCGCTCGGCCAGCATGGGGTAAACATCATGGAGTTCTGTAAACAGTTTAACGCCCGTACGCAGGGCAAGGGTGACACGGTTATTCCGGTGATCATCACTGTTTATCAGGACCGATCGTTTACCTTCATCACCAAGACGCCGCCCGTGTCGGTTCTGCTGAAACAGGCTGTTAAAATCCAGAGTGGCTCGAAAATGCCGCAAAAGGATAAGGTCGGTAAGGTGAACATGAAGCAAATCCGCGAAATCGCGGCGCTGAAGCTCCCCGACCTCAACTGCTCGACTGTCGAGTCCGCGATCCCGCAAGTGGTCGGCACGGCTCGCAGCATGGGCCTCGAAATTCAGGATTGAGGTGAGCGATGGGAAAATCAGGAAAGCGCTATCGCGCATCTAAAGCCAAAGTGGATTCGTTGACGAAGCTGCCGGTTGATCAAGCCGTCAAACTCGCTGTTGAGACTGCAACGGCTAAGTTTGATGAGAATATCGACGTGGCGATTCGTTTGGGCATCGATCCGAAGCAGTCGGACCAACAGGTTCGTGGTGCGGTATCCCTGCCTCACGGCCTGGGTAAGAATGTTCGAGTGATCGTGTTTGCAAAAGGACCTAAGGAATCTGAAGCCAAAGATGCTGGCGCTGATTTTGTTGGCGCAGATGATCTTGTTGAAAAGATCAACGGCGGTTGGCTGGATTTCGACAAGGCGATCGCAACGCCCGACATGATGGGAACGGTCTCGAAGGTCGCCAAGATCTTGGGACCTCGAGGTCTCATGCCGAACCCGAAAGTCGGCACTGTGACAATGAATGTCGGCGAAACCGTGAAAGCTGAAAAGCGCGGTAAGCTGGATTTCCGTGTCGACAAGGCGGGTATCATTCACGCTGGAATCGGCAAACGATCGATGGGTGCCGATAAACTGAAGGAGAACTTTATGGCTCTCCTCGGCGCTGTCGTAAAGGCGAAGCCAGCTTCGGCAAAGGGCATCTATCTTCAGGGGATCACTGTGTCCTCGACGATGGGCCCTGGCGTCCGCATCGATGCTCTGCAGGCTGCGGACTCGATCGCTTAAGGATGACGTACGACGGTACGAGATCCCGTAAGTGATCAGATCATCTTGTGAATCCCGAGGAAGGGTGTTACGCCCTTCCTCGATCAATCGCGATCGAAGACAGTAGGGTTCTTTGGTGCAACGGGCAGGGAAACCGATCCATGTGGTGCCGGAGATTTAATTGAGGCCTTTGGCCCTCCCTACCGAGAGAGTGGTGGGATTTTTAGGTCCGGATCGAGGGACTAAGTTGAAGGTTGCAGTCGCGCGCAAGCGTGAGGCTCTGTAACTCACGACATAGCTCAAGTTTCTGGTTCTATTTTGAATTCCTCAATTCAGACATTCTGTCTGGAGAACTCCTTGAACTCATCGCGGGTAGCGCCATCTGGCTTAGCCAGTGGTTATTTGATTCGTGCGAAAGCGCGATGAGGAGAGGAGGTTAATTTGTCGAATCAATCGAATACTCGTGCAGA
>CANHQR010000030.1 GCA_947462815.1 Pseudobdellovibrionaceae bacterium
AACGCCACGCCACGACCGATATACTCTTTCTCTCCAGGCACGCCGAGCTCGCGCCACTTTGCACCCGTCGTGACAATGACGCTCCCGGCTCGCAAGTGTTCACCTGATTCGAGAAGAATATTTGTTTCGACACCTTCTTTTCGCATCTCTTTGACTCGACGGTGTTCGAGTAGCTGAACCGGGTAATGACCGAGATGTTGAGCGAGCTGACCAGCCAACTGGGGTCCTTCGGTATACGGCACCGAGATGAGATTTTCGATTCCTCGAGTTTCCTGAACTTGGCCACCGATCCGCTCTGCGATCAGTGCCGTCTTCAGGCCTTTTCGAACCGAGTAAATAGCCGCGGATGCCCCCGCAGGACCTCCGCCGATCACGACGACGTCATAGGCACCCAGATCGCGAGGCTTGGCCTCGATGGGCGCATCGGACTTCCCGAACTCAGCTTCAAGTTTCGCAATCAGATCGAGCAAGTTGATGCGACCGGAGTGAATCAAACGGCCCTGAGTCACAACGCTGGGAACACCTTGAATCTTAAGTTGCTCGATTTCGTCCTGGGCATAACCACCGTCGATCATCTCGTGCTGAAAATCGGGATGAAGCAGCGCCATTTGGTTCAGCGCCTGAACCACATCGGGACAGTTTTCGCAGGTTAGTGAAATGAAAGTTCGCAAGCGGATCGGGCCCTTAAGTCGACGAATGCGTTCCTGCATAACCTCATCCGGCATTTTGCCTCGGCCGCCGGCATTCAAAATGGCGAGGATGAGCGAACTGAACTCATGCCCCCCAGGGATGCCACTGAAGGTGATGCCCGTGGCGCGGCCACCGCGATGAACATGAAAGCGCGGCATCGGCGAGCCCATTCCAGGTGAAGAAACCTCTTTGCGCACCTGGATGTGAGGACTCGTCTCAGCCACGCCTTCTAGAAGATCGAGCAATTCAACTTGGTCGCTGTGCTGACTCAGCTCGACCACCAATTCGATGTTTTCACTCAACGGAGCAAAAACTTCTCGCAACTGATTCTTCAGATCTGAGTCCAACACAGTGACCTCCTTGAGAAACTGAACTGAGAAACGCTTAGATCTTGCCCACCAGGTTCAAGCCCGGCTTCAGAGTCTTATCGCCCGGACGCCATTTTGCGGGGCAAACCTCGCCGGGGTGCGAAGCTACGAATTGAGCGGCTTGTACTTTGCGGACGAGTTCGTCAGCGTTGCGACCGATGCCGTTGTCATGGACCTCAGAGATTTTGATTTTGCCTTCCGGATCGACGAGGAAAGTTCCGCGATAAGCGAGACCTTCTTCTTCAATGTAAACACCGAACGCACGCGACAGGTGACCTGTCGGGTCTGCGAGCATCGGATACTTGATCTTCTTGATGGTCTCCGAAGCGTCATGCCATGCCTTGTGCGTGAAGTGCGTGTCGGTGCTCACGCCGTAAACTTCAACGCCCATTTTCTGAAGCTCTGCATATTTGTCAGCGAGATCGCCGAGCTCCGTCGGGCACACAAAGGTGAAGTCCGCCGGATAGAAGAAGAACACCGACCACTTGCCGCGCAAATCGTCTTGCGTGACGGTTTTGAAGGCGTCGTTATGGTAGGCTTGCACTTTAAAATCGGGAACGCGGCTGTTGATGAGAGTCGCCATGCAACTGTCTCCTTAGGAAGGGGTTTAACTTTGCCGGATTCAGCGTGGCTCCCTCTCGGGAACCGGCCAAATCCGCGTTCATTACCTTCAGCTAAGATAGATGAAGCTGCGTAGTTGATAAAATCGATATTAACTGTTGTTAAATTGAGAAAATCTATCGAGAGGACCAAAAAAAAGGGGAGCGCGAACGCTCCCTTTTTGATCCTTCAGTTGGCCCTTAGGCCAGGTGGATCACCAGCCGCCGCGGCCTCCGCCACGACCGCCACCACCGAAACCACCGCGTCCGCCGCCGCCACCACCGCGGTTTTCGCGGGGAGCCATCGGCTTAGCTTCGTTCACAGTCAAAGGACGGCCGCCCCAATCGCTGCCGTTGAACTGAGAGATCGCGTTTTGAGCTTCTTCGTCTGTCGACATTTCGACAAAGCCGAAGCCCTTAGAGCGACCTGATTCACGGTCAGTGATGATGCGAGCCGACTCAACAGTACCGCACTTTGCAAATGCGTCTGCGAGAGCTTCATCTGTTGCAGAAAAAGGAAGGTTACCGACGTAGAGCTTCTTACCCATAAATGCCTCCGAGGCTAGGGTGCCACTTCAGAGGACCAGGGCCGAATGCCGACAAGACTCAAGAAGGAGCGTTAAACTGGAAACAGTATAGCAGACTTTGATCATCAATGTCTAAAAAGCTCGCACTTCGTTAAGTTAGCGTATAGAATAAGGAATATTGGAGTGGCAAAAAAAGCTCGAGTCGCGAGCTGTTCCCGGACCCCGTCCCGCACCCGGCCCCAGGGTTCCCCTCTCGAACCCTCGAGAGGCTCCAAAATGAGCCCATGAGTTTTGGTCCCAAAATGAAGTTTCGGTTCGCAGTTTCGTTTTGAGATTTTGTTTCCTCGGTCTGCGATGTCTTGTCCGAAGCCTTTTCGTCCGATGAGTCTCATGAGTCCGTCGGTTTCCTGGTTCAGTTCGAATCCGTTCTGCTTCTTGATTCTGGAGGTTTACGTCTCAGGCTCTGTGGCCGTTTTATCTATTCATTCACACGAGGAGGATCATATGAAGGTTCAAGTGCTGACGTTCCGATGCCTCGTTCGCGACCGCCAAGGTCGAGTCCTCAGTTCCAGCCTCAATCAGGATGTCATGTCCTGTCCCGAGCAGCCGCGCGGCCCTTTAGCGGCTCTCGATCGCAATCTCCAAGATGTAAAGCCAGGCGAGTGCCGGCGCATCCCGCTCAAAGCTGAAGAAGCCTTTGGTCTCTATGATGCCAAGAAGGTATTCCCCGTCGATCGCGGCGAGTTTCATCACATCCCTCGCGTCGGCGAGTACGTCGAGTGGCGAGGTGTGCGACCTCGCGTCGATCACCTAACGGCTGACGAAGTGTGGCTGGATGCGAATCATCCTTTTGCAGGCCAAGATTTGGTCTTCGAGATCGAAGTCACCAGTGCGCGCGAGGCCACCCGTGACGAAATCGCTGACGCGATCAGCGAATCGGAAGAGGGCGGCGCGCCAGGCGTCGGCTCGAGAGTCCCGACAAGTCTGCATTAAATCCTCTCGCACACCGAGGAACTGTGATAGCCTCACAGTTCCTCGGAGACTTTGCGTTCTCTCTTTGCGCTTTGCTTGCGCCCTGGGCGGATGTATCGCGGTCGACTCGACCGATGCTTTTAGGACCACCGCATCCGCGCCCAAAAATTCGCGCAACAAGTTCGCGTAAGGAGGCCACATGGCAAAAGACGATCTCGCTTCACTCGAAGGCAAAGTCACCAACCTCACAGGGGGCGGCGTTTATATCATTGCGCTCGAGAACGGCCACGAAGTGAACGCCAAGCTTTGCGGTAAAATGAAGAAATTCAAAATCAAAGTCGTCGTCGGTGATCGCGTCACGGTCGGTGTATCACCCTATGATGTACAGCACGGATTGATTTTGCATCGGCACAAAGGCTGAACCAGCACGGCTCGAGAATGGATCTTGTTTCACCTGGTTATCGCTCACTATTGATCTTCACGGATTTCGACGGTAGGGCCTCGGACCGCGGCGATTGCTGGGCGATTCACTCACTCGCAAATCCCAATTTCTTCTGGGGAAACCTCTTGATCTTCGATCGTCCACCGCGCTTCGGTGATGCCGACGACTGGATTCGTCGCTTTGAACTCGAGTTCACCGATCCCCGCATCTACCATGTCACGTTGGCCTGGCAATCACGGACGGGCGAGATCGGCGACGTTCGTGAGTTCGAGGAGCGCGGCTATCTCCTTGAGAGCACGGCCGTGCTCACCGCACGAGACGTGCGAAAGTCCCCACAGCACAACGACGCGCTGATGGTGCGCCCGCTGGAGGGCGACCATGAGTGGGGCGAAATGCTAAAGATCCAAATGGCTTTGGCCCACTCGCACATTTCTACCGCGAATTGGGAAAACTTCTATCGTACACAGGCCCTGCGATACCAAGCCATGGAACGAGCCGGACTCGGCTGTTGGTACGGGGGATTCTTGGACGGCCGACTGGTTGCGGGACTCGGGATCTATCATCGCCAAGGCCTCGGTCGCTTTCAAACCGTGAGCACGCATCCAGATTATCAACGACGAGGTTTTTGCCAAACTCTGGTTTACGAGGCTTCGCGCTGGGCATTGGCGTCAGGTCAAGTGCGCGAGCTCGTGATGTGTGCGGATCCCGATTACCACGCCATTCGGCTTTATGAGGCGGTCGGCTTTCAGCGTTGCGCGCTCGAGCACGGCGTGTATTGGTGGGACAAATCCCGAGAGCCTTGATTCAAGAGGCGGTGGTCACCTTGGCCAGCGCCGCTCAGCCACCAGCGTGAGTGTTTTTCCCAGACTCGTGTTCAGAGGGCTACCAAACCATGTCTGATCCGCGTAACTCAGAGTCGCCGTCCAATCCTCCTGAGATCGATGAGTCAGAGCCAGTGTGGCCGTGGCATAACGCTCGAGGCTGCCTGAAATATTGGTGGGGCCGCGAATACCAATCGGATCCTCGTAGGTCCACGTCAGCAGACCACCGAACCTCCAATCTCCTCGATTGTAACCACCTCCGAAGCCCGCCGAACCTCCCCAGCCCGGCTCTAACCTTCCCCGTAACGGTCCACCTGATTTTAGTTCCCGACTGAAGGACCTCACAGCGGCACATTGAGCCACTGCATCCCACTTTCCCCAGGCCTTGAAAGCGACGACTCCCGCACCGGCAGCCCAGAGCCCATTCCCTCGACTATCGAGACCGCCCACCTGAGACTCGAAACGCGAACGACCCGTTGGTAAAACCATCTGACCATATATAAACACGCGAGGCCGATAAACGTTGTAGTCCCAATCGGGCACGGCCTCATAACCGCCCATGATGGTGAGATCACCAAGACCGGAGTAGGTTTGGTCTAAATACGAACGCTGCATGAGTTGCGTCGTAAATCCGGTTTGCCACCGATCCGAAAGAAGCCAAGAGCCACTCAACTGCAAGGACTGAACGCTTTGTTGAGCTTCCCAAGTTCTCCAGAAACCGCTCGTGTCGACGTGATCAACGACGATCTCCGTCGACGACACGGAAGCTCGGACTTGTGCTCGATCATCTCCGGTCATCAAAGAGACACCGTTAAAGCCTCCTCCACAGCAGGCCGCCGCCTCACTCTTCTCTGGTGTAGTGAGCGCGAGCGTCGCGATGCTCATCAGTATCAAGGAAAAGTAAAGGCTAAATTCGAACTTGTGCAGTCGCTTCATCCGCCACCTGATCGGCTTCTTTAAACTGGAAGCGAAGCTCCCAATCTCCCGGCATTATGAAAAACACGTTTGAAGCGCGGTATGTGCCGACATCCAAACGTTGAACTTGGGTCGGCGTCGACCCGTGCCCCATAGAGGGCATCCAAAGTAACAGATCTGCAGTCCTGCTCGAATCCACAAGGACAGGAGTATCATCCAGAACATTACCTCGGTAGACCTTAAAGACTATGGAGCCCGACTGTGAGCTTGAAGGCCGCTGCTCCCAATGCCACGAAACACATAATCGAGTATTGGTAAGTTTCAGAGGACAATCCGTGGCCCGTTCACTCTGCGCCGCTGGCATCCCCAGCTCGCCTCGATCAGGATTGGTTTCGTAGCGAGGTTGAGCACAGCCCTGCAAGAGACCACCACCCACGAAACTCGAGATCAAGGTGAGTGTCGTCAACTGCGTCAACGGCCACATTTTACCATTCATTTTTCTCTCCACGCGAAATCGCACATCCCAATGTGCGTCCCTCGGCGACCCTGACCGGACGAGCTGCTTTCAGATCTTCGAGGGCTTCCCGCAAAAACTTTCGTTCGACTTTATCGTGAAATCTCGAACTGCTGGAGACGCCGCCGCGATAGAGAATCTGCCCGGTCGCACTGATGACGAAAGCATGGGGCGTCTTCGATGCCTTAAACAGGTCAGCAATCTGTGCCTCTCGGTCTCGAATCACAGAAAAAGGCAGTTTGAGGTTTTGAAAGTAGGTCTGCGTCGGTAGCTTCTTCTCGTTTGAGTTCGAGTGGATGCCAACGAAATCAAACTCGGGAAAATCTTGGTGCAAGGCCTTGATCTCGACGATGTGACTATCCGAACAGGGACAAGTCGCCGACAGGAACACCACAACCGTTGAACGAGTCTTTGGAAATTCCAACTTCAGTTCAGCACCGCTGAAAAGATCAACCCCTCGCACCGATGAAATCGAAGGGCCAGCTGACGCGGCCGCCGGCTCGCTACCAAACCCGCAAAAGCTAACCAAAATCAAAAAGAGAAAAGATGCGCGGATACTCGGGCAATTGTACAGGTCCATCTTGATAAGCTTCGAATAACACGACATATCTGACTCCTACCATTATTTCAGATCTCTGACTCGAGTTCTTGAACGCAACAAATTGCTGCGGGTCAATTTTTCCAAACTCAATGCTCGATCTCAACAAGCCCAATTTCACTTTGGCAGATCCAAAACTTAGGCTTAGCGTCTAGGTCCAACGTTCGCATGCGGGAGATTCCAAATGAAATGCCATCATTGGCTCGGTTCAATCTTGATCTCAATGCTCAGCCTTGGTTCGTTCCCGACCCATGCCCTTAGCCTGCAAACTGTCTCGCCTCAGTTCGCCCGATCGGCCCCCACTTCCTTACCGCTAAGCACACCCATTCCAGTTGCTTTTCCTAACTTTGGGCTTCAAGCCGGACTCTCTTGGGACTCCCAACCCCAGGTTGGCGTCGATTCGCCTTTCACTTTAAGTTGGACTGAAGTCGCCAGCGGACAGGCGATCGCGCTCGAACCTCTTGCTCTTCAACTCAAGGTCGAACTCTGGATGCCGTCAATGGGACATGGGTCCGCGCCGGTGGTGATTGAGCCGGTCTTGGACCCTCAAGGAAAGGCCGTTGTCGGCCAATATCGAGTGACAAACGTTCAGTTCATCATGGGCGGGGACTGGGAAATTCGCATGGCGCTTCAAGATGCTCAGGGCAAGTTAGAACTTGCAACCCTCGCGCTGAAACTGCCCGGTAGGGCCTCTCGCGGTGGCGGCCGACATCACCATCATTGATTTCATAAAATGCCAGGGGTGAGTCCGCTGCTTTTTCCATCCTCGGGGCCAGCCGAAGCTTGCGGACTCTTGAAGCCCCTAACCGCTCTTAAAACCCCCCGGCCTTAAAAAATCACCGATCATTAATGTTAATATTCAAAGTCTCACCAACCCCGGGCTAAGGCTACATCGAGATCGTGCCTGTACCAGGCAACGAGCCCTCCCGATAAGCCAAGTCCGCACGTTGATCATTCATGATACTGACTTGATTGGATCCGAGCGGCGTGGAACATACAGAGTCCGCCCAGAACATCACGGCAACGCCAGTCTGACATAGAGTTACCACGGTCATCGCCGGCGAGAGGCGCGTTGAACCGCGCGATATGGACACAACACCAAAAGGGAAACAGGGCTCTGATTCTAGAGATTCTCATAGAGTGGGAAAGCGCCAATCGAAGGCTGAACCGTCGGAGTAGTAGCCGTCGCGGGAGAGAATCGTGGCGGATTCGCCCATATTCAAATTCCTTGAATCTGCATATTCTCCGTCTCGCGCTGGAAGTTGCTAGCAGCAACCACCAAGGTCATTTGTGTGGCAGGGTCAGGGATGAAGAATTCAACGTCAACACAAATACTAGTTCTAATTGCCCTTCCAGAAATCAAAGGTGATCGGCGAACCAATCTTGTTGTCAAAGTCGTCACCTGTAGAAATCGCAACTGCGTTCAAGCTCACGCTCTGATTGGAGAGATCCGTCGAGTTCTGCATCCTCATGTAAATGCGACGGTGTGTTTTGCCGTACGTTGTGCCAGCATAAAACAACGTATTGTTTCCAAGAGGAGTGCCATCACAAAATGGGCCTTCGAAGTAGCTGATCGGAACGTTGTCGGGATAAGTGTTCACAGGGAGCGTGAAGTTGAAAGCAACGGTCAGTCGCGGAATGGGGGCGTCGACCATCGAGTTCCAATAACTGATGTCGATCGGATAGCATTTATCGGCGAAGACGTTCGTGGGCCAGCCCAAAATCCGGTAAGCGTCCGGGGTTGCGGTCGACTGACCTTTAACGTGATAGGTGAATGGAGCGGCGCCGGGCATCGAGGCGACGAGTTCCGCGTTCGCAGACGAAACCGACAGGCCCACATAAATCCTCTTAGAAGTTTGCCCTTGTGCATTGATTGATAGGTTGGCGAGGCCAGTTCCAGAACAATCCTTGTCTGGGAAAAGAAGGAAGTTTGATTGGCTCGAGTTCACAGTCAGCACATCTTTAAAATATGCCGGGTCGCCGTTGTGTAAACCTGTGATGTCGATCGGATAGCAACTACTCACCATGATCCTGTGACGACCCGCTGTGGTATTATCGGTCGTCGAGTTGCCATCGATTCGCGAGATCTGAATCGCCGTTGCGGCGGGCGGACAATTCATGCACCCTTGGTCGCCATGGATCATGTGAGTGCCGATGACTCCCGGAAGTTCGTTGGCTCCTTGATAGGGGCACAGAGCAAAGTCCAAATCGCCGCTCCAAAACGCGATCAATTCAGCCGCACTGAGGGTCAGAGTATACTCCGACACGGGGTTGACCGCGTCTTGAAAGGGTACGGAAACTCTTTCGACATAACCGTGTTGTCGCAACTGCCCGCAAGATGCTGATCGCGACGCCTCTTGCGAATTTGCGTCTCGCAGTCGAGTGAGTAATCGAACTCCTGTTATCCCCCCCAGAACGTTTCCGGTATCCAGAACACCGGGCAGATACTGCCATTCGAAGCGCATTTGGTCATCCGACACATCCACATCGATAAGTCCGGATCCCGTGTCGACGAAGGGCCCATAAAATCCCGCACCATCGCGGATTTGATCGGGGCCGATGCGTATCGCTTCGGTGTAGTCATCCGCAACCGTGCAGTTAACATCACTCTCGCCGAGGCCCCCTCGGAGGATTCGCGCTTCGGATGGGTCCGTCGAAATCGCATACCAGGTCATCTCTGTGGTGAGATCCGCATCGGAATAAAGGTCTTCTACGACAGATTCGTCGTCTTCGTAGCAAGCGAATTGATTCGCGCTATTTGCCCCGGGACCAAAGAATCCCGCAATCCCGTGAGCTTCTATCGAGGGCTTGCTGACACCCGATTCCGAACGGAAACCGCTTGGGATCAAACCGTACGTGACGAGAGTTGAGCCGACTTGCGACAGCGCTGCCGAGTCCGCCTTGACTCCGTTAAAGAGCATGAGGCCCTTGTCGGGACCCTTCGTGATCCGATAATTAAATAGCACAGAGTTGGAAATGAAGGCGGAGAAGAAACCATTGTAGACCGGGGTCTCATCCAAGACCATCGGGGGCTTGCCGCCCGGAGGAGAGAACTCAATTCCCAAAGTACCAAACGGCGCTGTACCATTCTGTTTGATGAATCGGCCAAAAATTATGCCTTCCGTATTGAGGCCCACGTCCAGTGGATTCACGACCATGTCGATCGTCTCAGCCGAGGTGTTCAGACTTCGCTCTTGATCTCCATAAAACACAAAACTCGCACCATCGCCGGCTTCGGAAGCGAGCAGGAGAACTTGAATGAGGCGATTTGAGCCTCGCGGTACCGAGAGCTCGAGGCTTTCAGGAGGTTGTGCGCTGGAGCCCTGATCGTTTTTCTCCCAGATTCGCACGACGGGACTCATTCCGTCTCCTGAGACGTTTATCATGATCCGCTGATACTGCAGGTTGCTTGCGGCAACTACGGCGCCCGAGCGGCTCGGCTGATTTTTTGAGGTGAGGGCTTTCGTCTTCTGCTGAAGTTCCGAAGCCGAGGGAAGCTGCAGCTCGATTTTGGTCAAATCGGACTTGTTGGCACAAGAGATCGACATCGATGCAGCGAAAACAAAAACTGCCATTAAAACCGCTTTTCCGAGCTGCAAAACATCCGACAATCTTGTCTCTCGACTCTGACTCATCGCTTGCTCTTTTCCGATTCGAGTTAAAATTTGCTCACTTCCTCATTTTCGAGGAACAGTCACAGCGGTCTCCAAGACACTCCCTTCTCCTTTCGGGAGATGGGAGCCACAGTTTGAGGATGTGCGTAAAAATGAGACGTAAATCGACCCAGCTCGAAAGAGGATCGAGCGCCGTCGTCTCATTTGGAATCAGATTTGGGAATGTAGTTGGGGGTCGAACCCACTCAGGATCATGGCAAGCGCCTAGGCCGACATGGCTAAATGCCATGTCGGACGCGTCCCGACAACACGACCTGAGGTGATGAATCCAAATGTGAGATTAGAATTCGAACGTAAAAAATGGCTCGGGTGGAGGGACTCGGTCTTACACTCGCTCGCGTCACGCTCGCTCGTTGCAGAGCCGCCCCGCTTCCTCGTCAGCACAGCCTGTGCTGCCGCCCGACGCCGAAGGCTCCGCTTGGGTCGCCTTCGACCTCGGTACGAAGGCTCCCTTCTCGTCCCTCACTTTGAACACTCTTAAAAAACAAAAACCCAATCCGTGTGGGATTGGGTTTTCGTTTTTGAAAAATGGCTCAGGTGGAGGGACTCGAACCCCCGACCCAGCGGTTAACAGCCGCTTGCTCTACCGGCTGAGCTACACCTGAACACAAAGAAACACCGGAAGAGTCAAAATAGGTGAGGCCTGAGGTGCTGTCAACTTACGGCTTCATCGACTCAGCGGGGCGCCTCAGGACGTTCTGCGGCGGCCGATGGGGTCGCCGTGGGGCGCATCCATTGAGCGAGGACTTTGAGCTCATCGAGAGCGGACATAAGGTCAGGCGACTTAAAGCGCCCGCCCTTAAACGCGCCCTGCTCCATCTCGCCAATCCACTCCCCCGCGCGGCCAAAGATCAATTCGCTTCGATCCACAAAGACCACTCGCACCAAAGGCGCGATCGCCAGGCCCGAGGCCTCGGCCGGATCGGCAGGCCGCACAACGTACTGGCAATGACGGCTGAGCCATTTCTCCATTTCGATATAGCTCATCTCACTCCGGAGCAGGGTTTCCTCGCCCCGAGCGTCCCTCTGGCGCTCCTCGGCAAGCCATTCGAACCGAGGGCCATGCTTTTCTTCAACGATGCTTCGGCCGTCCGGGAAATGGAAACTCGCAATACGAGTTCGGCATAGTGTGCGGCGCTCTTCGCCCGGTTGAAGCGGCTGCCCTCCGGGCTGAAGCCCCGGCGAGCCCGCAGCTCCGGGCTCGATCCCAAGGGCATGAAAAGCCGCATTGATTTTGTCGACAGTGATGCCGCTGGACGACCAGACGATGAGGATCAAACCAAGCGTCAGCACGGCCGCACGCAGAAAAATTGTGGGGGTCGAATGAGAAGTTCGGCGCATGCCGCAGATTTATCTGAGTCCGCCTCACCCGTCCACGAGGCACGTCGAATTTCAACGAAAGTTGCCGCCGAACTTGGGCTTACGAATCCACAACGAACAACGTCAAAGAGAGGGAGAAAATGGCGCGCCGGGAAGGAGTCGAACCTCCGACCACTAGATTCGTAGTCTAGTACTCTATCCAGCTGAGCTACCGGCGCGTCGAGGTTGAGGAGCCAGAGATACGGCCAATTGAGTCGTAAATCAACCTTTTCCCCTCGAATTCGAGGCACAGGGGGCCGGGATTTGGCGGGCAAATGGGCTGTGCTTCATTGCCAAAGCTCAGCTCGCATGGCAACGTGGCCGAATTCAGCGCGTTTTTTCTGACTCCGGAGTGGTGGGTGAGAGGCTGAAACCAACAGTTTGCTAAACTGTCCTACGGGGTAAACCCGTAGCGCGGGTTCAAATCCCGCCCACTCCGCCAATTTTTAATTCACACAACCTAAATCATTTTATCCTACTACCTCCCGCTTCGACATCACCGAGGCCATTAGGTAGCCTGAGCCACCTGCCCCTCAGAAAAGGGACACAGCTTACTAAACTTAAGGTGGCATCGATTCGTTTGGTCATCAGCACGATGAGTTTACGATGGCTCCTGCAAATCGGGCTGGATACAAGCTTAAGTCAATTTACTCACGGCGGGTTGAACAACCTGCGCGAGTTTTTTCAAGAGGGATCTGACCACGCCCTAGAGGATTGCTCGCTTTGTAAATTCGCAAATCTTCCCAAGGAAACGCGGGATAACTGTCCGGAAATTGCGCGTCGATTCGTTCGATACCCAAAAAAACCTTCTGGGGGCCCGCGAGCGATCTCGACGGGGCGACCTGCGCAGCAAGTTCGGTGATATCTCGAGCTTTATGGCCGGATGCTTTGCCAATTTCGATCAAGCTCATGCTCGCGCGCCGGAGACTCTCATTTGTGACGGCGAACAGGTTTTCAAGAGCGTTTGGCTGATCGCGCCCGATCACGACTGGGCCCAGAATCCATCTCGGGCGGAGAGGCAATCTTTCTTGTTGGGTGTGATGCTTGAATTCGATCGCGAAGTTCGCGCCCTGGTCCGCAACCGAAGTTACGACCAGATGGTATTTCAAAAAATGGCTCAGTCTGGGCAGGTCGATCCGCAGACATTCTGAGCCTCACGGCACGCACCAACTCCCCTGTCCAATGTTCAGCGACGATTGACGAATGCCTGTCGACAGGAAACTAATGAGTTGCTACGAAGGCGACTCGTGGGGAGGGGACAAGCTATGAAAAGGTCAGTCCGGAAATCGAAATCTGTGGGACGAACTTCCCGCCAATCATCAACATCCAAAAAAAGCGCACAAGGTGGTCGTGGCCAGGAGATGGAGCGGGCGCATTTGCGTTCGCAAATGGTTCACGGTCAGCCTCTCACGACGGCTTGGGAGTTCTCCCGACACCTCATTCCACCGATCACTTCCAACACGACCTTTCGGTTGGAATCCCTGGAGCGGGGCGCCCGCGGCTTCATGCAGTTCGGCAATGACGCAAATGACGAACCGATTTTGATTTACGACCGTCTGGACGAGCCCAACGCCTTGATGTTGGAGGAGCAACTCGCGGCGATGGAAGGCTCCGATTCGGCCGTGACCTTTGGCTCCGGAATGGGCGCCATCTCCTCGGCTTTGCTTTCATGTTTGCGTGCCGGTCAAAAGGTCGTCGCGCATCGCAATCTCTACGGCTGCACCTACTCGCTGTTGACGGATTGGCTCCCGCGTTTTGGCGTACAAACTACGTTTATTGACATCAATCGCAAAGAGCATCGGCAGCTGATGGCGGACCCTCAGGTGCGCGTGCTCTATTTCGAAGCGATCTCGAACCCCTCGCTCGACCTGGCCGACCTTCCAGGCATTATGGCGGACGTCGCGCGAGCGAATCGCAGTCGCAGCGAAGCCGAACGCATCATTGTGATTGTCGACAACACCTTCGCGACACCTTGGGCGCTTCGACCTCTCGAGTGGGGCGTCGATCTCGTCGTTCACTCTCTCACCAAGAACATCGGTGGTTTCGGCACAGAAATGGGCGGCGCTGTGATGGGCGCTCGAAGCTTTGAACGCGGCTTGAAGCTGGCACGAAAGGACTTTGGTGCGACTCTGACGCCCAAGTCGGCGTGGAATGTTTTGGTGCACGGAATTCCTACGCTGGCGATTCGCTTTGAGCGCCAGCAGCAAAACGCTATGGCGGTCGCGCGGTACCTCGAACAACACCCAAAGGTTGAACGCGTGATCTACCCGGGACTGAAATCTCACCCGCAGTTTACTCTCGCGAAAAAACTTTTGCGCAATCCCGATGGCGAATTCGCGCCCGGCACGATGATTTCGTTCACCGTGAAGGGCGACGGGCGCCGCTGCCGACGTTTTGTGGACTCGGTCGCGCGGAATTCGTACTCCATCACGTTGGCCGTCAGCTTAGGATTGACGAAGACCTTGATTGAGGTACCCGGCTTCATGACTCACGCGGCAATTCCCAAGGATAAACTGGTCTCATCGGGAATCGATCCGCGCCTGATCCGCCTCAGCCTCGGCATCGAAGATGCCGCAGACATCATCGCCGATCTCGACGCCGCGTTCCGCTCGCTTTGAATTTGATTTGCGCCTGTGAGCGGATACTTGCTGAAGTGGTGGCATGTCATCGCTACCGCTTCGTAAAGCCAGCGCCGTGTTCGGTCTCGCGGATGGGCTCACTCCCGAGACTCTGTCGACACTCTTCCCTCAGCAGAAATTGAAGTCGTTGGATCTTCAACAACTCGTCGAGGTCGGTCGACAATTCGGATTTTTACAGAAGCCTTCCGAACCGATTGCCGCGTCCGTTTTTGTGACGAAAGGTGGGGTGCTCAAGACGACGCTCACCTTGAACCTCGCAAGACTCTGCGCTCTGCACGGTTTACGGGTCGCTGTCGTTGGTCTGGATATGCAAGGCGACATCACGCAAGCATTGGGTGGTCCGACGGCGGATGAGGATCAGTCGTTAGCGGAAGCCTTGGCGTCACTCAATGAGCTTCGGGGATTGCCCGAATTATTCTCGGGCCAGGCCAAGATCGACGAGATTTTGTTGCCGACCGAAATTACAACGCTGTTTTATATCCCGGAAACACCTGAGCTTGTGGCGATGGATCAAAGTCTGCTCTCTCGCCATCGTCGCGAATACTGGTTGAAGGAAAATGTGGTCGAGCCGCTCAAAGAGCGGGGCTTTGACTTGATCTTGATGGACTGCTCGCCGAACTGGAATCGACTTATCAACAACGCTCTGGTGGCCAGCGATCTTCTGATTTCGCCGATCGAAAGTAAGATCAATAACTTTCGAAACTTACGGATTTTCCGAGCGCTCGTCAGCGAATTCAAAAGCGATATGCGCATCAACTTCAAACAGATCTTTGTGCCAACGCGCTTGGTGCCGGCCAGAAGACTGTCTCGCGAAATTTCGGAATGGTATCAGCGCGAGCTACCGAGCTGTTTGCGCTCCAGCATTCGCGAGTCAGTTCACGGCGAAGAAGCGACTGCGCTTCGTCTCTCGATTCCTGAACATGCGCCCACATCGCCTGCAGCCGAGGAAATCCGTTCTGTGGCCGCCGAGATCGCCGAGCAAATGAACTTCCTTCGGCAAGATACACGAGGCGCCAGCTGGACTCTGGCGGCTCGCGAGGCCGCTGCAATTGAGCCCGTCACGTGGTCGAGCACCTCGGGTGTGGCCGTCTTGGAGGAGGTCTAATGGCGATCGGACTTGAAGATGCCGAGCGAAATTCAAAACGCAAAACCTTGCCCATCGATCGGTCCGTGACTCTTGAGTCGCCTGAGGCCCCACAGCCCTTGACTTCGCACGGCATCGCCAAACGAGGTCGATCCTTGGCCCACGAGCGACGGCCAGAGGGCGATGCAGATCCAAGCTGGTGGCTGGATGCGAATTGGATGAGCGTGCAGCAGCCCATGTTGGTTGAGCGCCTCATCAAGCCGATCTTGGATTTTGAGTCCGAGATGTTGAGTTCGCCGTGGCTGAACAAAATGAAAAAGCCCACGAACTGGGTTCGTAGGCTTTCACAGCGCGTTTCGAAACGTCCCGCTTTCCCATCAGTTTTCTTGAATCAAAAGTAAACGTACAAACCGCCGCGAACAACGAAACCCGATTGGGTTGTACTCGAGCCCGACGCGGGAGTGTTCTGTATGTAGGAGTAAACACCATCACCTCGGATGGCGACAGAGTTGCCGAGGGCAAACCATTTCACTTGCCCGCCGACCTCTAATTTCATCGAACTTGAGTTGGTCTCAAGTGAACCCACCGTGGTCGCGGTCGTTACGTAAGAGCCGAGGGCACCCAGACCATAAACCATGTCGTTTCCGACTTTGTTGGGAACCAGGTTGTAGTCAAAAAATCCACCGATGCCGATTGATCGGGAGCTACTGCCGGTGCTCGACTGATAAGTGAATTCGCCGAGCAAGCCATATTCCATATCAACGGCGTTCCAGCCATATCGAGGCGAAAGGCTTAAGCGCGTCGTCGAAGCTCCGCCTGGGGTCGTCGAGAGGCTGCTGAAGTCCCCAGACCCACCAATGATGGTATCTCGGCCGCCGCTGCTCGCTCCGCTACCACCGCCCGATTCTTCACCGCCACCGCCGAGAATCTCGCCGACTTTAGGTTTGTAGCCATCATCGAATTGGACGATGGCTTTTTTGCCCTGAACCTTAATGACCCGAGCCTCTTGAGCCTCAGCTCCGGTCTGGACAATGCCAACTCCAACGATCAATACCAGTGCCGCGATCAGGCGGATCAGGAAGTTCATCATGCTGTCTCCCTCAGACGTTGTGATCTAAAGCTGCGAGCTCTTTGATTCAAGATTCCCAATGTTAGGTTAAAGCCGGCCCGGGTAATTTCCAAATAGGCCGAGGTCGAGTCGAGGTTGGCGGATCGCTTGACGGAAAAGTCATCTGATCTGAGAGAAAATTCCCGGAGATGAAATCTTAAAAAGCCGGTCACGGCCGCGAGACTGACTCTTTTACCGCTCCATCAGGCGATGAAGACTCGAAGACCCCAGCTCGGATAGTCATCGTCAAGCCATATTCATCGTCAGCCCGTTGAGTGACGTCTTTCCCTTTCTAGAATGAGGTTCACACATGTCTTTCCGGATCCTGGCAGTAGCCGCAGTCTTCACAGCCCATTTTGCGCTTCCCGCACTTGCGAACGAAGCCGCCCCCGTCACCACTGAAGTCGAGTACTTCGCGGACGGCGACGCCAACCTCGAAGATTTGATGAGCCCAGAAGAGATCGAGGTCGAGCTCCAGCGACAAGAGCTGGAGGCCCTGCTCTCGGGCGAAATGCTCTTCCCCCGCTCGATCCCCTCCATTGAAGGCGAACTCTTTGTCTTGGTCGACAAGAGTGAGCAGCGCCTGTGGGTCTATCAAAATGGCCAGATGACCGATACCTGGCTGGTGTCGACAGGCACGAATGCCCGCAAGTGCCCCCCCACACGTTCTACTTGCTACATTGCACGCACTCCCGTTGGCACCTTCAAGCCCCAGCGCATGCACGCTCATTACAGGTCTCAGCTCTGGCGTGCCCGCATGGACTGGGCGATCTTCATCTACGGCGGCATCGCCCTTCACATGACCGAAGACGTGGGCCGCCTCGGAACTCCAGCTTCGGGTGGCTGCATCCGCCAGCACAATAACGATGCGGAAAAGCTGTTCCGCTTGGTTCAAGCTTACGGCATGGCCAACACGACTGTGCAGATCCGCGAGTAAGTTTGCCCCTCAAAGGGATTTCATCGAATGGTCACAGAGGGTCGAGTTGTGAACTCGGCCCTTTTTTATTTTCTCCAGGTCTAGATTGATGCATAGTCCGCGGCATGTTGCACACTTCGACCGATACCGCCGCCTATCAGCGCCTCGAAAAACGCTTCTCCCGTATCGCCCGACTCGGGGACGCCCAGTCTATTCTAGGGTGGGATGAGGCGGTGATGATGCCCGCGGGCTCAAGTGCCGCGCGAAATGAATCTCTGGCCGAATTGTCGCAGATTCTTCAGGATCTGCTGCGATCTCCCGAGCTTGCTGATGATTTGGCCGCCACCGAGGCTGAAACACTCAACGATTGGCAGAGGGCGAACGTCCGCGAAATGCGACGCCGCTATAAGAGGGCGACGCTGATCCCTGCCGATCTGCATCGCCAGCTCATGATGGCGTGCATGGAGTGCGAACAAGCATGGCGTCGGCTGCGAGGCGAGAATAACTGGACGGACTTCGCGCCCTTGCTGCAAAGAGTGCTCGAACTCAGCCGTGAGGAGCTCAAGATCTTGGCGGCCGACCAGAAGTTGTCGCTCTACGACGCAGCCCTCGAACGATTCTCACCAGGTTTGCGCACCGAGGTGGTGGAACGAATCTTCGGAGAACTTCGGGGATTTTTGCCAGATCTCACGCGCGAAATTTTGCAGCGGCAGCAGCCTCACGAGAAAATCGAAGGCGAGTTCCCCGCCGATGTGCAAAAGGCACTCGCCAAACAATTGATGCAAAAGCTGGGATTTTCGTTTGAGAACGGCCGGCTCGATGAAAGCCATCATCCCTTCTGCGGCGGCACGCAGCGCGATGTACGGATCACCACCCGTTACAATTCGAACGAGTTTCTTTCTTCGCTCATGGGGGTTTTACATGAGACAGGCCACGCCCTCTATGAAATGAACTTACCCCTCGATTGGTATGGTCAGCCGGTCGGGCAATCTTGCGGCATGGCCATCCATGAGAGCCAGAGTCTGTTCATGGAGATGCAAGTGTGCCGCTCCCGCGAATTTGTGGAATACATTGCTGCCGATGTGCAGCGCAGCTTCGCAGCCCAAGTCCGCCAACCCGATACCTTAAGCGCTGAGAATCTCACGCGCGTGGTTCAGCATGTGGAACGCGGCTACATCCGCGTCGATGCTGACGAAGTCACCTATCCGAGTCACATCATCCTGCGCTACGAACTGGAGCGTGGCTTGGTCGAAGGTACGATTCAAGTGAAGGAGCTTCCCTCGCTTTGGGATGAAAAGATGCAGGCCCTCTTGGGTCTTTCAACCCTGGGGCGCGACAAAGAGGGATGTATGCAAGACGTTCACTGGCCGGGTGGGGCCTTTGGCTACTTCCCCGCCTACACTTTTGGAGCCCTCATTGCCGCACAACTGTTCTCAGCCCTGCGAGCCGATGTGCCGCAGGTTCGTGAGCAGATTCGTCAAGGCGAGTTCAGCGCTCTGCAGGCTTGGTTGCGGTCAAAAATTTGGTCTCAGGGCTCACACCTCGATACGCTGGCGTTGGTCCAACAAGCGACAGGTCCTCTTTCGGTTGCACCCTTTCGACGACACCTGGAGGAGCGTTACTTGAAGTCGTAAAAAAAAGAGGCCGAAGGGCCTCTTTCTTTAACAGGATTGCCTTCTCGTACGTCTTGCGATCAGAGCGCGTTCTTCAAAAAGTCTGGAACCTTTTCGCTCACATTCGCCGAGTCTTTGTTATAGGTGTGGATCAATTCCGAGCCTTTGAGTTCCACACTGATAGCGTACCTATCAGTCGACTTGGTTTTCATTTTGGGGTTGTACGAACAGGTGATCTTTTTAGCCTCTTTCACGAGCTGGGCCTCGTAGTCCGCGTCGAAACAGAGTGAGGCGACACCACTGGCCACAGATCAGCCACAGCAGTGCCCAGGGTCGTTCGATCTCCTCAACCGATTTGAATGATTGTTCGTTAAAGCCGACGGAGATGTCAGCGCCACAGGCTCTTTTGATTTTTTCTTGGCCTGATATTGCGGATTCTTTTGTCGAGTACCATGATTTCTTCCGCTTTAGCTTCAGCGATTGGGCCAAAACCGTCGGACCCACCATCAGTCCTCCCAAACCTAAGAACGTAGCCATCGCCAACTTCTTCATCTGACTTCCCACTCAAAACAACGCTCGCGCCTAATATTCTTTAAAACTTTGCTTCATGGACAATGCCTCACGAGTCTGTTCAATATAATTCTTGGGAGAAATCATGCGAAAACCTTTGATTCTGACGCTTATGTTTTCAGTTCTAGGATGTGCGTCGCTGAAGTCAATCGGCGCGGATGATAGATCTCTATCCTCAGCATCTTCGAAAGCTACTCCTCGTTTATTTATCCAGCCAGCACCAGTTTTCGATATGGTCTGCGCGCAAAAAACTGGATTCAAAATTGATTCGACGAGGCTGGCACAGTATCAACAAGAGCTACATCAGAAGATGCCGCAATTCCAATCTGCATGGGATAGTCGGGCCGCGCATCTCATTTCAGAGTCCGAAAGAGCCGCGGGGCGTGCGTTTAAGCGTAAAGAATATTCAGTAGCGATGATTCTTTGCGACTGGATACCCATGGGTGATCCGGCGTTCATCGTTTCGGCCTTCCCATATTTAGGTCCACCCCGAAAAATGAACGGATTCGATATGCCGGCGGGCATGTCGGCATTCGTCAGCATGACTCATCACGAACTTCTGCATAGATTTCCGGAGCATCGTGGCAAAAATCATCTCACTTACGATCCTCATCGTCGGTTCGACCAACGAAGCACTTCGAAAATATTGGAACATTTCGGATCTCGAGGAAATTCTGTCCGTCGTAGAGACAACCGAGCGCGCGCTCACGGCTTTTCTCGAACGTTAACGGGCCTCTTCTCTTTTCGATCCGGTAACCTTAGGTCCGGCTAAGGGGTCAAGCCTATCTCGATCACGCTAAGGATATCCCAGCGTCGGATAACCGCGAACCCAGGCCTTCTCCTCGATTTCCCGCACCACGAAGTCGGCGACGTCCACGCGATGAATTTTGAAACTTCCTCCTCCCATCCGACGATCTTTGACGAGGTAGCGTCTGGGCGGACCGTCAAGCAAGTAGGTCGGACGAACGACCGTCCACTCCAAGTCCCGTGACTCCTCGAGGATCGTCTCCATCTTAATCATGTCGAGGTAGTTGTTGATGAGATAAGGCCGCAGGAGAGCCCGATAGAACCATGGCGATTTCTCGTCGAAATCCGTTCCGCCCGAAGACAAGACGAGTAGCCTCTTGATTTGCAGCTGCTTCATCGCTTGGATGAGGGCGCGCACCGAATCGCTGTAGAGAGTCGTCGGTTGCGCCGAGGCACTAAGGCCTCCCTGGCCTAAGGCCGACACAACGACATCGGCCCCTCGGAGGGCCTTCTCGACAGACCCGGGATCCGAGAAGTCGATCTTGCGCTTTTCACATCGTGGATCCTCGATCTCGATGGCCTCAGGTCGTCTTGCCACGGCAATCGCAGTCCATCCCCGACGGATCACCTGATCAGCAATGGCCTTCCCTGAGGCTCCCGTAGTTCCAATCACCGCAATCTTCATATTCTCTCTCTCCTCCTCAGGATTGCCGCGGCGGACTTCTCAGAAAATCCGAAAGGAGATTTCGGGCCTGGGTCCACTTCATCGGGTAGCGATCGTTGTCCAAGCTGAGGAATTTTGGCTTCCCGCTGTACATGTTGTGCATGTACTGCATTCCCTGCCAAGGTGGGTATATCTCGCCTTTGTCGGGAGTAAAGGTTTTGGTCATCTTAATGAGAACCTTGAAGACACCCAGACCTCCGGGCCGTAGCAGTCCGTAGGGTGTTCCCGTGAGTTCCGTCATGAGATTCTGAAGACGTCGAGCGCTGAGTTCCTCGCCTGCGATCCGAAGGAAGCGGGGAGTGTCCGAGTCCAGCGCTGCCTGGGCCGTATACTTGGCTGTGTCCGCGATCGTAGTCCAGTCCATGAGTTGGTCGGGATCGCCCCAACACAGAATTCGGCGAAGTCTGAACAGAATGAACGGCGCCGTGCCGGTCAACATGTCCATAAAGGCACCATTAAGAATCGAGGTCGCCCGAATTGGAGCCTTTTCGAGACGCTCGCGAAACTCTTCTCGAAGGTTCAAGTTGCGGTTTGATCCGGGAGGTAGCTTGGTAAAGTCGATTGCAAAATCGGAAGGAATGAAGCGAGGCACTCCCGCGCGCACGACCGCATCAAGCAAGGCGCTCTGGGTGGTGACGATCACCTCGCGTAGGCCAGCCAAGGCTGAAACCACGACGCCCACATCCTGCAAGGCTGAAACTAGGGACGCGGAGTTTGCGAAGTCCACTGACACAATCTCGGCCCCCTGAACTCTGAGGGACTCTAGCTTAGGTGAGGCACTTCCCGCCCGCACCAGGGCACGGACGTGCGCACCCTTGAGCAAAAGTTCTCGTGCAACCCTGCCACCGAGATCTCCCGTAGCTCCCGCAATGACAATGACTTTTTTGGACACGGATTTGATCCTCCTCAAAACAACTAAACCGCGAATTCAGGTTACAAGATTACCCTGGACCATACGGTCCACACAAGTTATTGTAGTATCACATGAAATCAATGAACAAATCCAGCTGGCTTGAAGATAGAGAAATGCCCTTTCCGAGCGGCTACAGGGCACCCAATACGAAAGAACGAATTCTCGTAGCTGCTCTGCGCCTCATTTCGGAACGTGGATCCGAGGGTTTCTCCTTAAACGAAGTTCTGCGCAGGGCCCGAGTTTCGAAGAGCTCATTTTTTCACCATTTCCGTGACACCGATGCCCTATGCCTGGAATGCTTCGAAAGGTGTAAACCCCTAGTTGAGCCCGATCTTCAAGCCACGAATTATTCGTCAGTTGAAGAGTTGCTGCTCGACTTCGGAAACGAAACCGAGTCGCGCACGACCTCCCGCCGCTTCTTTCGGCTGATCATGTTTTTCGGCCAACGCGCCATGGACGACGTGCGTTTTCGCCGGATCCAGATCGAGCTCACCGAACTCTACCAGCAATCGCTTACCAGTTTGATCCTCGAGATCGAGCCTCGTTACAAGAAGGCGTCGGTGACTGAGGCCGTTGGGTTTCTTTTGATCATTAGTCAAGGCGTTGCCAGCCACCGTGTTCTCTTTGAAGATCGCGAACGTATGTCGCGCATCTGGCCTCATGCCGTGAAAGCCGCCTTGGGAATCATGCGCAGTTGACTGAGGCACTCAGGAGGTTTTGCGAAGTTCGGTTCAAGATGGCCCAAGAGACTGACCCGCTCTCCACGATTGCGCGCAACGCGCACATCTTCAGCACGGCGCGGCCAGCGACAAACGGGCGCGTTCACCTTTCAAGTTATGTCGCCATACGTTTGAGGCATTTTCTTTGCCTCTGCTCCTGACCTAAACAGGGGCAGTCTGCACTTGGGCCGATCACCGGCCCGGCAGTTTTCTTCGGGAGGTCAATATGATTCCGTTTCACGAGAAGCTGACGGCCGACAACTGCGCCATGCTTCTGATCGATCATCAGACGGGCACGATGCTCGGAGTCCAGGACATCCGGCTCGATCAGTTCCGATCGAATGTGTTGGCATTGGCGCGCACGGCGAAGGCTCACAACCTTCCGACGGTTCTGACGGCCTCTTACGCCGAAGGTCCTAACGGACCTCTGATGCCCGAGCTCTTGGAGATGTTTCCTGAATCACCCGTCGTCTACCGACCGGGGCCCATTGATGCCTTCGATGATCCGGAGTTCGACAAAGCCGTACAACGACTCGGTCGAAAAAAGCTCATTATGGCGGGAGTTACTACGGACGTTTGCTTGTACTTCCCCGTGCTTTCCGCACTCGCGAAGGGCTACGAAGTGTGGGCAGTCTACGACGCCTCTAGCTGCTGGGATACGATGTCTGAGCTCACTTCCTGCATGCGGATGTCCCAGGCAGGGGCGGTGGTGTGCAACTGGGCCGTTGTCTGTGCCATGCTTCAAGGTGACTGGCGCAAATCAAGCACGGCCCCAAAAACACTCGACATATTCCATGACCACCTTCCCTTTTACGGGATGCTTTCCAACAACTTGAACGCGCGCAACCAGAAAAAATAAATCGGTATCAAAAACAAACGCCTTGAGGTGAGTTCATGTTTCGCATTGCACACGTTGCTGCCGCCGCCGTCATCGCCATATCTCCGCTCGTCCACGCCCTAGAGATCAAATCAATCTCCGCACTGGAAGCCGGACCAGGGCGCACAGTCTTTGTCGCCGACTGGAAAACCGGAGGGGTGTGGTCTGTTGACCTTGGGCCAAGCTCGGTTCAAAAACAGTTCGAGCGGCTCGATGTACGCAATCTTGGCTCGCAGATCGCAAAAAAAGCTCGCCACCCCAGCTGAGAAACTTCGCTTTGAAGATGCCATTCGACTGTCGGATGGCACCGGCGTGGTCGTCGCCATGACCCGTCTTGGTGCAAAACGAGAACTTCCAAAACTTCTTTTGATCGACGCAGCGGGAAACCTTCAGGAGCTAAGCTTGCCAAAGCTCCGAGGCAGCTTCGCCGGCGTGGGTGACTTGCCGGCTGATGAAGACACGATCTGGCGAAGCATTCCGGCACGATCGCTCGTCGTTACCGACATGAAGTTCCACAACGGCGCCCTGTACCTTGCCGGGTTGTCGAGCGTGAGATCGGCGACCACGCGCTTGAGCTTGCGATTCTCTTCCTCGAGCGCGCGAAGTTTCTTCACATCGCTTTGTCCGAGGCCACCGAGTTTCTTCTTCCAGTAGTAGATCGTGCCCTCACTGACCCCGTGCTTACGCGAGAGCTCTTTCAAGGGCGCGCCTCGATCGAGCTCCGAGAGCACCTGTACCTTTTGTTCGTCCGTAAATTTCTTTGCTTTCATCGTGTCCTCCCGGCCCAACATTGGACCCGTTTTGACACGAAGCTTCTTCAAAGCCAACTGGGCGCGTTTGCGGGGAGCAGGTCAACGCAAATGACCGGGTTAGATGCAGCCAGGATTCGGGCACCGATTGCAAGCACCTGGGTTCTCATTTAAATTTCGACCCTATGAGCGACAAAAAAAATCGTTGGCTAATGTTTTTGAGGTTAGGTGCCGTAGTCGCCTTCGCCATGGGCCTTCTCCCATTGTTGGCTGTCCTTCAAGCCACTCAAGAACCGTGGCGGCTTTTCTTCGACTTCCTCAGTTGGCCGCTCGACAATGTGCCATCAGATTTTTCAGCTACCGAACGTCAACTGAGTGCAGTACTCGGCGGAGTGCTTTGTGGTTGGTCCTGGATTCTGTACAAATTAGCCGATCCCAAGATCTTTAGTCCAAGAATCCGAAGCCTGATGAGTCAATCAGTTTGGGTTTGGTTTCTTCTGGATGGTACGGGATCTGTGATTGCAGGACTTCCGCTGAATGCGATTGTCAACATTGGCTTTCTCCTGGCCTTGATCATCCCTCTCCATGCATTGAAAACACACCAATGATTTAACGTCTAATCTACCGCCCGCCTCAAGTGCGGAATCCTCGCGCACGGATCCTTAAGGCTAAAGTGCGGCGATTGCAAAGCTGAACGTCTCGTAGCATTCAGCTGCCGAGGCCGGGGATTCTGTCCGTCATGCCTTGGCAAACGCCGCATCGAAACGAAGCGCTATTTAGCCAAAGAGAATCAAAGCGCCGATACCGAGCTCAATCACCAATCCGACCATGTTCTCCTTGGTGTGAGTTCTTTTGTATAAAAACATGATGAGCCTGGTCACCCCGGCCGAGAGCCATGAGCATCCGACAATCAAAAAAACGTCATCGGTCCTAAGGTATATGCCCAGCAAGCCAAGCATCAAAAAGAAACCGCCATACGTTGCTCGAAATTCGATTTCGCCTAGAGGACTCATTTGCTTTTCATAGCCAAGTAGTGAGGCCAATCGTGCGCCACCCATCAGGCTAGATCCGCCAAGTAAGGCCGTTATGGCTAGGCCGACAATTTTGAGATCCATCAAGTTATTGTGACCTGTCATTAGGTTTGGTCAACAACCCAAACCTAAACTGTCTTGGGCTACCCGGGATCGCGGTGATAGACGAAAGCAGGGCCAGTTTGGACCTTTAGGGGCATCGCCGCCGCTCCTGAAGTCTAAATTCGCCGTTGCCAAGGTGAATATAGTCTCGTGGACAACATCATCAACCCGGAATTTTCCAGTACTTCAGCCGTTCTAGAAAAGTATAAGAGCGAAGCGTTCAACGTTTTAGTTCACCTGCATTTAATGGCCATACAAAAGGGGACATACCTTAAGCTTAAAGAACATGAACTCCTGAAGGCCACAGATGAGTTATACGCCTTCATAGGGGCAGAGTATAAACGAGCGTGGCAAATCATCGAGATCGAAGGGACCGAACAGTTTCTGGCAGAGCTTCAATCCTTTAACTCCAAGCATCAGTCGTCCAAAAACACTTCAATTCCGTTCGATGCCATCTCTAAGCAATGAAAGCCTCGGTTTTTTTCGAGCATGATCCCTCGGCTCGCAGAGACACACGCTCTTGATTTCCAGCAAGAAAGTGCCCGCTCGGACCCTCAGAGTGAAAAAAATCGAACCGTGATTACTGACTCGCCATTTTTTCTCCAGCCAGATTGAGTTATCAGGGTTCTCGATTACCGGAAAAATCGTGGCTTTCTGTAGTGCACCCCGTTTGAACCAGACCTAACTCTCGTGCTTCTCGGCGAACTCTCATGTTGTTAATCGACCGATTGGCTTTGTGGGCCGCTCGTGGTTGTACTCTTATCGCTACTCTTCGATCTTTCGTCTCACATCTTCAGTCCTTCTCATAAGGGCCACGTCATGCACGGACGACCAGCAGTTAGCTTGCACGCGGATGCGATGCTCAGGCGTTCATGCGTTGCACGCGCTAGCTTCAAGGCTTCGCGCTTGCGCCTAGGGCCTAACACTCTCCAGCGATGGTATCTTTTGCAGCTAAGAGTTCGACAGCCTTTTTAGCTACGATGCGCTCAAGTTTTCCGATCAGCTAATAGAGATCTTTTGTGCGGCGAACTGCTGAGGCCGACATGTCGCCGAACTTTGCCTCCAAGAGTAGAAAGTCTTTTGACTGATCCCATGCTTACGACTCAATTCAGCGGAGCTCACACCGACTCGATACTCGGTCATAACTCCAGCGATCTATTCGTCTGAAAAACGTGCCTTGCGCATATTCGGGCTTCCTTCGGCCGTATCCTCTTGCGCGGCTTATTGGGAAGCTTCAAGCACTCCGAAATACGTGGCCAGGATCATCGCACGAAAAATGGTGGAGAGGGAGAGATTGTCTCGGGCTAGTCCCCTCGACCCTGCGCTAGCGCTCAGGGCTCAAGCGCAAAAATAGCATCCTGCTATTTTTGTCGAACTCGAGCTCCCTCTGCTCGCAGAGTACGAACTTTCGTCGCGCCTTCCACAAATTAAAAAACCAACCCTTTGGGTTGGCTTTTTAATTTGGCGGATTCTTCGCATCCGCCATCATTTCACAAGTTTGGGTGACTTTGTAGCCAACGTGTAGCCATTGCGGGCAACGCCCTAGCTCACCTTCAGCTTCGCACGCGGATTAAGCCGCTCGTACAAAGTGATAAGCCGGTCAGTTGAGAACTCTTCGAGACGATTGTGCAAGATCTTGCTCATCTTGCCTTTATCAATCCCGATGATTTCAGCCATCTCCTGCTGGGAGATCTTTTTGTTCAGTTTGTAACTGACAAATTTTTGCTGAATATCCCAACGAAACTTCTCCAAGGCGGTCGGATTCGCGGGTTTCGCCAGCGTTCCCTCCAATTTTTCCAGTTTCTTCAGCGCCCGTTTGACTTCGGCCTTGCTTGGAAAGCCCATATTACCTCCGATAAGCATTCACGACCCCGATATAAATATGGTCGTCTTCCAACAACCAGATCAGCCTGTAGCGCCTACCGTTCAGTTCGATTCGGTCGGTTTTGAAATACGAATACGGCGGCATGACATCGTCCGGATCGACAACCTGACCATCGAGAGTCTTCACTAATTTCAGGATAAGTTCGTCGGAGATACTGGCCGCATGTTTTGCCTCATAATGTGGATCAATAATAACCTTCGTGATCCGTATCTGATTCACCACAATGCTGACGCTGTACTCACGACGTTTCATCCAGAAGCCAATCTATCAAAAGTTACCATTTTTGGCAACATTTATCTTGGTTCCCTTAGGGGTTAATCAAATCTCCGCATATTCGTGACCCCCCATGAAGTTCGAAGATCGAATTTCCGTAATTTCCGTCCTTTATCTTGTTTCTGGATGTGCCGGGCGTTACGGGCAAGTTACAGCCTCTTGTACCGTGCGGTGCGCCCGTCAAAAGAACCCCACTCCAGGTTCTTGAAGCAAGGTCTTGGCCCGAGAGTTTGATGACCACGATTGCCCGATGGGAAGCACGGCTGTATGTTGACACGATTGAATTACGACGCTCGAATTGCAAAATCGGATGAACTCGAACACATCTACATGATGGGTTTTGATGTTTGGTCAGATGGCACTTCCCAAGTTGAATATCTTGCCAACTGCAGAACCTCGTCAAAATATGCGAGAGGCATCTGGTACGTCCTGACATCTGATGACCAACCGATCAGCTCGCTCATTACTTATAAATTGGAACCCAACCAAGTCGGCATTGGCTCGATAGCAACGCCCATCAGTTACCGAAAACGCGGTTACGCATCGGAACTTATTAAAAGAGTCATGGATGAATTCGATGCCACATTGGACGTTCCAACGTATTTTTTGTACACCGACATTTCGCCGACGTTTTATGAGCGCTTTGGTTTTAAAGCTTTGCCTCTCGAATTTCAAAAGTATGAGAGTTCTACCTGCATGATAAAGCCTGGAAGAAAACAAGTTCCGCTGACCGATTCGACATTGCCAAAATATTTCTGAAAATGATCCGGCCTTGTCGGTCAGCCTGTGAAGCCAACTTAAAGCCAGAATGTAGCCAACTTCCGTGATTGCGCGTGATGAAGTGTGATGTCCTTAATCCGTGAGATCTCTGGTGATTGAAACCTTTTGTCTGTGATTTTCAGTTCTTACGGTTTCTGGTTCCCAAACTTGGTAGAATAATGGCGGAGAGGGAGAGATTCGAACTCTCGTTACAGTATTAGTGTAAACACGATTTCGAGTCGTGCGCCTTCAGCCACTCGGCCACCTCTCCGCACGCGAAGCGAAACGCTCTTTTGCCCGAAAACATTCAAGGATTCAAGAGGGTTTCAGCTCCCTCAACCCACTAAAGACTTCAAGAACCTCAGATGCCAGCGATTTGGGCGAGTTGCTGTTAAAAGGTGGCATCCTAGCCTCTAGGGCCATCCTATTTGGAGAATCCATGCGAAACGCTCTTTGGTTGGCCTCTTCGGCTCTTACTTTCTTTTTCTTGGAGTGGCCTCGGCCCAACAGGCTACGACCAGCACGATCTTCTGCCAGGAACCCGGCAAGGTCTGGAACGCTCTTTCTGAGGAGGGGCATTTCGAATGTGCGGGCGCTCTCTTGCAAGGTGACGCCTGCTTTATCGGTCGATGGTCCGAACGAACTCCGCGAAGATCGTCTCACTTAGCGTTGTACGGCTGAGTTTTTTCAGTACGCCCGTTATTTGAGGGATCCCAACATGCAAGATGCGGCCTTGACCATGCTTCTCGGCACAAGTCTACTTGAGACCTCCCTGGTACATGCTTCACTGATTCAAGGATTGGCGGCCGAATTCGTCAATATGCCAGAGACCGCCCTTGATCACCCCGAATGGAATCAGAATTTCAGCTCCATCGACATCGAACTGGTGCCCGCAGAGGTCATCGTGGGGCTATTGGAGAACCACGCGATCCCTTCCTTTGACGAAGAAGTGATGCTTCGTCTCATCGGAGACTTGAAACGCATTGAAGGTTTCACTGTTGTGGTGAGAGCAGCCCTCTTCATCAAATACGAAGGCGGTCGCGTTGCCGGCTACGCCTTCGCGATCGACGAGTGGACCTCCCAGGAATGCTATGGCTTTTATGCTCTTTACTTCTTCGGCATCGGTGATCTCGCTAACGAGACGCTTTAAGTCTTCGCGGTACAAGCTTATCGGCGCCTCGGAGTTGGTATCGGCTCGCCGATCACGAGTCGACGGGCCGCACTCAATCCCTCTACATCGTCAGGTCCCAAGTTCAGGTGACCCCCGGCGCCCATAATACCAGCGATGCGCGGAAGTGGCCCCATGTTGTGTTGATGCTCCGGATGAGCCTGCTGCTCGAAGATCTCCGCCGAATAAGTATCACACAAAGCGAAGGCGTGTCCTAATTCGTGCAGGAGCAAGGGCCAGGTCGATGCCTGAACTTGGCCGAGGCTCACTCGAAGCCGAATTGCGAAAGCTGAGGGATCTGAACTGATCAGATCACCGACTCTTCCCAAAGACTGCCGAAAGCGCTCAAAGCGAAATCCAAATATCTCCAAAGTGTCCGTCAGGCCGCCTGCGAACGACGACGAACGCGGCGACGGATTCAGGGTAATCTGATAGTAGCGGCGCCCCCCGCGACGCTCGACCACCGGCAGAGCCTCGCCGAGGTTCGTCGCAGTTTCAGTATCAGCGATGCGAACCTTCAGTTCGAGCTGGGCTGATGCGCAGTCAACCCATTCGAAGTTCGAATTCGGGACCTGCACGCCCTGGGTCAACACGCGCTGATAGATACCGAGTGCATGCCGAACTTGCTGATCGAGCGAGCTGGGCCGCACGCGATTCTCGTCGCTGACCTCAAGGCAATACCGGATCTTGCGACCTTCGAGCATCGGCTGCACCAAGTAGATATCACGGTACGTGGGTTCGACGAACGCCTTGTGAAGTCCCCAGGCCGAGGCCTCGGCCGAAACCCAGGCGGCCCCAGCCAGCAAGATTTTCGCGTAGATGTTCATGGTCCCACCTGAGCTGGAAAGTTGCGGAGCAGAACTTCACGTTGAGCAAAAGGCGTCAACTGCAGGTTGCGACGGAACTCATCACCACAGCTTCCACGAACTAAGGCCTCGATATTGCCGAGAGCCGCATTGAGAATTTCATCATAGTAAATCAAATCACCTGTGGTGATGAGCGCCGTATCCGGTGAGGCTCGGCGCACCGAGGCCGTGAAATGTCGATCACTCGAGCAAGCGAGAAGTGTGATCATCGCAGGGCGCTGCTGACTCGCGCGAAGTTCTTGGAGCATACGCGTAAGTCCTGGTCGTCGCGCTTGGTAGTGGCCGCCGTAGTTTGGTTTTCGCAGCTTGCCTGGAGCCGCAGGCGCAAGAACAACGGGTGTGAAGTCGGGTCCACCGCCGTTTCGAGCATGTCCGAGGTAAAGAAGTGCATCGGCCTGATGAAGTCCGCCAAAAAAGCTTTCATTCGACTGAGCGGTCAACTGTTCTTGGAACTGACGAAGTGAGCCGAGGTTGTCATCGTGGGAAATGCTCGCGGAAGCGTGGGTGACACGTAAGCGAACGAGGACCTGGTGACCGCTTCGTCTTTGTACGTATTTTTCCAAGACACTGGGGTCATCCGCTCGAGCCGTAAAGCCACAAGCCTCGGTGCGCGACCAAGCGCAGCTGGTCGTGAGGAGCTCGCGCATCGCCAAAGCCGCTGGACGATCAATTGCGGGGCTTTGTCCCAGATCTCGCCCGTTGTACTCGTAGGGTTCACCCATGGAGACATCCATATAACCAAAGGCAACGCGAACATCGAGCACGCCATCGCGCTCCATCCGCTGATAGTAGGACTCGCACGTCTGTGAAACGCTGCCGTCGCACTGCTCATGAAGACACGCTTGCTTGGAGATCCGGCCCAAAGTGCTTCGTGTCGATCGGAGTTGGTGGATATAGCCACTCTCCATCATGTCCGCAATACCCGCTGAGGCGAAGCTCGCCTCGAGTGCGGCAGAAGTCATGATGAGAAAAGCCAGAAATGTCGGAATTCTTAACGGCCGCATACGTGAGTCCATCCCCTTCGAAAACGCCAATGAGCTTTCGGCGAACGGGCGGCGAACTTCACTCACAGGGCTGTGAGACTCGAAGCTGCTGACAAAGCATCGTCATGGACCGGAATCGCTCGCGTTCAAGATGGAGGCCAGCGCAATTCCTCCTGACTTCAAGGCCTTAGAACTGCCAGAGCATGTAAAACCAGCGTAGATTTGAAGAAACATCTTCACACCCGCCGTCTTTTGAGGCGTCATGATGATCTCCCCATATACCCAATAGAGTGGTGGCCGATGCAATTCGAATTCAAAGGTGCTCGACTTTCGAAGGCCTTTTACAGAGAAATCTTCACCGGCTGGATAATTCTAGGACCGATCCTCATTGCCCTGGTCGGCTTGGGAGGATCACGCTTAGGGGAATTCGTCTCTGTTCTTGCCGAGGATGACGTTCGCTCCCAGGGTATTCGAGCTACAGAAGTTAAAGTTTCAGGCGACGTTCGCGCGTCGTTCCCGATCGTCTCGCTCGGACTGATCAAGTTCTATGAACATGATTTGCGATTTGAATATCGAGATATTCATGGATCTCTTCAAAACGCGTCGCTGAAGTTTCAGAGCTTTCACTCTTCTGACCTAAGTTCTTCTCCGATGATTTGGTACATGCCCGATCGCTCCGCACCGATTGCTGTCTCATGGGCTCTTGAAGCACGCACGGCACGTCTTATAAACTCGGGTTTCTATGTTTTAGTCGGCCTCGCTGTATTGATACTTGTATTCAGGGGTTTGTTCACCAGCCTCAAGAAGATCCAACGCTATCGAAATTGTCTCTCGAGAGGTCAACTCCAGACCTACGAGGCCAAGATCGAACCACTCATTGATCAGCAAACGGGAAAAGAGTCCGAGATCAAGTCCTACTTC
Source organism: Pseudobdellovibrionaceae bacterium (assembly GCA_947462815.1). Lineage (GTDB taxonomy): Bacteria > Bdellovibrionota > Bdellovibrionia > Bdellovibrionales > JAMPXM01 > UBA2339. Next base: position 32,127 of record CANHQR010000030.1, read on the forward strand.
TACTTAGTTAAGAGACCGAGCGGCGAATTCTCTCTCGAGCACTTCATGGGTCGCCCTCTTCTGCTCGACCGGGGCCGCACAAGTTTCGTCTTGGGCCTTGTCGATCCCATGGACCTAACTCAAAAAATTATTTTTTCGGAGTCGCTCTATGAATTCGACTTGAGCGAAGAGGATAAAGCGAAACTCATACAGAAGGGCCGCGAGCTCTTGCTAACGCCTCACTGAATATGATCATCGACATTCGCCGCCGATTCGTTGGGCGCAGATGAACTGCAGATCAGCTGTGACCTGAGCACGAGTTTTCCGTACCGCTCGCAACTCTTCGACGTAATAGGCCACACCGCCCACATCGGCCTTTCTGCGGAGGTGAGTGACGTAGGCCTGACGCACAAGATACTCGTCAGAGGCTCTGAGCTCAGCTGAGAGTCCCGCAGCTGTCAGACCAGCTTGGACTCGCGAAACCCAATAGGCGATACCAGCGGAGTCTTGGGCCATCTCGGCCGGAGTTCTTTCGAGCACCGCAATCATCGTACTCTCCACGAGCATCTGGGCGGACGGTGGCTTTGTCCCCGAGCTCCCCCCGCATTCGCCATGACTCCGCTGAGCGCAGATCAACTGCATTTCGGAAACAATCTGCCCGCGAGTTCGACGTCCCGCTTTAACTTCACCCATATAGAACGCAAGACCCGCTGCATCCGCCTTGCGTCCCAGGTGCGTCTCGTAAGCTCGACGCAGAAAGTATTCATCAGATCCTTTGAGCTGAGCGATCAAAGCGTCAACGGTGAGACCGGACTGCATGCGACTCGTCCAATAGGCAATTCCCGAAACATCTTGCGCCATTTCGGCTTCTGTACGTTCCAGAATTGAAAGCATCGTACGACGGACGATTCTTCGCGCGGTTTCCAATTCTAAGGGCGCCGAACTGCAGCTTGAAAACTCATAGCTCGAGTCGCCGCCCAAGATCCCTTGATTGCAACCTCGAATGTACTGCTCTGCTAAACAGTTGTTTGAAGATGGAGATCGGTAGAAGTTCGCCACGGCCGCATGAGGAAGGGCGGTTCCATCTTGTCGACAAGCGGCTGATGCGTCGGGTGTGCCCCCGCCCGTGCCAGCCAAGTAGCCACGATTTGCGATGGCCGCCTTGAAGCCTGCGATCGTCAGAGGATCCGAGCGAAGCCAAAGACCATTGATTCGGCTGTCTTGCCAATACATGAAGCCAACTAATCGCGGATAGTGTTTGAACATGGAATTTGGGTGATTCAGATCAAGAGCCTCTGAAACCCATCTGGCCTTATGGGGGCTGGCCACCATACCCATTTCGACGTTGAGGATGGGAAGAGTCGGCGAAAGCGCGGCCGCCTCGCTGTACGCACCCTTCATGATCTCGGAGCAACTTTCTGTCTCCGTAGCGACGAAGTTATAGCATTCGATCCCGATCATATCGACGTAGGCATCGCCTGGGTAAATGCTCTTCATCGAAACGGAGTTGTTCCCACCGAAGTTTACGGATGGCCACGATAGCACCGACCACATCCACTTCACATTTGTCACGCCCTCTGCGCGGAAGAGGTTCACCACATGTCTCCAGGCCGCGATCAGGTCCTCGGGGGAGTTCAACCTCTCCCCGTTAATGACGAGATCGGCCGTCCAAGGTGTAGCGAACGCATCACAAGGATCCTTCAGGTGATTGCGACTATTCAGCTCATGGAAGGGTCTTAAGTAGAAGGGCTTACCAAAGGCTTTCGCCTCTCGAGCCCACTGCCGAATGTAGGCGTCGTGAGTTCCCGATGCGATGCTGCGCGCACTGAATCTTCTGTAGTAATCCATGAAGTCCGCGTCGCCGCATCTAAGGCCGGTGTTTGGGTCCATCGGAAGCCAGAGCACAACGGGTGTCGCTCCATTGGATACCGCTTCGTTCATCCAACCTCGCAACGAGGAATTGAAGGAGCCCCACGAAACACTCTGATGCCACCAACTATTAAATCCGACGAGGCTCGCGGGCTTTCCGACCCACTGGTTAAACTGATTTAAGTTCTCGAGCTCAACATTTCGCTCCGATGGAATTCCCCCGATCCACGGACCCCACAACAAAGATCGATTCGTCGAGGCCTGTGACACAGCCTTGGCCTCTGCGCTCGTCGAGATCTCTCGGATCATCGCCTGGATCATCGAACTGACGGGTCGTTGCCCGGCCTTGATTCGTGCGTCCCAATGGATGACTTCGTCGAGACCCGGCGAGCGGCGAAGGTGGGTTTGATAGGCTGAAGCAATCGTTTTGCAATGAGTGTGCTCCGCCGCCTGCTCACATACATCTTTGGTGAGATGGCTCGTTGGCGAGGCTGTTGAGGACATTGCAGCAGTCGTCGACGGCGCGGCTTGGAAATTGGAGCAATTCTGAAAGCTCAAGACGCCGATCGAGAGTGTGAAGAATCCCAAGATGACCAAACTGTTGCGATGCATTTCTACCACCTCTTAAGTCAAATCGCTCTTCGATCTGCAGCGTTCGGCGTCTCAAATCGGTACATGTTCAGGTTTCATCTCGAAATTCGCTGTCGCGAAGTGCCTTCCAGAGTTGCAATCAGGGGGCCGACTGACATCAAATTGGATGGTTCGCTAGAACGAAAGTCTGACGAACTTGATGAATGTGTTCAAACGATCTGCGTCGCAATTTGAAACATCTCGAATTGACCACGTTGAGCCGCGGCATTGCTTGAATGATCTATGAACATTTTAAACCCGATGGACTCGATCCTGCGGATTTCGAGAGAACGACCTTTCCAAACTGAATGGTACCTCCAAGAGTCTGATATCCGAAAGTTGAGCATAAAGCGGCTCGCACGATGGTGCTGAAAATGAGCGGATCGAACGAAACTTCTTCGCCGAGATCAGCACCTCTAACGAACCATTTCTTTCTCACCGGCATAAACTCATGATGGCGAGTTCAGAATTGCTCGACGGTCATTTTGAGGTGCGGCACAGCTCATGCTGACCCCTTCGTCGTGTAGGCTACGATCAGGAAATGGACTCGGAAGCAAAGCCGCGAAGAACTACCGGCGGAGAAAGATTTATGAATTCTATGAAGGTGTATTTTTCAGTTTTTCTCGTTGTGATCAGCGCGTACGCTTCGGCTGCCTACGCTAACATCGGTCGAGATGTGAAGGCCCGCGCAACCTGCGACGTCTTCAATTCCGATCACACAGACCATGTTAAAGTGGGCGATTTCGGCCTTGAGTTTCGTGGCGATGAAAGTGAGGCGGCGGGTGCGTTCGCCTGGGATACGAAGACTCTAAAACTCAATGATCTTATGTCGATTTCGACCGGGCTCAGCTACGTTAGTGCGAGACGGGGTCAGTTTTCGGCTCATGCTCAACTGACGATAAAGTTTGGCGAACGCCAAACCGTCGTTGAGACCTTCGTGCCGGCTAGGTCACTACCCTTATCAATCGAATTCGCAGTAAGTGATACGGACGTCGATTCTAACGTACCGTGGGAAAAAAACCTGAGTCGGATCACCATCAAATGCAAACGGACAAAACTTTGATCCGAAAGGTAAGCCTCAAAGAATCTCAAGATCGCTGACGATTGCTCTCATCGCCGACTAATTGAAAAGGCTCGCACAAAGCGAGCCTTGTGAGTTTGGCGGAGAGGGTGAGATTGTCTCGGGCTAGTGCCCTCGACCCTTCGCTAACGCTCAGGGCTCACGCGCAAAAATACCATCCTGCTATTTTTGTCGAACTCGAGCTCGCTCTGCTCGCCGAGTACGAACTATCGTCGCGCCTTCCACAAATTAAAAAACCAACCCTTTGGGTTGGCTTTTTAATTTGGCGGAGAGGGTGAGATTCGAACTCACGGAGGGATTTCTCCCTCGCCGGTTTTCAAGACCGGTGCCTTAAACCACTCGGCCACCTCTCCCCGCTTTGTTCAATTCTGCCTTAAGCTGAACTCTGTGGTTCTGCCAGCTTAAATGCAAAAGCCTCAAGCCTCAAGCATTCGGTGCCGCCATAATGTAAAGGCGCAGCACAAGTCCGGTCAGAATCATGATGAGGTCAAAGACCAACAAGGTCGAAATCGCCCAACTTCGCGTCAAACGCCAGGTCAGCAGCAAGCAGGTCATAAACGCGAAGGTAAAAGCCAGCGTGACGCCGCTCGGCTGACCGAGGATCTCCTGCACGACCAAGCCAACAGTTAAACCCAGGACCGAGCCCGTCGCAAAGCGCAGCAAATGCCGAAGTAGATCGCGCGATGTCTTTCGAATTCCGTCTTGGACCTGGTGCGAAAGACCCCGGTCCATACTTCCCAAAATTTCCGCCATGTCTTCTCCCCTCCCACGGATGGATTTGAGTATCGAGTCCGACCCTTTTGCCCAGCTCTCAAGGCGTCATATCCCCGGCTTGGATGCGCTTGATGAGTTTCTCCACTTCAGCTTTGTCGGCGGCGTTTGGCAACAGTCGCAGGTACTTGTCGTAGGCCTCTATCGCCTCGTCAGCCATGCCGCGTGTATGAAAGATCGCTCCCTGTTCCTTGTAAACGTCGGGGTTCCCCGATTCTAAGGCCTGAGCCTGACGAAGCAAGGATTGGGCGGCATCGACATCTCCTGACAGTCGGTAACAGCGCGCCAGCCGCACAAGAATGCTGGCATCGGCCGCCGATTTGACCGCAGTTTGTTTGCGCACTGAGGTCTGATATTCGGAAGCACAATTCCCGTACTGACGGAGCTCGTAGAAAACCTCAGCCGCCAAGGTGTAGGAGTCCGCGAGATCCGGGTTCGTCTGACGTTCTTGCATGGCCTCTTTCAAGGCCTGATCACGCATGCCGAGAGCTAAGTAAGCACGACCCAATGATACATGCGCGAGCGGATAACGCGGATTAATCTGAATCACGCGTTCAAACTGGGCCACCGCGTCTTTGTACTTTTGCACTTCCGTGTACACACGACCTGCCCAGAAAACCGGTTCCGCGTCCGAAGGATCCAAGACAGCTGCCTTCAAAAAATACTCAAGAGCCAATCGTGGCTGAGCATTCCCTTGTAGGATCTTGCCAAGAATCATCAAGGCGGGCTTGTGAGTTTCGTCGAGACTGATCGCCTGTCGAGCCGCCTCTTCAGCAAGCTTATAGCGCTCATCCTGTAAGAAAATCTCCGCCAGCGTCACGCGATACACGATCGCCGCCAATGGCACGCCCCGCCCCTGCGTGATGACAAAGCCGTTGATTAAACCGCGCAGATACACGGCCGCCTCGTCCACACCGTGGAGACCAGCTTTGACTTTGGCCATCAGCGAGTTCGCTTCGATGTGCGTCGGATCGACTTCGAGCGAGCGCTCGGCGTAAGAGCGCGCTTCGACAAACTTTCGTTGGCCCAGCAAAGCCTTGGTCATGATGAGGTAGGTATCGAGATCTGTCGAATACAGCTCCAGCGCTCGCTGCGCAAACTTCTCAGCTCCGGCAAAGTTGTTACGACGAAGCTCGACCTGCGCGAAGCCGCGAAAAACTTCATAGTTCTTCGGCTGGCGTTGCTGAATTCGGGCGAGCAATCGGAATGCGCTTTGGTAGTCGTGACGTTGAGCATAGTAGTCGGCGAGCTCGACGTAGCCGAGCGTGAGAGTGGGCTCGACATCGATAGCTTTTTTCATCCATTCAATCGCATCTTGCGTTTGGTTGAGCTGCCAAAGGCAGCGACCTGCTTTGAGTGCCGCCATTCCATTCTTGGGATCGACATCAAAGGCGGCTCGATACTGCGCTTGGGCCGCGAAGCAATCACCCGACTTCACGAACTGATCTCCAGCGAAGACCAGCTCGCGACTATTGCCGCGCGTCGATTTGCTCGCATCGCCTCCAAGCTCAACGACCATTTGCTTCGCTTGGGGGTTTGCGGGATTGATCTCGAGTGATTTGTTCGCAAAACGCAACGCCTCTTCGCGATTGTTTCTTCGCAAGGCAATCTCGCCGCGAGCCAACCAAGCTTCCGACTCGGTGGGCGCCGGTGGTCGATCATCTTTCTCAAGGGCGGTGACAAGTAACTGCTGAGCAACATCGACATGGTTGAACTCGCGAAGTTCGATCAGTGCGAGTTCAATCTTCGCAACCGAGTGCCGCGGAACTTTGGCCAACACGGATCGATAGGATTTGACGGCTTCACCAAAGGCTCTCTGTCGAGTTTTCGCGCGCGCATAGCCAATGTGAATCTTCTGCCAGTCGGGCCAGAGCTGGGCGGCTCGCTCAAAGAACACACCTGCGCTGGAGTAGTCTCGCGTTGAGAGGTAAGCGTCGGCGCGCATCTCAAACAGAATCGGTGCACTCGATTCGATTTCTAAACGACTCGATGCCGCTTGCTCGGCTTGCGTGAACTTCGCGGCCAACAGGAGCTGTACGATCTCACAGATCGAGCCATTGAGACCACCCGGATCCAAGCCCTTGGCGATTTGCACGGCCTCACGAACCACTTTGATATCTTGAGCGTCTTGATAGGCGTAGGGCCACAACTCGCGATAAGTGAGACAAAGCATTGAGGCCACCTCAGCGAGTGGAGCCGCTTTCTCAGGGTCGGCAGATCTCCCCTCCAAAACTTCAACGAATTCACTCTGTGCGGTTTGATATCCACTGTATAGATCTTGCTGGAAGCCGATAACGCCGCGCTGGTACTTCTCGCGGATACGCGCTAATGGCATTTCGGTTTGCCCCTTGCGAGGCGCGAGAAGGCGAATGCGCTGCCCTTTGCCAACCAAAGGCTCATCCGAAGAACTTAAGAAGTAGCCGATGATGAGGGCAAACAAGACAATGATCAGCAAACGGATCTGCTTTCGCCGCGTGGCCTCGGACTGAGCCTCCAGCTCCTCGATTTTCTTGAGGTCCGTCAGTTCAATCACACCCGAGCCAAAGCCCGTACCGCTCGCTCGACTGCGATCCATCGGCATCAACTCACCCTGCCGCGAGTTCGTTCCGAGCGAAGCCGGAAGCTGTGGATTGGTTTGCGGGAGAGACTTCGTCGGCGCTTCCGAGGGATCCACAGGCTGTGTCGGTGCCGGAGGATTCACCTGGCGAGTGGTCGATGCCTTTTCAAGCATGACGGATTTTTCGGGCGTCGCTTTGGACTCATCGCGCTGCTCGAGGGCGTCGAGTAGACGGTCATAGAATTCAGGAGCCTTTGAAATCGCAATCCACCGACCACCTGGATACAGAGCCACTTGTTCGCCCCCGACGAAGTAGCCTCGATCAATCTGCACAAGAACCTGTTCCGTTGAAAACGGTCCAAAGATATTCCCGTTCGCATCGCGCACGATCCAGGTTTTGGCCTTATTTCCGCCGCGATTGCCCATGACGAGTGGTTCCAGGTTAGGTCCAGTTACCCACGGCGGTTCTAGAACGGAACCGGTGGTGAGCTCCCATTTTAGGTGGTTATTGAGGCTTTAGCATCACGACTGGCGTCCAGGTTTGATCTGAGTCCTCGTGGATCTCCATCATCGGAAGTCCAGCGCTTGGCATCATGATTGCTACCCACCATGTGGTGTCCGAAATTCGGATGCCGACGGGTGGTGCTCGTTGGACGGCTTGGGCCTCGAAGAATCCCGCAACGGACAAATCGAAGCCCCAACCCACAATGCGAAAGCTTCGAAGCGCGACGGAAATAACGACGACAGATGTAGAGGTTACGAAGTTGTTGAAGCTGTTGAAGTTACCGAAGCCGAAGCTGGAAAAGTTGAAATGGGTGGCGCCGATCCTCATCGTGTCCTACATCCTCGTGATCTTGCTGATCTCGGGCCTGTCTCAGGCTCATATGAGTGAAGTGAGAGCGAGTCACCCGGCGGTTCCCGTCGACTCTGGCGAGTGAGGAGCTCACACCGGACATAGGAAGCCTGACTCTGATTTCTAAGTGATTTCTAAGTTGGGCATCGCGAGAGTCGTTGATTTAGGTTGAGAAAGCATTCGATGGAGCGGAGACGCAATCTCGAAGGCACAAGGGAACTGATCCCCCCCTCAAAAAGATCAGTTCTCAAACTCGGCGTCGATTCAGGACCCCTCCCGAATCGACTTCATAGCCCCGACTCTGGCCCCTCCCGAGTCGGGGTTATTTTTTCCACCGAACTCAGAATCGTTCGACGGCTGCGCCAAGTGACGAAAGCTTGTTCTCAAGTTTCTCGTAGCCGCGATCGAGGTGATAAATACGATTCACGATGGTTTCGCCTCGAGCGGCCAAGCCAGCCAACACCAGACAAGCGGAGGCGCGAAGATCCGTTGCCATGACCGGCGCGCCTTCCAAGCCGCCTGGCTTTCCTCGCACAACTGCCACACGCGTCTTCGGCGTGATATCGGCGCCCAGTCGCAACAGCTCCGTGACGTGCATGAAGCGATTCTCGAAGACAGTTTCCGAGATGACCGACACGCCTTCACTGACACACATGAGTGACATGAACTGAGCCTGCAAGTCGGTCGGAAACCCCGGGTGAGGCGCGGTGGTAATATCCACGCAGCAAGCTCCTCCTGAGGATTTGATGCGCACCTGGTTCGGCCCTGCATTAATCTCGTGACCAGCCTCGCGAAGTTTCACCAGCAGGGCATCCAAATCATCGGGCACACAGTCCGTCACCGTGACATCGCCACCGGCAATCGCTCCCGCTAATAACAGGGTGCCCGCTTCGATCCGATCGGGAATCACACGATGCTGAGACGCTGACAGCGACTTTACACCATCGATACGAATGATACTGGTACCAGCACCCGAGATCTTAGCCCCCATCTTGTTGAGATAATTCGCGAGATCAACGATCTCCGGCTCTTTGGCGGCGTTCTCAATGTAGGTCGTACCCTCGGCAAGTGTGGCCGCCATCATAACATTCTCAGTGCCGCCCACGGTTGCAAACTCAAACAAGATTTGTCCGCCCTGCAGACGGCCTCCTGGCACCGAGGCGTGTACATATCCGTTCTTCAATTCAATCTCGGCACCCAAGGCTTTCATACCCTCGAGATGCAAATTGATAGGACGGCTACCGATCGCGCAACCGCCTGGCAAACTCACCTGCGCCTGGCCGTACTTGGCAAGAAGTGGCCCCAGGCAAAGTATCGAGGCCCGCATTTTTCGAACCAAGTCGTAGTGAGCCTCAAAGTTTCCCGGTGCCGCAACCTCGATGATCACACGGTCGCCCTCTCGTCGGGCCTTGCAATTGAGACTTTCAAGCAGAGCGAAAGAAGAATCGACGTCCTTGAGATCTGGAACATTGCTGAATTCGTGGCGCCCCTCTGCGAGCAGGCTCGCAAAAAGCATTTTGAGCGCGCTGTTTTTCGCACCGCTGGCCCGAACCTCACCGCGCAAAATTTTTCCGCCGACGACACGCATCCGATCCATGTCAATACTCCTTGGAGTCGTAGGGCTTGCGACCCGAGACGACACGCTCAAGACCAGCCAGGTCGCGGTGGACTTGGACCTCGGCTAAACCCAACTTCTCAAAGTGTGCCTTGATCGGACCGCCTTGACCATCTCCGATCTCAAAGAACAGGGAGCCGCCAACCATCAGTCGCGGTACAGCTAGGGCGGACCAGCGACGCAAACAACCCAGACCATTTTCATCGGCGTA
>CANHQR010000031.1 GCA_947462815.1 Pseudobdellovibrionaceae bacterium
CCTTTTTCTTGGCCGAGCTTTCATCGATCCATGCCAAAGTGGCTCAGTCATCGGCTTGCACTTCCGACGCTCATTGAAGAGGAGCTCACCTTCAAGGGGCCCATCTATTTTCTCAAACACCATCTTTCACATGCCGCCTCGGCTTTCTACCCATCTCCCTTCGAGAGTGCCGCGATCCTCACGGCTGACGGCGTTGGCGAGTGGGCGACTCTATCGATCGGCAAGGGCGAGGGTCGCCGAATTCAAATTGAACGCGAGATTCACTATCCCCATTCGCTCGGCCTGCTCTACACCGCGGTCACAACCTTTCTGGGCTTTGACGCTCACGGCGGCGAAGGCAAAACCATGGGCCTTGCGGGTTACGGAGATCCTAAGTCCTACCGAGATCAACTCAAACAGGTCGCACGGCTCAACGATGACGGCAGTTTCGTTTTGGATCAAAGTTTCTTCGCATTCCGATATGGCCGCCGTATGTGGAGTTCGAAATGGGAGAAGCTTTTCGGCCGACCACGCGCCACGAGCGAGCCTTGGGAGCAGCGACACTATGACTTGGCAGCGGCCTGCCAAGAGTTCGTGGAAAATTGCTTCATCTTGAATGCCCGCTTGCTGCAAAATTCCACCGGTCTTAAGAACCTTTGCTTAGCCGGCGGTGTGACTCTCAACTGTGTGGCGAATGCAAAGATCCTCAACCAAACAGACTTCCAAAACATTTTCGTGCAACCCGCAGCGGGTGATGCCGGTGGCTCGGTAGGCTCGGCTCTTTGGGTCCAACATCAGCTCCAGGCGGACTGCGAACGACAGGCGATGTCGCACGCTTACCTGGGGCCTGAGTACTCGAAACGAGAAATCGAGCGCGCCCTCAAAGCGGCTAAGGTCTCTTACCAAGAAATGGACGAAGCATCACTGTGCCGATTCGTCGCCCAAGCGGTCCATAGAAACAAGGCCATAGGATGGTTTCAGGGACGCATGGAATTCGGGCCTCGAGCTCTCGGCAATCGCTCAATTATCGGCAATCCAACCTTTGCGGGCATGAAGGATATTCTCAATCAACGAATAAAAAAACGAGAAGCCTTCCGCCCTTTCGCGCCAATTGTTCTTGAGGAGCATGCCAGCAAGTACTTTGATCTCGAAATACCGTCACCCTATATGTTGCTCGCCCCTCAAGTGCGGCACGAGGCGCAGAGTCGCGTTCCGGCGATCACGCATGTCGATGGTACCGCGCGGGTGCAAACTTGTGACAAGTCTTCGAACCCGCGCCTGCGCCGGCTGATCGAAGAATTTCAATCGCTCTCTGGCGTTCCGGTGATCATCAACACCAGCTTTAATCGCAAGGGGGAACCCGTCGTCTGCAAACCCGAACATGCGATTGATTGCTTTAAGCATACGCAGATGGATTTGTTAGCGATCGGCGATTTCATCGTTGAGAAATCGATGGGCCCCGAAGCATGAGCGATACGTCGGTCGATGAGCTTTTGAAATCGAAGCATCTTTGTATTTTGCCCTGGGTGCACGCTGCTGTGTGGACGGATGGGCGAGTGATCCCTTGCTGTATTAATCAGGATTACTCATTCGGCCACACCCACCAGATGAGTCTTGAGCAAGCCCTCGACTCGGACGCCGCCAACGCCTTTCGCGCCCAAATGTTGGCCGGGAGCTTGCCATCGAGTTGCTACCGCTGTTCACAACCCGAGCAAGAGTTTGGCTCGCTCTCCTACCGCCAAGACATGAACCGACGCTTTCAGCACCATGCCGAACTGATTCGCCAGACAGACCCAGATGGTCGCCGACGCGTACGGCGAAGTGTTTACCTCGATGTTCGCTTTTCGAACCTCTGCAACCTCGCCTGTATCATGTGTGATGAAATCAACTCGTCTTCATTTGCACAAATTGAGCGGACAGCAGGCCGCTATGATGGGCCGACCGTCAGGCGGGCTTTCCCTTCTCCGCAAGACTTTTGGAGTTTTTTTGACCAGCACATCGCAGACTTCGAAGAGATCTACTTCTGTGGCGGCGAACCCATCCTACTCGCCGAACACGAGCAACTGCTTGAGCGACTTCTTCGCGCCGGGAAGACTCGCATCCATCTTCGATACAACACCAACTTGAGTCGACTCTCAGCGGGATCCTCGGGCTATAATGTCCTCGAAATGTGGCGTCAGTTTGAACGCGTCTCGGTCCATGCTTCGATCGATGCCTTTGGTGAGCTCGCGCAGATCATTCGGCGCGGTACCAACTGGGATCAAATTGAGAAGAACCTACAGGCTGTTTTTAGCCTATCGCAGGCTTACCCAGGCGTTTCGCTCGCCATCACACCTACGGTGCAAATTCTGAATGCACTTCATTTGACCGATCTCTATCGGCACCTTCGTTCTCGGGGGGCTCTGGCCGACAGCATGGTGTCTCCGAATTTACTTATGTTTCCGTCGCATTTCTCGATTCAAAATCTGAGTCGAAACGAGAAATCGCGGGTCATTGATTCTTGGGATCGGCTCGCGCAAGAGGCCAATCAGGCGCCCGAAGGCGCTCATCTACGGGCGCGACTTGATGAAATGAAAACCTATATGTTGCTACGCGACTCGCGCGATGAGGATCTTTCGAAGCTTCGAGCCTGGTTGGATCAAACTTCATCCCTGGGGCACGCCGAGGTTCTTCGCCGGGCCGGTCTGTGAGTTGAGCTTGGCGGGGAGGAGCGATCAGGAGTCACCCGCCGTACACGGATCACTCAAACCCAACGAAGGTCTTGTTTTTCAAGCCCGCGCGGAGCTGAAGGAGGGCTTTGATCGCTTCCTTCGTGACACAAAGTCGGGCGACTTCAACTCTCGACGGCTCGACTTTGGCCCAAGTTCGGTGCATCAAAAGCTTCTCGATCTGCCTCACAAAATCTCTGTTTTCGACCGAAAAGAAAGCATGTTCGGCATCGTGCGCAAACTGGTAATTTCGTCTCAGCGATTCCTCGGTGTTCTCGAGGTCAAGCGATGTGTCGTCCTGTGTTCACTGCTCCTGATTTGGCTCCCCGTTGCGATGGCCCAAACGCCTCAGACTCAAGGCGTGGCGCCTGCGGCTCAGGCGCCGGCAAATCCCGCAACAGCACCGGCTGCCATCGATCCCGATCAGTCAGCGACACCCGTGCCCAATCCACTGATCCTGAGACGTTTCGATAACGCGGCCTTTGAGGCAGCGCAAAAAGCCCAACGACTGATTCTACTTGTCTTTACATCTGCCGACTCACCGACGTGTCGGATCCAGGTTCCCACTCTCACCAAAGTGATGGCGGAAGCCGAGTTTCGGGGTATCGAGGTTTTTCAAGTCGATCTCGCATCGCAACGCGATGTCGTGGAGAAGTTCGGAACCCCGAGCGCGTCATCGATCGTCAGCTTCCGGGGAACTCGCGAAGTCGTACGGTCCCAAGGCATGGTGAAACCCTCGGCGATCCGCCGCCACTTGCGCCTCACGTTTTGACGCTTCAGTTTCCCTCATCTGAAATGAGCCGACCATAATCGCCAGCCAAAACGATTGGCCAAAACGATTGGCCAAAACGATTTGCCAGAACGACTGGCCAGAACGACTGGCCAGAACGACTGGCCGGAACGACTGGCCGGAACGACCGAACAGTTCGCCGCATCGAATCTGCTGTCGAGGCGAATCCAAGGATGCTAGCCTGATTTCCAAATGTCTCCCAGTTACTGCGTCATGCCTTTCAATAGTCTCGAGATCACGCCCAATGGGACCTGCTTGGTCTGCTGTAAGATTGCTCGTCCAATCCAACGGCCAGACGGAAAGGCCTACAATCTTCTCGAGAACTCCATCGATGAGGTTTGGAACTCTGAAGACCTTCGCCATCTTCGACAACGTTTCCTTTCTGGTGAACGCCCCGAGGAATGCCAACTTTGTTGGACTGAAGAAGACGCCGGTACCTACAGCCTGCGCCAACAGTCCAACGCGCTTCTCAAAGATCGGCGAGATTCTCCGACCGTTGAGTATTTGGTTCTCAAGCTTTCCAACCTTTGCAACTTAAAGTGTCGAATTTGCAATTCGGAGTGGTCGACATCATGGGCCGCAGAAGATTCGCAGTTTCAGACTGTATCACCGGACGTCACTCTTGATTTGCGAGCCCGCTCTGCTCCCAAGTTGCGAGAGGAAAATTTGGCCGCAATTCGTGCATGGATGCCCAGCCTGCGGCGGGTTCTCATCTACGGCGGAGAACCCTTTCTGAACAAGGAAGCCTTCTCGCTCCTCAAGGAGCTGATTGATCACAATCACGCTCAGCACGTCTCGATCACCCTGAACTCTAACGGCAGCGTCTTTGACCCGAAGTGGATCGAAGTTCTTCGAAAGTTTGAGCGTGTCGATCTTTTTCTGTCGATTGACGATGTGGGTCCACGCTTCGAGTATCAGCGCAAGGGCGCAAAGTGGAATGTCGCAGCCTCTAATTTCGAGAAATTCAATCAGGTCTCCCAAGATAACTCGAATTTTAAGGTCGGGGTCTTTGCCTCGATCAGCCTCTTCAATGTGTTGACGATTCGAGACCTTCTCGATTGGACACTTGGCTTTCCGCACGCTCGCGTTGAACTCTACAATCTGATTCATCAGCCTCGCGAGTTTTCCATTCGGAATCTCCCGCCAGACATCAAATCGATGGCGATGGAATATCTCCGTTCAATTGATCTCAATCGCTACAATGTCGGTTTTGCCGATAGCCAGAATGCGATCGCAGGCTTTATCAAGCTTCCGGCCGATTCCGGATTCCAAGATGCCAACAATGCGATGGAGAGGATCGTGCGAAAGCTGGATGAGATTGATCAACGCCGGGGCGAGAGTTTCTGCCAGATCTTCCCGGAAATGTTCGCAGCACTCGTCAAAGCGGGCGCCTATCCTGGTTTTCAAGCCTCACAAAATACTTGAGGGGCTCAACGGCCCCTCAAAATCCGAAACTGCGACGTTTAAAGGATCTTGGTCAGCGACGACCTCAGCTACCTCGCGGTGGCTGAGCGGGCTGGGCCGGCTGCTGCACGCAATAGTCGTAAATATCCACCGTGAGCTCACCCGCTTTCACCGTGTGGAGGATATTTCCCGGCTTACCTTGTGTTTTCGGGGGATTAGGATTCGAGACGAAGCTCGAAGGCCGATAGGCATTCAGATCTGCCGAAAATCGAAACTGACCAGCGCTATTGATCGTCATCATCAAGTGTGGCGTCTCGGCCAAACCGGAGCGCATTTCGCGAATTTTCGCCGCCATATTTTTATCCCACCACTCCTTGTACTTCGCAGAAAGCGGAATGGCGGAGTGCGGAACTGACCCATTGAGAAAGCTGATGGGATGATCCAAGTCGCTGATCGGCATTTGTGCGAGGCGCTTGTCGCCCTGGTAGAGGAACATCATCCGCGGACGAACGTCCTCGTTGAACTTCACCTCAAATTTTCCCATCGACGTCACCACCGTCGCGGTTTCTTCTTTAATATTCACGACCCGCATCGGGACGACCTTGCGATTGCAGGGATTGATCTGCACCGGACCGACCACAATATTCGAGTTTTTCTTGGCCGAGTTCGTCTCCTGCAAATTCGCGTAAGTCGAATCCATCGTGGAATAGATCCCCAGACCGAAATCCAAACCGACCTCAGCCGCGATTGCATTGGCTCGCTCCGCGAGCTGCGTGAGAGTCATCCCCGGCTTGATCTCTTCATCCATGGCATCTTGAAACGTCTTGGCTGTCGATGATCCCGCAACGATGTAGGTATTGCCGGGCGCAACGCCCATCAAAAACCCGCCCGGAGGGATGAAGACGTTCGGCGCTGCAGTTCTTGGCGCAGGGGCACGAGGGCCTTCGCCTTGTGCAGCAGGCGCCGTCGGTGAACTCGGTTGAGCACCAGGAGGTGCTACGGCCGCCTGTTGGGCGTTCTTTTTGGTGCAAGCTGCACCGAACATAGAGGCCGCACAAATCGCCACAAGACCAAAGCTGATTGGTCGATTTAAAGACTGGATTGTTTCAGTACGACGCATGGGTCCCCCTCCAACAAATTTGTGAGTTCAGCTCATTAGTTTTCTGAAGCTGAGGCCGAATGTCCATCGAGAATGACGGTTCGGCTTAAGTTAAGGTAGCGGGTCGGGCGCGCGAAGATGAGGCCATCGAGGAACACGGGAACCCTCGCATTCGACGCTGGACTCCGAAGGCGAGCTGCGCCCTAAAATCAAGGATCGCAGCTCGAGTTGGATTGAAATGATTTAGGAACGGCCCAAGATGGCCGATTTCAGTGCCGACAGAATGGGCGACGAAAACAATCCCATGACAATGATCAGGATGGCTGATCCAAAAAGCGTGAACCTCGTCATGATCTGCTTATTCATCTCAACATGGGGTGCGTCGTCTCCCTGCATGTACATCAGGACGATTGGCCGCAGGTAGTAATAGACCGAAACCACCGAATTCAATACGCCCCAGATCGCCAGCCAATAAAAGTTCTGCTCGATCGCCAAACTGAACAGGCCGAATTTGCCGAAGAAACCCAGGAGGGGCGGAACCCCGGCGAGCGAGAAAAGAACGATGGCCATACATCCTGCGAGAACAGGATGTGTGCGGCCCAAGCCCCGAACGTCGTCAACCTGAAGGGCCTGGCCAACGCTCTTTTCGAGCAGAGCGACGAAGGCAAAGCTTCCAAGCGTCATGATGGAATAGGCCAACAGGTAAAATAACACGACGATGCCCGCAGCACTCGCCACGCCTTGTGAATCACCGAAACCCGCAGCGACAACGCCGACCATCAAGTATCCGGAATGCGCGACGGATGAGTACGCCAACATTCTTTTGAAATTCGGCTGCATGATCGCAGCGGCGTTACCGACCAGCATCGTCAATGCGGCCAACCATGAAATGACCTCTTTGAGAGGTACGGAATGCTGGTAACCGGTCGATTGAAACAGGCGCAGGATCGCAACGAAGGTCGCCGCCTTTACGGCTGTCGCCATGAAGGCCGTAACTGGAGTCGGCGCGCCTTGGTAAACATCGGGAGTCCAAAAGTGGAAAGGAAACACGGACACTTTGAACGCGAAACCTAAAACGACAAAGATAATGCCGATCAAAAATAGATGATTTCGGCTTTCCAAAAGTGGCCCGACCTGCTCCATCAAACCCGGGAACTGCGTGGTTCCTGCGGTGCCGTAGATCAGCGCGATCCCGTAGAGGAAAATCGCCGAAGCGAAACTTCCCAATACAAAGTACTTGAAGGCCGCTTCTTTCGATAGAACCGTCTCACGACTCATCGCGATCAACACATAAAGGCAAAGAGACATCGTCTCAATTCCTAAGAAGGTGACGATCAAGTCGTTGGATAAAACCACAATCAGCATGCCGATCAGGCTACCGAGCAACAAGAAGACCTTCTCCGAGAAAAGCTTCGACTGTGTCTCGACATGATCGTGCATCATGAAAATGGAGAAGGCGCCGGAGACCAAAACAATGATCGACGCCCATAGCGCCAAACCGTCGGACACAAGGGCCTTGTGGAAGCCAAACTTGCTACCGCCTAAAAAGGTGATCGCCAGGCCGAGCGCGGAGGCAACGGCAATGAAACCATAAGCCGTCGTCACAAAGGGATGTGGCTCTCGGTTTCCAGAGAACACCTTGAGCATCACGGGCACAAGACTCGCGGCCAAGAGAGCCAACATGGGTGCCGCGATTAAATAGCTGCTGATTCCAAGTGCGTGATTCATCGGCCTACCCCCGCCCCCGTCATGTTTGCCTTCGCGGTGACTTTAGAGTCCGCTTCCTGTGTTTCTGGCAACAAAGTCCCCGGCAAAACACTCGCCGAGCGATTCACCGCATCTCCCATCGTCTGAACGCCAAGCTGGTAGGCGTCCTTGTTCTGCATCAAGTGATCGATCGAAGACTTGGAATACTTCAAAAAGTGATTCGGCAATAGTCCCATCCAGAAGATCAACACAAGCAAAGGAGCCATCACCACGATTTCGCGAACGCTCAGGTCGTGGAGCGGATGCTTTTCATCTCGAACGAGTTCACCCTTCTCTCCAAAGAAAACACGCTTGAACATCCACAGCATGTACACAGCACCAAAGATCACGCCGGTGACGGCGATGGCGCCGATCAGCTTGGACGCTTGAAAGCTTCCAAGGAGAATGAGGAATTCCCCAACGAAACCATTCGTCATGGGGACCGCAATGCTCGATAGCGTCACGATGAAGAAGATGATCGTGTAAATCGGAAGAACCTTAGCCAGACCCCCATACTTTTCGATTTCGCGCGAGTGGGTTCGCTCATAGATCATGCCGACCAACAAGAATAACGCCCCTGTACTGATACCGTGATTGAGCATTTGGTAGAGTGCCCCGGTCATACCGTAGGTATTCATCGCAAAAATTCCGAGCATCACATAGCCCATGTGCGAGACCGAAGAATAGGCCACCAATTTCTTGATATCGGGCTGAACCATGGCGACCAACGCACCGTAAACGATGCCCACCGCGCCAAGGAACAAGAAGACCCAGCCAAAATGTTCGGCGGCCTCGGGGAACATGGGAATCACGAATCGCACGAATCCGTAGGTTCCCATCTTCAACATCACGCCCGCCAAAACCACAGATCCCGGCGTCGGTGCTTCCACGTGAGCATCCGGCAACCAAGTGTGAACCGGGAACATCGGCACCTTGATCGCAAACGCAGCGGAAAACGCGAAAAAGAGGAGGGCCTGGGGCGACATCAGACCATCAGCCGTGAACGGCAACTTAAGCTTATACAGTTCGAGGACATTGGCCGTGAAGTATCCCAAGCCTTCGGTGTCGCGAGCCGCAAACATCAAATAGATGATCGCGAGCAGCATCAATACTGATCCCGCCATCGTGTAGATGAAAAACTTCATTGAGGCATAGACACGCCGAGCTCCGCCCCAAATGCCAACGATGAAATACATCGGCACGAGAGAGAGTTCGAAGAAAACGTAGAATAAGACCAGATCCATCGCGACGAATGAGCCCAACATCGCGGTTTGCAAAGCGAAGAGAGCCACATGAAAGGCCTTCACCTTTTGTTCGATCGCATTCCAAGATCCGAGAACCACAATGGGAAGCAGGAAGGTCGTCAGCAGAATGAGCCACAGCGAGATTCCATCGACACCGATGAAGTAGGAAATACCAAATTCGGGGATCCAGCTGTGCTGTTCAACCAGCTGTAAGGCCGGCGTACTCGCATCGTAGTACTTGAAGAGCAAGAGGCTCACGCCAAACTGAATCAGCGATGCGACCAATGCCATCGGCCGCACGCCGCGGTTTCCGGGCATGAGGGCCATCAACGCCGCAAACAACAGCGGCATGAAGACAATCAGAGACAGAAGCGGCATTTGCGCCATGGGCGCCTCCTCACTTCAAAACGTAGAACATTACCGCAACCGCCCCGAGAGCGATATACAGTGCGTACTGTTGCAGGTTTCCAGACTGGAGCGTTCGAGCCGTCGAGCCAACGCCGCGAACCAAATCGCCGACGACGAAGGTTGCCTTATCGATGATATTCACGTCGACAAAGGCCCAAAGCGCACGGCTGGCGTTAATCAATGGCTGAATAATCTGGGCTCCGTAGAACTCGTCCACCATCAGCTTGTTCTCGACAAAACGATGCAGTCGAGGAAACAGGCTGACAAACTTCGCGGGTCGCGATGGATCCAAGACATAGAAAGAAAACGCGGTGACTGCGGATAAGCCCGCAATCGACACCGAGATTCCCATGAGGATCCACTCCATCGTCGTCGCGTGCTTCATCTCAGCGGTCATTGGCACGGCGGCGATCGAACCCTTCAGCCAATGCTCGAGCCAATTTCCAGGATGACCGGGAAGGATTTCCCCAATCACGTGGGGAATGCCCATAAATCCACCGATGGCCGACAAAACAGCCAGGACGATGAGCGGAATCAACATCGACGGGCCAGCCTCGTGAGGATGAACTTTATGAGCGTCAAAGCGGCTCTTTCGCCAGAAGGTCAACGCCATCAATCGAGTCATGTAAAAGGCGGTTGTGGCCGCGCCAATTAGGCCTGCCAACCAAAACCATTGCGACCCGCGTTCGCTCGCGAAGGCGTACCACAAGATTTCGTCCTTCGAGAAGAATCCGGCAAACGGGGGAATGCCGATGATCGCAATCCAACCGATGAAGAAGGTCGCATGCGTGATGGGCATGTACTTCTTGAGTCCGCCCATTTTTCGAATGTCCTGCTCCTCGTGCATTCCATGGATGACAGATCCAGAGCCCAAGAACATCAGCGCCTTGAAGAAAGCATGAGTCATGAGGTGGAACATCGCCGCGCCAAAGGCGCCAACGCCGCAGGCGAGGAACATGTATCCCAGCTGTGAAACCGTCGAATAGGCGAGCACCTTCTTGATATCGTTTTGAGCTAAGCCGATGACCGCCGCCATCAAAGCCGTGATCGCACCGATCGTCGCCACAACCGCCATGGCGTTCGGAGCCAACATGAAGAGTGGGCTCAAGCGGATGATCATATAAACGCCGGCGGTCACCATGGTCGCGGCGTGGATCAGGGCCGAAACGGGCGTCGGGCCTGCCATCGCGTCAGGCAGCCATACGTAGAGAGGGACCTGGGCCGACTTACCCGTCGCGCCGATAAAGAGGAAAAGACAGGCCAAAGTGATCGGGCCGGTCCAGCCTGTTTCGACGGAAAACGCACTCAACTTCGAAATGATCTCGGCAAAGTTGAGTGTTCCGAACAAACCAAAGATCACAAAGATACCGAGCAAAAATCCTGCGTCACCGATTCGGTTCGTGACGAAGGCTTTCATGCCCGCGGCCGCCTTTTCCTTATCAGAGAACCAGAATCCGATGAGCAGGTAAGAGCAAAGACCGACGCCTTCCCAGCCCACAAACATCATCAGCAGGTTGTCGCCGAGGATGAGCAACAACATATTGAACAAGAACAGGTTCAAGTAAGCGAAATACTTTGAGGGCCGCTCGTCATGCGACATGTAGCCGACAGAGAAGAGATGAATGAGAGTGCCGACGCCCGTCACAACCAACACCATGAGAGCGCTGATCCGATCGATCACAAAGCTCACATCAATACTCAGCAGGTCCATCGCGGCCCAGGTGTAGAAGTTCGCCTGAATGGCGGTCGGAGCCCCTTCGCCAAACAGTCGGGAAACCGCGACAATCGACATCGCAAACGAAACGGCCGCTGCGCCCGTCGCCACAGTACCCGCCAACATGTAGTTCTTGGATTTCCAGCGGAGGCCGTTGAAGAGGAACCCGATCAGCGGCGCGAGCAACAATACTGAAAAAATAAGTTCGGGTTTCATGGCTTATCCCTTCAAGTGCTCAAAATAGCGGATGTTCACTTCACGGAAGCGCTTAAAGATCGTCACCGCGAGGGCCAACCCCACCGCAGCCTCTGCTGCGGCGATGGTCATCACAAAGAAGACCATCGCCTGCCCATCCATGTTATCCCGGAACCGACTGAACGCGATGAAGGTGAGGTTGACCGCGTTCAGCATGAGCTCGATCGACATCATCATGACAATGACGTTTCGTCGCATGAGCACGCCGAGCATGCCAATGGCAAACAGTGCCGCAGACAGCGCTAAATAGTGGCTTAAGCCAACGTCGATCAGACTATTCATCGGCATGCGTGCCTCCCTCGATCCGCGACAATGCGACAGCACCGATTGCGATGATCAACAACAACACGCCCATGGCTTCAAAGGCGAAGACGTATTTTCCGAAAAGCAATTGCGCCAAAGCTTTTGTCGAGACCGTTCCATCGACATGAGCCGCCAAGCTCGTGCCCAACAAAGTGTCGGCCGAATTATAAATGGCCGCGAGGAAGGCTCCGGTCATAAGGCCGACCGCGACGAGCTTCATGAAACCGGCGACGGCTCCTCGGCTAAACGCCTTGATCTCGGACTTCAGGTCAAAGAGCATGAGCACCATCACAAACAAGACCATCACGGCGCCTGCATAGACGATCAGCTGAACTCCGGCGACAAACCAGGCCTGCATGGAGGCGTAGAGCCCCGCGAGACTCACCATGGTGAGCGCCAAGCAAAGAGCCGAATAAATCGGGTTCGTCATAAGCAGTACGCCAAGCGCGGATGCCAACGACAGCCCCCCGAGAATGTAGAACAACAGGTCTTGCGCAGTGAGGGTCATTTCATCTCCCCAGTCAGGCGTTTCTCACGCCGATCAACTCTGGAACAGCCACAAAATCACAGCCGTCGCGCAGGCGTTGAACAACGCCCACGGCAACATGGTCTTCCAACCCAAATCCATCAACTGATCATAACGGAAGCGCGGCAGGGTCCATCGCACATGAATGAACACCCATAAGAACAACAACACGCGCAACAAAAGCGAAACGTGATAGGTCACGGCCGTCAAAATCTGCGAGAGGTTTCCCTCTCCGACATACGATGCAAAGAACGCCGTCACTTCAGCGGGCGTCACGCCTGGGATGTTGTAGCCGCCAAAGTAGAAGGTCGCGAGCAAACAGGAGGCCACCAACATGTGCCCATATTCACCGATATAGAACATCAGGAGCTTGAAGCCGGCATACTCCGTATGAAACCCTGCCACCAATTCGCCTTCAGCTTCGGGCAAGTCGAAGGGCAATCGATTGGCTTCAGCAAATGTCGCGGCAAAGAAGAGCAGGGCGCCGAGTGGCTGGTAGAAGATTCCCCAGTTCGGCAGGAAGCTCCAAACCTGCTGCTGTCCCATAAAGTTGAAGGTCAGAGGCCCCTGCTGCTGAGCGACGATTTCCGTAAAGCTAAAGGTTCCATAGACCATCAGAATGCCGACCAAGGACAATGAGAGCGCAAGTTCGTACGAAATCGCCTGAGCTGAGGCCCGCAGCGCACCCATGAGCGAGTACTTGTTTGAGGATCCCCAGCCGGCCATCAAAAGCGAGTACACGCCGAGCGATGAAATACCGAGGATGAAAACGATGCCGATCCCCAAATCATAGCCCTGCAAAACGAAGTTATAAGGGCCCCAATTTTCACCCTGAAGGGTGATGGGCACAGATAATGGGATCGACGCAAACGAGAGAGCGCCGGGAAGCAGCGCCATAATGGGTGCAAAGTAATACATGAAGGCGACGCCCTTCTTGGGGCGGAACTCTTCCTTGAAGAGGAATTTCACCGCGTCAGCTAACAGCTGCAGAAGGCCCAGGGGACCCACTCGGTTAGGTCCGTATCGGTTTTGAATGAAGGCGGATCCGCGGCGCTCAACCCACACCAAAAGCGGTACGAGTTGCACCATCAACAGGAACAACGCGAACATCTTGATCACGTTGATGATCGTCTCGGTCGAATCGACTCCCAATCCCAGTTGAATTTGCGGCATATTCACTTCCAATCCAGCGCTTTCGATTTCACTTCCCAGATCAGTCCGATCACGAATAGGCCCACGAACACGCCCATAACTCCGAGCATGTAACCGCCGCTACCGTCTTTGAGGCTGTCCATATACTGAATCGCCCAGGGGTACATGAAGATGATTTCGATATCGAAGAGAATGAACAAAATCGCCGTCAGATAAAAACGTACAGAGACTTTCGTGTCTTTGGTTTCTTGACCTGGCAGACCACACTCGTAGGGCATTTCTTTGGCGGCCGACTTGATGACTTTGCGTGGGCCCAATAGACCTGTGCCCACGATCAAAAGTGCACCAAACGTTAGAACCATGACGGCGAGAATGAGAACCGGCAAAAGCGCGCCCGAAGACATGCTTCACTCCCTTTGGCCGCGAGCGCTTTTTCGCTGCGGGCAAATCGTTGTTTCTCGAGCTGCATCCCGAGGAGATCTTGGCTTGGCTCAGTTATATCCATGCGTCGAAGAGATTCCAAGGACTGAGAATTCAAGGAATTGCCGCATCGCGCGTGAGCCCGCCGAAATTCTGTTTTCGACCGGTCTCCTGACTTAAAAATTCAAAATCCGGCGGTACTTCCAATCCTGTCGTGCCGCCCGTAGCACTTTAGAAAATTTGGATCGGCATTTGCGTCTCGGCGCGATTCCAGTCAAGTTGCTAGCTCGAAACTTGATCTCAGGCAGGCCGTGTCCCGCTGAAACGAAGCCGGCCAAACATCGCCAACGACACAAGCGTTCGAATTCAGCTTTAGTTTTAAGCATGAATAGCCATCACATCACGGGAACGAAGCCATTAAAATGACGATGAATCCCCCATTTCGTGAAGCTGAACTGAGTGCCGAGGCGGCGACGGCCATCTGGTCGGCACTTCAGCGTGCTCATGATTTGGGCGACTTTCGACTCAAGGTGAATGGAACGGCTTCACCCGAAGCCATCGCCCTGCTGTTCGCTGAGCAAGATCGGGTCTTGTGGCCACTTCCTGTATTGATCTTCGCAGACTCTTCGCAAGAGGAGGCCTTTGCCACGGCGATGCGATTCTTCCAACCCGAGGCCCAATGTCTGTCGTTGCCCGAGTTCGATGTCTCGCCTTACTCAGGCCTCTATCCAAACCCCCGCGTCGTCGCAAGGCGTAATGCCTGGCTGTTCCATCTTGCAAGCCCACCCCCCGCGACGAAGCCCAGCTATCTCACCGCTACGGTCACCGCCATTGGCCAGCTTTGCCTACCCAAAAAGTCGCTCCTGAACTCCCAACTCAAGTACCGAAAATCTGAAGAGCTTCCTTCAAACTTAAGCGAAACTCTCCATCGACTTGGATACTCAAACACGCCCCTGGTTGAAGACGTTGGCAGCTTTGCCTTGCGGGGCTCGGTGGTGGACATCTTCTCTCCGGCCCACCCGTGGCCATTACGCTTTGATCTCTTCG
Source organism: Pseudobdellovibrionaceae bacterium (assembly GCA_947462815.1). GTDB lineage: Bacteria > Bdellovibrionota > Bdellovibrionia > Bdellovibrionales > JAMPXM01 > UBA2339. The sequence continues at coordinate 14,796 of CANHQR010000031.1, forward strand.
GCGATCAGATCGAGTCCATTCGACACTTCGACCCACAAACTCAAAGATCATTCGACCAAGATCTCACGACCGCCCACATCATTCCTGCACGTGAATTCATCCTCGATGACGAAAGCCGCCAGCGAGCCGCGAATGCTTATCGTCGTATGACTTTGGATCGCGACCAGCTCAGCGATCGCGACCAAGTCCTGCAATCACTCGCTCTCGGTCACACCTTCCCCGGCATCGACTTTTTAATGTCGCTCTTTCACTCGGAAGCTGAAACTCCGCTCGATTACCTGACCGCCAAGCATCTACTTTGCTGGGTCGATCCAATCGGGATCGCCCAAACGCACGATCGACACCTTGAGACTTTGCAACGTGAACACGCTTCCAACATGGACTCCGCCATCAATCCTCTGCCGGCTATGATCTACCGAAGCATGGATCAGTGGCCCCGTCCCGACACTTCGCTCTCCCTCGAGTTCTCTCGTTTGGCGATTGACGACGCGCCCGATACCCCTCGCCTCAACTCCGACGAGGTCGACAACGGAAAACCCCCTACTCCGAGTTTTCCGAGTTTCCCTGTCGTGTTCCCGCCTCCGACTCCACAAAGTCCGGCGGGAGCCGAGGCCATTCAGAGAGTTCGCAACTGGCTTCAAAGCGGCGATCGAGTTTTGGTCGCTTGCGGTACGCAAGCCCAGATGGCTCGTGTCACGAGCCTGCTCGATCGCGCCGAGATACGACATCGAGCCTACATCACAGAAAGCGCCGAACATCAGCTCCAACAAAGGGTCGAGAATAGAGGGAATGACCGAAGCGGCGCCGGTCTGCTCGAAGAACTGAGTCCGAACGGCTCCGAAGTGGCTTTGATCAGCCGACCTCTCCATGAAAGCCTGCGAATTCCTTCAGCGAAGCTCGTGCTGCTGAGGGATGAAGACTTTCTTGGCTCGAAACATCGCCGACGTTCCTCCGCGACCTCGCACCAAGACACCTATAAGGACGTTACCGCTCATCTCGCGTTTCAAGATTTGAATCCGGGCGATCGCGTGGTGCACATGCAACACGGCATCGCCGTCTATGAAGGCCTCAAGCGCATGCAGGTCGGCGGGATTGAAAGCGAATTCCTAGCCCTGTCTTATAAAGATAGCGACAAGTTGTATTTGCCGATTTACCGGATCGGCCAGATTCAAAAGTATTCCGGCCCAGGGGGCGAGGCTCAGCTTGATAAGCTGGGTGGCACAGGTTGGGCCAAAACGAAGATTCGCGTTCGCCATCATCTGCGAGAGATCGCCTCCGAACTCTTGCGCCTGTACGCCATGCGCTCGCAAACTCAACGGCTCCCCTTTCCTCATGACGAGAAAGCTGATGCGGAGTTCGAAGCTTTTGAGGCCACGTTCCCCTACGATGAGACCGACGACCAGCTCAAGGCCATTGAAGCCATCTTGCATGATCTCTCGAGCGAGAAGCCGATGGACAGGTTGGTTTGTGGCGACGTCGGCTTCGGCAAAACCGAAGTCGCCATGCGCGCCACCTTCAAGGCGATACAAGGGAAGCGTCAGGTCGCCGTATTGGCACCAACCACGGTTCTCAGCTTTCAGCATTTCGAGACATTCACCCGCCGATTCAAAGATTGGCCCGTAGTCATCCGCGCCCTCAACCGCTTCGTTCCACCCCAACAAGCTCGGCAGACTCTTCAAGATCTCAAAGAAGGCCGAGTCGACATCTTGATCGGCACCCACCGCTTACTTTCCAAAGATGTCGCCTTTAAAAATCTCGGACTGCTGGTCATCGATGAAGAACAGCGTTTCGGGGTCGGACATAAGGAACGAATCCGCAAACTCCGCATTGGAGTGGATACGCTGACCCTCTCGGCAACGCCGATTCCGCGCACTCTCAATATGAGTCTTGTGGGCATTAGAGACTTAAGCCTCATCAACACGCCGCCCAGTGATCGCCTACCGACTCGCACTTTTGTTTGCAAATTCGACGAAGAAACCGTGCGCCGCGGGATTTTAAACGAGATCCATCGAGGCGGCCAAGTTTTCTATCTCCATAACCGCGTTCAATCGATCTATAGCGTCGCCGACGAGCTTCGAAAACTTGTTCCCGAAGCGCGAATTCGCGTCGGTCACGGGCAAATGCAAGAACACGAGCTTGAAGAAACCATGCTCGCATTTTTCAACCACGAAATTGATGTTCTGCTCTCCACGACGATCATCGAAAGCGGCATCGACAACCCTCGTGCCAACACCATGTTCATCGATCAGGCTCACACCTTCGGCCTCAGTCAGCTCTATCAGCTCCGGGGTCGCGTCGGTCGCTCCAAAGAGCGCGCCTACTGCTATCTTCTGATCCCGCCGAACAAACGCCTCGATGCAGATGCGCAAGAGCGCCTCAAGGTTATTCACGAGAACACGGCCCTTGGCAGCGGGATCACCATTGCCCATCACGATCTCGAACTGCGCGGCGCTGGAAATTTGCTGGGCGAAGACCAAAGTGGTCATGTCGAAGCCGTTGGCTACGAGACTTATCTCGAATTGCTCGAAGAAACTCTGCGTGAGCTCAAGGGCGAAGAGGTCACAGAGCGCGTGGACCCCGACATCAACGTGCGGATTCCGGCTCTTATTCCCGATCAGTACATGCCTGATCTTCGCATTCGCCTAGCATGGTACCGAAGGTTCGCTTCCATTCAGACTCCCGAAGACGTGGATCAGCTCGAGGGAGAGTTGCGCGATCAGTTTGGCCGCCCACCCGAAGAGGTTCTCAATCTTCTAGGTCTCATGCTGATCCGTTCACTCTGTCGTGAGCTACACATTCGCGATCTCAGCTCTGGACCAAAGGCGATCTCGCTAGCCTTCACCGAGCATACGCCGCTGCCCCCCTCAGAGATCGTGGCTCTCGCCGCCCGTGAGAAGGGCCGAGTTGTTCTTACGCCCGATATGCGCGTGAACATCAAGCTTGAGGCTATCACTTGGCCTAAGATCTACGACGAGCTTCTCGCACTTCGGCGCCTCTGCCCCTCTCTGACCTAAGTTCAGTTTCGGTCGAGCCCGACTACGGTGCCCAGCCCGCGCCACCAGAGCCTATTAAAATATGTGAATGAGGCTGCAGAAGGCGGCGCGCTATCTTGGAGTGCTTGCGATCTCATTGATTTGGGGACAAGCCGAACTCTATGCGCGAGAAGCAAAGCAAGAAACAAAGTTGGATGGTCTCGAGAGTCGGCTCGGGCAGCTGCTCATGTTGGGCTTTATTGGAAGTGAATGTACGCCCCAGCTTCAGAAGTTGATTCGCACCAACAAACCCAGTTCGCTGATTTTGTTTTCTCGGAACATTAAGACGCCGCGCCAAACACTGAAGATGCTGGAGTGCGCCCAAGCGACGGCCAAGAAGGCGGGGATCCCGCCCCTTCTGATCGCCGTGGACCAAGAAGGCGGCAATGTCATTCGCATTAAACAAACTCCACCTATGCCGAGCGCGCTCGCCCTAGCGCGCACTCAAGATCCAGAGTTTGCACGGCGAATCGCCTATGCGACAGGTCAGTTGATGCGGGCCCTTGGTATCAACACCAATCTCGCTCCTGTGGTCGACGTCTCCGATCCTGAAACCGACGAGTTCATTGGTACGCGCTCATATGGAGGCTCACCCGAGACCGTCGCCCGCTTCGCGGTAGCGTTCGCCCAAGGGCTCCAACAAGCTCAAATTCTTCCGGTCGCCAAACACTTTCCAGGCCACGGAGACGCTTCCGGTGATTCGCATCTCGGTTTCGCCGAGAATCAGTCCACACTCGAGCAATTGAAAGCTCGCGATCTACAGCCATACGCCCAGCTGCAAGAGAAGCTCACTCAACCCTGGGCGGTTATGCTGGCCCATGTGGCTTTCCCAAAAGTCGATCCCAGCAAACGGCCCGCAAGCTTCTCCACCAAACTTGTCCAGGATTTGCTTCGCAAAGATCTGCGCCTCCCTGGGCTTGTGATTACTGATGACATTCAAATGTTGGGCGCGTCGAAGACCTTGAGCTTAGGCGAGCGCGCTGTCGAGGCACTGAAGGCCGGCTCAGACCTTGTCATGGTCTCCTATGCGCCCAAGGCCCAACTTGATATCATCACGGCCATACGACGCGCCCTTCAAAGCGGCGAGCTCTCTCGCGAGCGTGTTCGTGAAGCACTTGGTCGCATCGAGGCCGCTCAGGCCGTGTATGCTCAGGCCGTGCCGCGACCCAAAGAGCAACCCGAGCAAGTGCTTCGGCTCGCCCTTAAAAATCCGGAATTTCAACTCATCAGCGATGGAGTTCTACAAACGCTACTTCGCCAACATCAAAGCGGTCGGTCGCCCGCCACATCTCGCTGGATCGAGCTTCAGTCCCATGATCCGATCTTCGTTCTGACTCCCCGAACCCTCTTTGCGGACCAAGTGAGGCGCGGCTTTAAGGCTCGTGGGAGTCAGCGAAACATTAGATTTCTCAGACTGGACGCAACCCAACGTGCGACGAACTTGCGATCGTTTCGCGCCTCTCCCGAGTCACCCATAATTGTCTATGCCTCTGGAAAGGGGCCAGCGGCAGAGCTCAAAAACTATCCCGAGGAATTTCGAGCTCGGATGCGAGTCATCAATGTCGAGTCGCGCGCAGCCCTCAAGGGGGTCCGCGACTTCTTTGAAATCATCGAAGTGAATTATCGCCATCCGCAGCTTGGCGAGTTGATCGCCAGCCACTTCATCGAGCCGACACGCGCTGAAGCTTCAACGCCGGTACGCCTAGAAAACTCGCGGAGATCTCTAGCAAACGTCCCGAACCAAGGCGAAGGCCCATCGGCATCGCGACCGTCGCCAACCTCTCCGTAAATTCCGCTTGAGCCAAGTCCTCAGAACCTGGCCAACTCTCCCATCCTAATCGAGCTTTGGATTCGGAGTCTCGGCGAACAACGACCATCTTTGTCTGAAGGTCCTCGTTGGATTTCCCGAGAAACTGCGTGGGGAAGGCGAAACACTCGCCTTCCGAGCCCCAAGAAAGTTCTATCGCTCTCCATATCTCCGTAGGTGCCCATAGGGGCGAGGACCAACTCCGCTCGGCCTTCTCCTCACCCGCTCTCCAAATCGCCTTGAGCGCCTCACCCTGCCGATGAGTCTCTAGGCTCGAACGATGATGCTTGATCTGCGAAGCCAGCAGGCCCCCCGTCACCTCATAGCGAAGATGACTTTCCACTTCGCGATGTGACCCGACCCGCACATCCAGTTCGACATGGGCTCGAAGCATCCATTGATCGATTTCAAAAATAGAAAAGCCCGAGGTCAAATACTCCTCGGGCTTTTGCTGAATCAGGCGCATGCCATCCTCAATGTGTCGAGTCCGTACCCTTCACGAGTGTACGACGAAGCTCGGCACGGGCTTGCTTGCGGCGATACTTTTCCAAGCTCTCCGGATCCAATTCACCAGAATCGATACGGTCTTGAGCCAGTTTCCAAGCTGCGAGGGCTCGATCTGCATCAATCTCATCCGGACGTTCTGCCGTCTCCGCCAAAACATTCACACCAAAGGCGTTCACTTGGCAGTAGCCCCAGCTTACCGCGACGATCTTGAGCGTTTGGCTGCCCTTTTCGCGATACTTCAACACACCCGTCTCAAGCAAAGTCATGAGAGGAGCATGCCCGGGCAAAATATTGAGCTCCCCCCGATGGCCAGGAACAAACACCTCATCGACCACAAGGTCGACGAGCAGCTTTTTCTCTGGCGTCACAAGCGTCAGCTTCAGCGCATCAGCCATGGGTCAACTCCTTAGAGGCGCTTCGCCTTTTCCAATGCGTCCTCGATCGTACCGACCAAGTAGAACGCCTGCTCGGGAACGTCGTCATGCTTACCATCAAGAATTTCGCGGAAGCCGCGAACTGTGTCTTTGATGTCCACATAACGGCCCTGCATACCTGTGAACTGTTCTGCAACGAAGAAGGGCTGCGACAAGAAACGCTGCACCTTACGGGCGCGAGCGACGACCAGTTTGTCCTCTTCAGAAAGTTCGTCCATACCGAGGATCGCGATGATGTCCTGCAATTCGCGGAATCGCTGAAGCAGTGCCTGAACATCACGAGCCGTTCGGTAGTGTTCTTCACCGACGATCATCGGATCGAGAATGCGCGAAGTGGACTGTAGCGGATGCACGGCTGGATAAATACCGAGAGCCGCGATATCGCGATCCAAGTTGGTCGTCGCATCCAAGTGAGTAAAGGTTGTGGCCGGGGCGGGATCTGTGTAGTCGTCCGCAGGAACGTAAACAGCCTGCACGGATGTGATTGAGCCGTTCTTCGTCGAAGTGATTCGTTCCTGCAGCGCACCCATGTCCGTTGCCAATGTCGGCTGATAACCGACCGCCGAAGGAATACGACCCAAGAGCGCCGAAACCTCCGCTCCCGCTTGGGTGAATCGGAAGATGTTATCGACGAACAACAACACGTCCTGCTTCTCCACGTCTCGGAAGTATTCCGCGATGGTCAGGCCAGTGAGGGCGATTCGCGCACGAGCTCCTGGCGGTTCGTTCATCTGACCGAAGACCAGAGCGGTTTTTGAGATAACGCCCGATTCTTTCATTTCAACCCAAAGGTCGTTTCCTTCGCGAGTTCTTTCTCCGACACCTGCGAATACCGAGAATCCACCGTGCTCGGTTGCGATGTTGCGGATCAGCTCTTGGATCAAGACGGTCTTACCGACACCCGCACCGCCGAACAGACCGATCTTACCACCCTTCACGTAGGGCGCCAGAAGGTCGACGACCTTGATGCCCGTCATCAGCATTTCGGCGCGTGTCGACTGGTCCTCGAACTTCGGAGTCGGACGATGAATTTCCCAGTGCTCCTTGGCATTGAGCGGGCCCGCTTCATCGATGGGATCGCCGATCACGTTGATGATGCGGCCAAGAACTTCGCGACCCACGGGAGTGGTCAGCATTTTGCCCGTGTTGGTCACTTTTTGGCCGCGAATCAAACCGTCGGTCGAGTCCATCGCAATTGTTCGGCAGGCCTTATCGCCCAAGTGCTGAGCGACTTCCAAAACTAGGTTGCCGTCGCGATCGTCGATCGCCTTGTTGGTGACTTTCAAAGCCGTGTTGATCGCCGGCAATTCACCAGTCGGAAATTCGACGTCAACGACAGGGCCCATTACTTGGCTGATTACTCCAGTTTCCATCATCACACCTCAGGCTTTCAAAGCTTCCGCACCGCTCGTGATCTCGATCAACTCGGTCGTGATCGCAGCTTGGCGGGCCTTGTTGTAAGTCAAAGTTAAACTCTTAATCATTTCACCGGCGTTCTTGGTCGCATTCTCCATGGACGTCATGCGCGCGCCGTGTTCGGCGGCAACAGACTCAGAGAGACAGCGGTACACCTGCACATTGAAGTGCTTCACGATCAGCTGCTCGATGAACTCTTCCGGCGAGGGTTCAAAGATCATATCAGCAGGAAATCCGCCTTCGCCTTTACCAAGAGTTGCTGCGGCATCGATATCGATGGGCAACATCGTTTCGGCGACGACGGTTTGCTGAATAGCAGACTTGAATTCATTATAGATGAAGCGAACCTCATCATATTCGCCAGACTTGTACTGATTCATGACATTCTCGGCGATTTTGGCGGCCATCTCATACGAAATGTCCTTCGCCATATTGAGAATGGTGTCGATTCCGACGATGCCGCGCCGACGGAAGTAGTCAGCACCCCGACGGCCAATCAACAGGAAGTCGATTTTCTCGTACTTGTCTTTGTTCGCCTTAAGATAGCGCTCGGCGAACTTCGAAACGTTGGTATTAAATGCGCCGCAAAGACCGCGGTCACTCGTGATGACCACCACTAAGACCTTTTTCGGATCATCCGAGCGAGTCAAAAGCGCGTGTTCAATCTTCTTCGTGAGGGCGATATCCGCAATCATACCCAACAAAGTGTGGGCATAAGGACGCATATTCACGATGTTCTGCTGGGCACGGCGGAGCTTAGCCGCCGAGACCATCTTCATCGCTTTGGTGATCTGCTGCGTATTCTTCGTCGAGTCGATACGCAGCCGAATGTCCTTCAAGCTTGGCATTTGCCCAATCCTTACTTCTTAGAGGGCTCAAAGACTGCTTTGAACTCCGTCAGAGCTTCGTCCAATTGCTTCTTCAGCGGCTTCACAGTCTTTTGCTTGTTCAATTCGTCCATCAACGACTTGTACTTCTGGTTCATGAACTCCGACAGTTCGCGCTCAAAGCGACGAACATCGAATTCGCCAATGTCATCCAAGTAGCCGTTAGTTGCCGCGTAGATGGTCACCACCTGATCGATCACGCCGTAGGGGCTGTACTGAGCCTGCTTGAGCAATTCCACAAGGCGGCGTCCGCGAGCCAGCTGCTGTTGCGATGTCTTGTCGAGGTCCGACGCAAACGCAGCAAATGCCTCGAGGGCGCGGAACTGAGCCAGTTCAAGCTTCAACGTACCCGCGACTTCTTTCATCGCCTTGATTTGCGCTGCTCCACCGACGCGAGAGACTGACTTACCAACGTTCACGGCGGGACGGATACCTTTGTAGAACAAGTCGGCTTCCAAGAAGATTTGGCCATCCGTGATCGAGATCACGTTCGTCGGAATGTAAGCCGAGATGTCACCGGCTTGAGTTTCAATGATCGGAAGGGCCGTGAGTGAACCGCCGCCCTGATCCTTCGACATTTTAGCGGCTCGCTCGAGCAATCGCGAGTGGAGATAAAACACGTCGCCGGGATAAGCTTCGCGGCCTGGAGGACGTCGCAGAAGCAGCGAAAGCTGACGATAGGCCTGGGCCTGCTTTGTCAAATCGTCGTAGATAATCAGGGCATGACGGCCGGTATCGCGGAAATATTCCGCCATAGCGCAACCCGCGTAGGGCGCCAAAAACTGAAGCGGAGCTGGATCAGAGGAGGTTGCCGCGATGACTGTCGTGTATTCCATCGCGCCGGCGGCACGAAGGCGCTCAACAACTTGAGCCACTGTGGATCGCTTCTGGCCGATCGCCACGTAGAAGCAGTGAACGTTCTGGCCCTTTTGGTTTATGATGGTGTCGAGAGCGATGGTCGTCTTGCCGGTCTGTCGGTCGCCGATGATCAATTCGCGCTGCCCTCGACCGATCGGGATCATCGAGTCAATCGCCTTGATGCCCGTTTGTAGAGGCTCGTGAACAGACTGACGATAAACGATACCCGGAGCTTTCAGTTCCACGACGCGGGAGTGCTCACTCTTGAGCGGGCCACGTCCGTCAATGGCCTGGCCGAGTGCGTTCACGACGCGGCCGAGGAGGGCTTCGCCGACCGGCACCTGAACGATTTTCTTTGTTCGCTTTACGGTATCGCCTTCCTTAATGCCTCGGTCTTCACCGAAGATCACAACGCCAACCGAATCGTTCTCGAGGTTCAAGACCATGCCGAGGGTCTCGCCGGGGAATTCGACCAGTTCGCCCGCCATTGCGGTTTCGAGGCCGTAGACACGCGCCACGCCGTCACCGACGGAGAGAACGGTGCCCGTCTCGCTCATCTCAACAGACTTCGAGTAGCCTTTGATTTGCTCTTTGAGAATCTTGCTGATCTCGTCAGCGCGAATTTGCAATTCCATGGTTAGACCATTCTCCTGTTCAATTCCTCAGACAAACGTTTCAAATGCGAGGCCACCGAATCATCAAAGGTGTAGCTGCCTACCTGAGCAACCAAACCGCCGATTACAGATGGATCAACTTTATAATTCAGAATCACTTTCGTCGCGAGAACACGCTCAATACTCTGTTCGAGCTGTTGACGTTCCGCCGGGCCGAGTGCTGTCGCCGAGCGGACCACGCCTCGCGACACGTTGTGAGCGGCGTCGAGCTCCGCCTGAAAAGCTTCGACAACCGCCTCGAAAATGCCGAGGCGGTTCTTACCCGCCAGAAGCTGGAGAAACTGAAAGACTTCTTTGGATAGGCCTTTTTGATCCATGGCCGTCTTGATTGCCGCCACCTTGTTGTCCGCAGAGACAAGCGGAGAATTGGCAAACTCAAGCACCTCGGGTTGTTGAAAAATCGGCACCAAAGCACGCAGATCCGACAAGACTTGTTCTTGTACGCGGTGATCGACGGCGAGCTCAAAAAGAGCTTTGGCGTAGCGCTTGGCCAGCGTTGTGGGTCTCACTGATTCACCACCTGAATTTTCTCGACGAATTCTGTTTGAAGACGTTTTTGATCTTGTTCCTGAATCTTGTCGGCCAGGATTTTTGTTGCGAGCTGCACCGACTGAGAAAGCATCTCTTGGCGAAGCGCAAACTTGGCTCTTTCCAATTCGATCTGCGCGGTTCTCTGTGCCTCAGCGCGGAGCTTTTCACTCAGCTCACGCGCCTCGACAAGGACGCGCTGGCGCAGAGCTTCAGCTTCTGCACGAGCTTCCGCGATGGACTGAGCACTCGTGGATTCAAGCTTTGTGAGGCGTTCCTGAATCTCGCGACGCTTGCTTTCGGCCTCATGCTTTTGGGCTTCGGCGCGCTTGAGGGCCGAATTGTAGTTCTCAACTCGTCCTTCAAAGAAGCTGCGAACTGGTTTTCGAAGCAGGTAAAACAGCAACGCGACATACAGTCCAAAGTTCACAACCTGAAGCCAGAGAACAGTTGGGATTCCGTCGTGGTGCTCACCGCCGGCGGCGGCCAGAGCCGTTAACGCCAGCGGAAGAGTCAACAACAACACAAGACCAACAACAGGAAGAGCGCGAGTGATTTTCACAGCGAAATCTCCTTGCCTGCCATTTTGCTAGCAATCGTCGCCGTGACAGTTGGCACCTCAGCCACAAGGGACTGTTGGGCCTTCGCCATCTCGCGAGCAATTTGTTGACGAGACTTCTCGATCTCTTGGGCCGCTTCTTGGCGTGCTGTCGCGACCATCTGATCGTAGGCACGCATCGCCTCAGAGCGACTTTTGTCGTATTCGCCGCGAATCGTGCCAGAAATCTGTTTCGCCTTGGTTTCGAACTCGGCCTGAATTTGGGCCGCCTCATCGAGAAGTCTCGAAGCGTTCTCTTCGCTTCCAACAGTTCGAGCTTCCCGCTCCTTCAAGGCCGACATGTACGGCTTGAAGACAAGCTGGGAAAGAGCCAGATATGCGACAAAGAAGCATGCCATGTGTGCGAAGAGCATGCTGTTAATGCCAAGCTGGGTTAGCAGTTCCATCGGCGATGTCCCACCCGCGCTAAGGCACGAGCTACCTCATTGCACATCACCGCTAGACTTCGATTTCGATCTCGGCGTGGGCCGAAGCCCACAATGGCATGGGGCTACGCCCACAGCATTTTCACAAATTCGCCTGAGCGGCGTTTATGCGACGAAAATCTCAACCGATTTCGCAGCGGCCCGATGCACAAAGATGCAAAAAGTCGTGCGTGTTCAATTAGGTGTCGGGGAGTTAGCACCTGAGTCGGAAGAGGGTCAAGGGTTTTGCCTTGAGGGTTCAACGGTTGGCGACGGAGATCGACGCACTTTGACCTCAGTACCCACGGGATCCGGCATGCGAGATGCGCCTTCAAAGGTTACGCCCTCATCGATTCGCAAGCTCGGTGTGGTGACGCTGCCTTTGAAACTCGCAGGTGGATGCATAATGACGCGGCGTCGTGCGCTCATGTTGCCTTCAAAGTGGCCGGAAATCACGACGACGTCGGCCTCGACGTCCGCAAAAACGCGGGCGCCAGGATGAATCACAAGTGTATCTTGGGTGAAGATTTCGCCATAAAATTCTCCACCAATTCGAACCACGCCCTCAAAGGTCAATTTGCCTTCGAATCGGGCACCTCGATCGAGCAGCCCAGTGACCCGAGTATCAGCTAAGCTCGGTTCTTCCTGGAAGGGTGGAAAAATTCGCGGCCCCCGACGGCCCGGCGCAGGTAGACGATCCAACGAACCCGCCGAAAGATCGGCCGACTCCTGCCCGGTGGATGGGGGCGACTTTTGCGACATGGTCTGACTCCTCGATCGCAGGGTTGCAGTGGGCTCAGGCTAAGCTGAGCCTTAGGATTTGGTCCAACCCTTTCGCATGCGCTCGATGATCTCGGTCAGCTGCTCGTCCGAGTGGAAATGTATCGAAATTCGGCCCCTGCCCTCGAGATAGTCGAGGCTGACCTTCGTTCCGATCATTTTCTGCAGACTCGTGGCTAGGCCCTCGGCCAATTGCTTGGCCACGGGCGCTGATCCACCGAGTTCAACTTGGGGTTTATTGTGCTTAGCCGCCTTTTGGGCTTGAACCATTTTCTCCAAAGCACGAACGGAGAGGCGCTCGCGTACGACTTCCTTCGCGAGGTTGATCTGTTCGGCCATACCGTCCACGGCCAACAAAACCTTGGCATGACCAGCCGACAACTGGCCGCCTCCCACCATCAGCTTAACCTCAGGAGGCAAGGTCAACAAACGAAGAACGTTCGCAACCGATGACCTCTCTTTGCCGAGGCGATCGGCCACATCCTGCTGCGTGAGTCCATAGCGGGACATCAGGAGATCATAAGCATCGGCTTCTTCGATCGGGTTGAGATCCGCTCGCTGTATGTTTTCGAGGATGGCCAACTCTAAGGAGTTTTGTCCCTCGACCTGCTTGAGAATGACGGGAACTTCCCTCAAACCCGCAAGCTGGGCCGCTCTCCATCGGCGCTCACCTGCGATGATTTCAAATTCTCGTTCTGAGAGACGCCGGGCAACGATTGGCTGCAAGATACCTTTTTGTCGAATGCTCGCGGCGAGCTCCTGGAGGGCTGCATCTTCGAAAACTTGGCGAGGCTGCTGCTCATTGGCCTTGAGACGTTCAATTGGGATATTCCAGATGCGTTGAGTTTCGGGAAGAGCTGAGGCCACCTCGGTCGTCGCTCGCGGAGTCGTCGAAGGCGTGGCCGCCGTCACGGAGCTGGGGGTCGAGTTTTCGCCCGCAATAGACGCTTGTGCCACTGGCGAAACGACCTCGGTGGCTTCAACGGCTTCGCCGAGAAGGCTACCCAAACCACGGCCAAGGCGCGGTTTGGACTTTGCGGGCTGAGCCGGTATGCTTGCATTCGGGTTTACGTTCGGGTTTGAAAAATGGTTATTAACTTCAGGCATTTGGTCCCTCCGCATACGGGATGGAGTTTGAATTTTCCTGAGTCGCATGAGCTGCCGGAGTTTGGTTAGCCAGACCCATGACCTTGAGGTCGAGCTCCTCCGCTAACTCGATATACTTCTGCGCACCAACAGACTTGGGCTCGTATTCGAGAATGCTTTGGCCATGCGATGGGGCCTCGGAGAGGCGAACATTTCGGGGAATGATGGCTTTGAAGACTTTGTCACCAAAGTGATTCTGGATCTCACTCACGACCTGGTGGCTCAAGTTGTTCGATGCCGCAAACATGGTCAACAAGATGCCTTCGATTCGCAGTTCGGGATTGATGTTCTTCTTTACCAATCCCGCTGTAGTAAGGAGCTGCGAGAGACCCTCGAGGGCGTAGTACTCGCACTGAAGAGGCACTAGGAAAGTATGAGCAGCCGCAAGACCGTTCAGAGTGAGAAGTCCGAGCGAGGGTGCGCAATCGATGAGGATATAGTCATAGTCCGCAGCAACTTCGGTGACCGCGTCCTTCAGACGAAATTCACGACGCTCGGCGGCAACTAGCTCAAGTTCAGCACCGACGAGGTCTTGAGTGGCCGGCACGACAAATAAGTTCTCGATTGCCGTCGGCTGAGCAACTTGGCGAATACTCATTTCACCAATGAGGACGTGATAAACGTTAGCTTCCTGATACTCGTGCTTCTTGAGTCCGAGACCAGATGAAGCATTTCCCTGGGGGTCGAAATCGATCAAGAGCACTCGGCGGCCCCTGTGTGCAAGTGCGGAGGAGAGATTGACTGAGGTCGTAGTTTTCCCTACGCCACCCTTCTGATTTGCGACGCAAATGATCCGCGCCATGCTGCCTCCCGATTTTGGTGTTCGCCGTTTTAGCGGCCAAAGTTGAAATAGGATCAATCCTGGCGCTTCGAATTGGTCGATTGGCCGGAGTCCGATCACTCAAACCCCGTTAATAAAACCTCTCATTGAAGTAATTTCAACTCATTTTGGCCACTGAAGAGGCCGATAAGGCGTTGGGTCGTCATGAATGTTCCACGTGGAACATTCAATTGGAGAGCCGGGCATTCAAATGAGCGATCAAGTGATAAGCATGAACACTCAAAATGTCGTCACGCCTCCGCGCAAGCGTGCCATCTGGATAGCCCTCCTGAGCTTGCTGACTTGCCTTAGCGCTTGCTCTCGCCCAAACCCAGAGCCCGAAAAGCTTGATCCCATCTATTTGGATCTAAAAGCTGAAGAAGCGAAGGCGCAAACTGCGGTCGAAGTCCTCAGTGAGGAGATCAAAGCCGCAAAGGATGAGCTGGCGAAGCTGCCGCCGAGAGATCCAGGGCGAAGGAAGGCCGAGCAAGACCTTCGGAATCGGGCATCTCAACTCGTTCAAGTCGAACAGATGCAGCTCTACTACCAGATTCGCGCCAAACAAAGGGTTGCCTACGCAAGGGAAGAATATCTAAAGGCCTTCGAACGTGATCAGCCTTGGCCAAAGCCAGAGGACTTTGATGCTTACAAGAAGTCGAAGGAACTGCGGGCAGTCGACAAGAACTGGGGAAGCAGGGTACCAAAACAAACTCGATACAATAAGACACCTGAGGCCGATGTAAAGAAACAGCTCGAGGACGCCCAGAAGGCTCCGCACTAATGTTCCACGTGGAACAATTAGGCCTTTCGAGTTGCCTCAACCACCACGCCAACTTGGTCAATGCCAGGAATCGTGTATTTTCCGATGGGCTGACAGTCCCAGACGCCAAAGGTCTGACTTGGTAGCTCAGCGAGCTCCTTAGTCCATGACTCGGACTTCATCATCAGAATCCTCCCGCCCTGAGGAAAAATCCCACGGCATAACAACAGGGTCTTCGATATCGCGCCAAATCCACGTGAAACCGCGAGCTGGACCTTTTGGTCTCCAAGTTTCTCAACATCTTTCTTAAGCACACTCACATTCTTCAGACCCATCGCTTGTGAAACGTGCTTGATGAACTCAAGCTTTCTTTCATCCCGGTCAACGCATACGAAACTTCGAGAATTATGCAGCGCGGCTAGAATCACGCCAGGAATCCCATTGCCTGAACCAAAATCATAGATCGTGGCCGACGGACCCAACTTGTCATCCACCACACGACTACACAATAGAGCGTCGCCCACATGAACCAAATGTGCTTTCGGAAGGGTAGCCGCACTGACCAGGTTCAAAGCCCGACTGAAACGTTGCAACTCCCGAAGATAAACATGAAGAGACTCGAGTGTCTCCGAGCTTAAATGAGGATGAAGAATGGGCAGAGCGATCCTCGCGTCATCTAACGCCGGGAGGCCTAAATTGACTGGTTTACTCATGTCGACCGCTCCTTACGAAACTTACCTGCTTCATCGCAAGCATTGCCGACAAACCCATTAACTCGGATCACTTCCCGCGCTAATACCTTTGGAAGATCTCTGAGTCGCAAGAATCTGCACGAGCAGGGCCTGAATCGCCGATGGGTTTACGCCGCTCAACCGCGAAGCCTGTCCCAAAGTTGTCGGTCTCTTTTCGGAAAGTTTCTCAATTTCCTCGCGCGACAAACCACGCACCTTCGAAAAATCTAGCCCATCGGGAATACGAATCTGCTCACTCCGACGCGTCTGCTCCAACGCTTGGCGCTCTCGCTCAATGTATCCCGAATACTTCACATCGATCTCAATCGCATCGAGGTTGAGGGGAGAATCGATACCTTCTATTGAAAAACCTAGGTGACCCAACTCCTCGAACCCAACTTCAGGTCGGCGCAGCAACTCTTCAGCCGTCGCGGGCTTCAAGAGTCGCGCCGTCTTGACCTGGTCGAGTCGCGTCTGTGTCGCTTCATTTGGAACGAAAACATGATCCTTCAACCGGCGCTTCAGAGCCTCGCGAGAGTCGACTAGTCGGCTCATCTCCACGCGCAGTTGCGGCGGCGCGATACCTACTTCCGTTCCAATCTTCCATAGTCGATCTAGCGTGTTGTCCTCTCGTAAATGCATTCTGTGTTCCGCACGACTGGTGAACATTCGATAGGGTTCACGCGTGCCCTTCGTGACTAAGTCATCAATCAGGACACCAATGTAGGACTCATCTCGACCCAGAACCAAGGGCTCCTGATCTCGAACCTTTCGAATTGCATTGATACCCGCGATCAGGCCTTGGCCCGCGGCTTCTTCATAACCACTGGTGCCGTTAATCTGACCCGCTAAGAACAAGTTCCCGATTTGCCGAGTCTCGAGAGAATGCTGAATCTGCGTCGGTTCAAAGAAATCGTACTCGACTGCGTAGCCGAAACGATGAACCTGAACCTGCTCGAGTCCAGGAATGGTACGAAGCATTTCCAACTGAACCTCTTCAGGAAGACTGGTCGAGATTCCTTGCAAATAGATCCAGTCCGTCGACAAACTCTCCGGCTCCAAAAACGTTTGATGCCCGGTGCGCTCCACAAACCGCGTGACCTTGTCTTCAATGCTGGGGCAGTAGCGAGGCCCACGGCCCTCGATGTGGCCAACAAACATCGGGCTTTTGTCGAGGTTCTTGCGAATGATCTCATGCGTGCGCTCGTTCGTGTAACTGAGCCAGCATGAAACCTGCGGCAACTTAAGCCCTTCGCTCCGAACCGAAAATGGGAAGAACTTTTCGTCTCCCTTTTGCTCCTGAGTTTTTGACCAATCGATCGAGCCCGCCTTCAGTCGCGCGGGTGTACCGGTCTTCAAACGCTGAACTGTAAAGCCAAAATCTCGAAGCTGATCCGAAATCCCGATGGTCGCCGGGTCTCCGGCTCTCCCGCCCGGAATCTGCTCAAGTCCGATATGCATCACGGCCCGCATGAAGGTTCCTGTTGTCAGGACCGTGGCCTGAGCTCGGATCTCTGAACCGTCGTGCAAACGTACACCCGAACAGCGGGTCACCCCACTGGTGCCGGCCTCCAAGATCAAAGACTTCGCTTCACCTGAGAGAACTCGGAGATTCTGCTCCGAACGGACGACTCGGGTCATATGATGGCCATATAACTCCTTATCACATTGAGCCCTCGACCCGCGAACGGCCGGCCCTTTCTTCGAATTCAATCTCTTAAACTGAATACAGGTTTCGTCAGCCGCAAAGCCCATCTCGCCACCCAAGATATCGATCTCACGGACGATGTGGCCCTTCGCAAGCCCACCGATGGAGGGATTGCAACTCATGTAGCCAATGCGGTCGAGATTCACGGTGAGTAGGCAGGTCGACAACCCTGAGCGCGCCGAGGCCAACGCGCTTTCCAGGCCCGCATGACCAGCGCCCACGACAATGATATCAAAATCAAACCCGCGCATATGGGCCTTCTCACTTAGTTCAAAGCCAAAATTAGACAACGAGAATCGGCCGATCGATCATTTACCGAGACAAAACTCTTTGAACACTCGGTCGATGACCTGCTCGTGGAATTCTTTACCCAGGAGCCGATGGATCTCCTGCACACCCGCCTTGAGTTCAAATGCCACGAGCTCAGGGCTGGCTTCCTTTTCGATGAGAAGCAGGGCCTTTCGCAAGGCCTCCTGAATTCTTTCTAGGCTTTCAACATGCCGAGCCTGCGTGACCAACACATCATCGCCCGATCCGCCACGCAGGCTCCGACGGTAGGCCTGTTCGATTCCGACCAGCAACTGCTCAAGACCCTGCTTAGATGCGGCAGAGATCCAAAAACTGCGACTGGAAATTCCAAGGGCCTCCGCCTCGGCCTCCGAAGCCGCCGTCCATTCTCCGCTCTGATCCAAATCGACCTTATTGAAAACGTAAACTTCGCGGGAATGGCCACTGCGAACGAAGTCACCGAGGCGATTGCGCCAATCCGGCGACGATAGATCCAAAACTACGACGACGAAGTCCGCCTCCGCCCGTGCCCTTAGACTTTTCTCGATTCCCAATTGCTCCGCGACACTTTCGGATTCACGGAGCCCAGCCGTATCCATCCATCGAAGATCGAGACCCCTAAAACGACTCTCTACCTCTATCAAATCACGGGTCGTTCCGGCTTCCGGTGTGACGATGGCACGATCCTCTCCGACAAGCGCATTCAGAAGACTGGATTTACCCGCATTCGGAGCGCCGACCAGCGCAACTCGAAGGCCTTGGGCAACGACCCGACCCTGCTGATAGGAATCGATAAGCCTCTGAAGCTGATCCCTGAGCTGCTCCCCTCGGGTCCGAAGTTCAATCGAGGGCTTCAACTCGATTCCCTCTGAGGAAAAATCGATCGCCGCTTCAATATGGGCACCCATCCAAAGCAGCGTATCCTCGATCTCGCTGTAATGACGAGAGAGCTCGCCCTTGAGATGCCGAAGAGCCACTCTCGAAGCCTCTCGAGAGCGAGATTCGATGGCTTCAAGCACAGCCTCTGCCTGCACAAGGTCCATACGTCCATTCACAAAGGCGCGGTAAGTAAACTCACCAGGCTGCGCCAATCGTGCGCCAAGGCCCAGAATCGATTGCAACACTCGTTCTGGTAAATCGATTCCACCATGGGTGGAGATCTCCACGGACTCCTCACCCGTGAAGGAGCGCCCCTGAGCGAAAGTCGTGAGCAAGACCTCATCGAGGACTTCCGAAGGATTCTGAGGATCAATCAGGCGACCAAAGTAAGCCCGATGCGACTCAATCTGTTGAGGAAGGAACGGCGCGAGCTTACGAATGAGGGCCCAAGCTTGAGGGCCCGAGACGCGCAAAACAGCGATGGCCCCGATTCCCGGGGCCGTCGAAAGGGCAGCGATGACATCTTGGTCTCCAGCCCTTAGGGAAATCACGATTAGATAGTTTCTGCCGCTTCTTCGCGATCATCGGCCTCTTCGCGAGAAGCATTCTTAGCTGCGTAGATCTTGATCTTCTTAAAGAGTCCGTTACCGATGGACCGGCTGCGAACGCGTTCATCTCCGGCCAAGTGCTGGTGGACGGTTTTGCGATCTTTAGCTCCCAAAGGTCGCATATACTGCGACTTGCCGGTCTCCAAGACTTCATCTTTAAGGCGGTCAGCCATTTCCACGAGCGACTTTGTCGATTCATCTCGGAAGCCATTCGAATCAAAAATCACTTCGATACGCTCATCGGGAACTTGATGTTGCAAAGCACGTTTCATAAAGAGTTGAAGGGCGTCCAGCAAGGCGCCGTCCTTCTCCGTGAGACTCTCTTCGTCCGGGCCTGTGAGGTCGACGAAAATGTCCATGCCTTCTGCGGTCTTTTCCTCAGTAATGTGCGCGTCTAACTCTAAACCCGCACGCTCCAAGACCCCGTACAATGTATCCTCAACGAGCGCACGAGGATCGCGATTCCCGATCGAGTCGCTGCGATCGGCTCGACGTCCGCCGCCCTCAGCGCCTGGTTTTTCGGAATTGCCGCTCGAGCCGCCTCCAAAAAGCTTGCTAAAAAATCCTGACATCGACCCCTACCTTTCTGCCGGAGAGAACCGGCTCCACCAAACGCTCCAACCCCCGGAGCATCGAATACATAGTCCACATCTCAAACCGGGCGATCGGTAACACTCGAAAAATCGCCGCCAATTCGAAACATCAGACGCGCTCGCCGCCGAAACTCCGGCCGGCGAATCGCCGTCATCCTTCAAGCCTGTGCCGCTTTCATGGCCTGAGCTGATTTAGGCTCACGCATAAATGCCTTTTGTTGGGCGATGCCGAAGAGCGTGCTGATGAGGATATAAAGCGCCAAACCACTCGGAAGGGCAATCATGAAAATCGCAAAGATCAGCGGCATCCACTTCAAAATCTTAGCCTGTTGTGGGTCCGAAATCGGCGTCAACTTTTGTTGGAAGAACATCGCGATCGCCATCAGCACAGGTAAAACATAAAAGGGATCTTTGGAGCTCAAATCCGTAATCCACAACATGAAGGGCGCGCGATACAATTCGATGGACTGAGCCAAGACCTGGTAGAGTGCGAAAAACACCGGTAACTGAAGCAGCATAGGCAAGCATCCGCCCAACGGGTTGGCACCCTTGTCCTTCATAAGCCTCATGACCTCTTCGTTCATCCTTTGCGGATTATCCTTGTACTTCTCGCGCAGGCTGGTCATCTGCGGTTGAATCTCCTGCATCACCTTCATGGACTTATAGGAGTAGTAATTGAAGGGAAGTACGAGAACGCGCACCACCAAAGTCATACCGATGATCGCGATTCCCCAGTTGTTGAAAATGCCATGGAAAAAGCGGAGCAACCAAAGAAGGGGGTCAGCGAACATACCAAAGAAGCCGAAATCAATCACGCGCTTGAGCTCGGCATCAGCTGCAGCCAGGGTCTTGGTGTTCTTAGGACCAATGTAAGCAATATTCCTTACAACAAAACTCTGATCACGATTGATCGGCTTATACTCAAGAAAACCAAGAGCCTGATCCTGGCCCTGCAGCGGCATGAGACTAAAACTCGGCAGAATGGGGGAACGATCCGCCATAGCCGCGGTAAAGTAATGAGACGATATGGCCGCCGCCGTGACAGACTTCGTATTGAGTGACTCATACATCTTCGCCATCGATTCAGGATGAGTTGTATCGATGATGGCTCGGGAGTCTTTCCCTTCGTGCCGAACGTACCAATCATAGTAATCGTAACTGGGGGCGAAGATGCTGGAAGCTGCGGGCGGTTGAACCTTGTCGCCGATGGCGATTCTAAACCCTGGGAATTGCGTCAGATCGCCGCGCGCTTCTGTTTCAATTTCAAAAGCCACACTCTCGACACCGCTCGAAGCGTGCGTGTGCTTTTTAATTGCGATCCGTTTGAAGACTTCATAGCCCACAAAGCTCGCCCGCCCCTGAATCAGTTCGGCCTGCCGCTCCGTGAATGAGAATGCAATAGGGGCCTTTTCACCCACAAGCCAGGTGCTGAAAAGTGCTTCTTGGCCCGCGCCCAACACGATCGGCTCATCTTTCCGAGTCTTGTACTGGGCGACCGTGAGCTGCATGAGACCCAGCCCCGCACTCGTGACTTCACCTTTCAAAGTGCCTGTGTCGAGAGCGAGCTTCTCCGCGATCAAAGCCGCCTCCGGGGTCTGATTCACCGCCGCCGGAGAAGCCGCCTCGATGGGTACACCGGAGTTGGTCGCCACGGCCGCATTCGAATCTCCCATCGCGGAGGTACCCGGGCTCGTTGGGGCCGCCGCCGGAGCCACAACTTTGGGTTGCGGATACGTGCGCTCCATATAGTACGACCAACCAGCCCAGCTCAGTCCGATAGCGATCAGAGCGATGATCGTACCTCGATCCAAAAAATTTGCGTTGCCGCTTTGTTGGGGAGTTTGTCCGAGCATTTATACCTCTCGAGTCTCTAGATCCGGTACGGGGTCCCATCCAAATCGGCCACCAGGACGACACGCACACAAACGGCGAATCGCCAAAGAACCGCCTCGCCACCAACCGTGGCGCAAAATAGCCTCTTCTGCATAGCAAGAGCAGCTGGGCTCAAATCGACAAGAGCCGCTGAGCCACAATGAACCAAAAACGCGATACACTCCGACTGCCAAGAGCAACGCTTGTCCAAGCACCCAATTCACCCAACCCAACCCACTCTGCATGGGCCGAGTTCATAGCACAGCCCAATCGGCAAGGCGAAGCTTTCACCCCTAAGATGTAAGATAATTTTGGCAAACGGGTGCATGACCATGCGAAGCGAGCGACTCAAGAGTCTTTCGAGTCCTTCGAACGCCCCGGAAGCTGAATGAAGGAGACGGGCTGTGGTCGATCCAACTGGCGCTTCAAGCGACGATTCAGTTCACCCCAAGCACGCTCGAGCTGGCGGTCAAACTCATCGCGTTTGAGATCGCCCAAATCCCGGCGTTGCGAGGATCTCGGCCGCTCCTGAAATCTGAAGTTAATCTCGGCTAAAGGAGTCGATTCAGAATCGACAAAATTCTGGATCCTAGAGCGTAGCCACTCTCGGAGCCATCGTTTCAGACGATTGCGAACCACCGCTGAGCCAACTGCCCGCGGAAGCGTCCAACCACAGCGAAATTCTGAGGCCGGAGCCACATGTAAGACGAGCCATTCCGTGGCGGGAACGCGAAACCCTCGCCGAAGAGTTCGAAGAAATTCAGAACGGCGTTTAAGCGTAGGGAGGCGACCGGATCGACGGTTCGCATGAGCCTTTTTTATCGAGTTAGAGCTCACTTCGCAGCGGCAGTTTTTCCGCTGACCGCAACGACGAGGCGTTTGCGACCTTTAGCGCGGCGACGAGAGAGGACCGCACGACCCGAAGCAGTTTCCATACGAGCGCGGAAACCATGGGTATTTTTGCGACGACGGCGACTGGGTTGATACGTACGTTTCATGACACACTTCCTTAAATTACGAGCCTCAATTCGCAAATTGAAACTCGAGCATTGATCAAGAGGATCGACCCATCAGAACCACCGCAGATTCCAAAAGAACCCTTGGTCGATCGGCCTTCGACGCCACGTTCTCACACAACTCCAAAGAGCCGCGTTCAGAACCAGCCATCGGCGCACTTCTTAGAGCAATTTGCCCCGAACGGAAAGCAAACAATAAAAAGAGGTGCCAAAAGTCCGAACGCCAGACGCCTTGAGCGCCTAACGAACCGATTGAGGGGGCTAAAAGAGCACAGCGCAGCGCGAGCGTCAAGGTGTTGAAAAGCAGGGCGGCCACTGTTATCAACCTCGAGCCCTCAAAGTCGATCTGAGCTCGAACATGTGGATAAAGCACAGCTCGAGCTAAATCTCGGTTATTGAAGGCGGACTGCTGTGGAAATCGCACGATCCTCTTGAAGATCTGTGCGATTCGGAAAGCTCGAAGATTGAGGGGAAAATCGACGAGACAGTTTGCGACAGAGTCACAACAAGCTGTGGAAAACCTTGGACTTAGCCTCAATTCAGGAAGCTGTCCAAGTCGTGAGAAGAGGACCTCATGGGTTATTATACCGATGAGCCAATTGGTGGACGAGGAGATCAATTAAATCCTCCACGAGATCGACCAACAGCTGTACCGAAGAAAGCTGATCCTCGAAGTGAGAGGCTTGGGGATCGCTGGATCGGGATGGGCAGTCGGTGTGGCTCGGATTGAAAGAGCGGCTGGAGCTCGAGGCGGACTTTCCGGCGAATCGCGAGGGGGCGAGACGATGGATTCAAATTCAAATTCTTTCTTAAGTTCCACACTTGCAAGCGGTCAATTCCCGCTTCTGGATCAACGCCTGGAACAAAACCCCGAGACGCCGCAGGCCGATCTCCAGGCCCAAGGGTCCTCAGCGCAAATACACGATCGAACTGTTGAGACCACCTCCGCCACGATGGAGCGCACAAGCGCGATCGACGCCGGCTTCTGGCGCAAAGTTGTCGACAATCTATCGGCAATGAACCCCGAGAATAAACTTTTCCGAACTTGGCTTTCTGCCACATCTTTGGATGATCTCGAACCCACCGAGTCAGGTGTGCGTTTTGTGATCGGCGTGCCTTCGAATTTGCATAAGAACTTCATCGAAGGCTATCTCGATCGTTTTTTGCCCGAGATTCGTGCTCATTACCCCGGGCCATTTTCGATTGAGATCCGAGTCACCAATAAGACGGTAGCACAAGAGCCAACGACAGTGGATGAGTACCTCTATCAACAGGAGCAGCAGCACTTCCGCACCGAACATCGTGAGGACGGCATCGACCATCCAGCACATACCTTGGGTCCTAAACCAGCTCCGTCGATGAATGAGCCTCGCCCCGATATGACATTTCAGACCTTCGTTGTCGGAAGCACGAATGAGTTCGCTTACACAGCGAGCCGCGCGATCGCCGAACAACCTAGCTCACTTTACAACCCGCTCTTTCTCGTCGGACCCACTGGTCTCGGTAAGACGCATCTTCTATTTGCGATTTGGAACCAACTCCGCGCGAGCTTTCCACAACTTCGCGTCACGTATGTTGCCGCTGACAGATTTCTCTCGGAGTTCCTCAAACATTTACGAAAGAACACCGCCTACGAGTTTCAACAGAAGTATCGCGAACAATGCGATGTGCTTTTGATTGATGACATCCACATCTTGAGTCGCGGTGAACGAATTCAAGAGGAGTTCTTTCAGACCTTCAATCACTTCTCTCTGAGCCGTAAACAGGTCGTCGTGACCTCAGATCGCCTTCCACGCGATATCGCAGGTCTTGAAGACCGGATTCGCACACGCCTTGAGGGCGGCCTGATTGCGGACATCAAGATGCCGGACTTTGAAACGCGCCTCTCTATTCTTCGCTCCAAGGCCGAGTCAAAGCGCTTACCTATTGATGAATCAGTGTTGCAATACATTGCGAAAGTCTCGAAGCGCTCCGTCCGCGAGCTCGAGGGTAATCTCAATAAGATCGAGATTTTGGTGAGCCTGTATAACAAACCAGTCACCTTAGAAAGCGCGAAGCAAGTGCTCGCCCTTGACGCTGAAGGCAACCAAATTTCCATGGAAGATATCGAAAAGTTGGTCGCCGACTTTTACAAGCTTCGCGTCAATGATCTCCGGGGATCCGCACGTCCAAAGCCTATCGTGACTGCAAGACAAGTTGCCATGTTCCTGATCAAGAAGAACTTGCCGAACAAATCGCTTGTGGAAATTGGTCGACACTTCGGTAATCGAGATCACACGACCGTGATGAATTCTCTGGAACGCATTCAAGATCAAGTGATCACCAATTTGGATTTAAAGAGAGATATCGACGATTTACAGGGGAGAATCCACAACATCACAGGGGTGTGAATAACTTCGCTGTGGATGTTCAGACCGCTCGCTGAGCCTTCGATACGGCTCCACAACAGGCCTGTGGCTCGAACGTGGAGAGAGCGTGGATCTCGCGTATTAATCGAGGATAAGACCGTAAAACCGAAATCGTGAAGCGCCAGAATTCTATCGAAAGTTGGTTTCTCGAATTCAAAAGTGGAGAACTCAACGTCATCGTGGATTAAGCCGTGTAAGAAGCTGCGAACCTAATTGTGGAGGAAAGTCTTCGACATTTTAGAGCGACTTAAATGCGACTTAGCGAAGAACTCCTACACGGATAGAAGGTCGTGAATCTCAGTACTTAGCAAGTAAATGGCGATTCCCACACCCCTTACTACTACTAATAAGATTTTAAAAATATATATAAGAAGAACAGGAAACCTGGCTCGAGCGATGATGCAGCGACACAAAATCTAACTCAGAAGCCAATGCGGAATTCGATAAAAAAAACCGCAACAAAAGCTAGGGAACACTGTAAACCAAATGACCACAGAAAATGAGCCCAGAGAACCAAGTCAAAGGAACGAAGCCAAAGGAACGAAGCATGATGATCGAAGTCGAAAAACGAGATTTGCTGAATCTTCTGGCGAAGACACAAAACATTGTCGAGAAGCGAAACACCATGCCGGTGTTGGTCAACGTTTTGCTTCAAGCAGGTGAAGGTTTTCTCAAGGTTTTCGCGACAGACTTGGAAGTCAGTTTGACGGATCAGATCCCGACACTGAAAGAGAAAACGGGCAAGGTCGCAGTTTCAGCGAAGAGCCTTTTTGAGATCATCAAAGAGTTGGATGATGCTCCCGTGACTCTCACGAAAAAAGACAACAACTGGCTTGAAATCAAACAACGCCGTTCAGTCTTTAACCTCGTGGGAATTGCAGCTGAGGAGTATCCAGTTTTCCCATCTTATTCGACAAAGGATTTCATGAAAGTATCGGCAAAGACTTTTGCCGATATGATCGAAAAGACTATCTACTCGGTCTCTAACGACGAAACTCGCTATTACTTGAATGGCGTTTTCTTTGAGCGATTACAAAACGACGGGAAAGCAGCCTTCCGTATGGTTGCGACAGATGGCTTCCGATTGTCTGTTGTGGACCGTCAGATCGAAGAGTCGAAGGCAGCTTTCCCCGCATCAGGCGTCATCATTCCACGCAAAGGTTTGTTTGAGATCCGTAAACTTCTTGAAACTTCG
>CANHQR010000032.1 GCA_947462815.1 Pseudobdellovibrionaceae bacterium
AAGTCGCAGTCGAGCTCGCGCATTCGATCAATCAAATGGTCAAACTTGAGGTAAGTGTTGCAGTTCACGCAGGGCAAAGGCGTTTGGCCCTGAAGGTAAGAATTCACGAAGGGATCAATCACAGATGCTTTAAATTTAGCTTCGCAATTGGCGACGTAAAATGGAATTCCGAGTCGATCCGCGACCGCCCGCGCATCATCGACATCCAAGGACGAGCAGCAAGTTCCGTTACCCTCCTCAAGATCACAGCTTGAGTAGTCCCAAACCTGCATCGTCACGCCGACGACATCGAAGCCTTGCTCGACCAACAAAGCGGCCGCGACCGAAGAGTCCACACCACCGCTCATGGCCACCAACACGCGTCGGCGGCGCCCATCGGGTCCAATCGGATTTTGATCAAGCATGTTCAACCACCTGTTCCAAAACGTCGCACGATTCATCCCGCGCTTGGGGCATTTGAAAGCCGCGTAAGCTTCGCAAGCGCTCGACAACACGAACGAGGGCCTCCAGGAATTCATTCAAGTCCGAGGAAGTTGTCGACCAGCCGATTCCGACGCGAAGTGAGGCTTGTGCCTCGTCACGACTCAATCCCATCGCCAAGAGGACAGGAGATGGCTCAGGACTTCCCGAGCTGCAAGCAGCTCCCGTTGAAACGGCAAAGCCGTCCATGTCGAGGGCCATCAACAGAGTCTCTCCATCGACACCCGGAATGACCAGACTTGAGGTCGAAGGAAGACGCGGGCTCGTTGCCGCGGTGATGGAGACGCCGGCGATGCGCTGGCGAACTTGGGACTCGAACTCATCTCGCAGTCGGCGCATTCGCTCGGCTCGCTCGTTCACTTCACCAATGCGCGAGCACATATAGCCGAAGGACGAAAGAGCGAGGAGATTTTCCGTACCGCCGCGCCGAAAGCGCTCCTGCCCACCACCATCGATCAGGGCTTCAAGAGCCACACCTTTGCGATGAAAGAGAGCGCCCGCACCTTTAAGAGCGTAGAATTTGTGAGCCGCGAAGCTCGCCAAATCGACGTCAAGCTCACGTATCGAAACTGGAATTTTACCAAGTGCCTGCACCGCATCCGTGTGCATGAGTGCACCGGCGGCATGCACGACCTGCGTGATCTCGCGCACCGGCTGCAAGACACCCGTTTCATTGTTCGCCAGCATGACCGAAACCAAAAGAGTTTGCCCTGGCCGCAAGCGCGACTGAACGTCTGCAACCTTCACTTGACCGCTTCGATCCACCGGAATGATTTCGATTTCGGCGGCAAAATCCCGGACAAGGCTCTGGGCCGCGCGTTTGAGACTGGGATGCTCCAAAGCGCTGATCAAAATGTGACGACGTTGATCGCCACGTGCACGCGCCGCCGCCATCGTCCCCTTGAGCGCCATATTGTTGGCTTCTGAACCACCTGCGGTGAACACAACTTCCAGCGGCGAGCAGGCGATGGCTTTGGCGACCAAATCTCTCGCATCGCGAAGGCGAGCCTTGGGCCCACGACCGAAGACATGAATGGAACTCGGATTCCCCCACTCGATCGCCCAGGACGAAAGACGAGCTAAGACCTCGTCATCCACGGGCGTGGTGGCGTTATGATCCAAATAAATGCGTCGCTTGCCGCTTTGCGTAAAGAACATCGAGGCCGCTCCTGCGAGCGCGCAACTTAGCACAATTTCTAGATTTTTTCCAAGGAGCCCGGCCTGAATTCCCCGGCCGTGTAAAAGCAAACCAGACTCATGTAAACCCCCTGAAACACCGATAAATTCGATATGGACGCTTGGAAGAATTGGCCAGAGCACTTCGGAATTGATTCCGAACACGCAGGCGCATTTGCTCGCGAAGGGCACGGCGACGCTATGTCTCCGGGAAACCTGGCGAAATTCTTCACTTGGTGCATCCACAAAGGCCTGATCGACCAGCAAGGGGCCGCACAATTCGTCGCTGAACTTTCCGCAAAACCCATCGTCAACGCCGCCTTCTTCGATCAGCCGATTGATCCGCAGGTGTGGGAACTTGTGAAAGGCGTTCACGCTTGGTCGCCGACACTCGTACCTTTGGGCTACTGGGAAGATCATCTTTTGCTCGGCACACCTTTGCCGCCCTGGGAGACTCCGCCACTTCGCAAACTGCGAACTCCGCCGATGATCGTCGTCGCCCCTGCTCTAGATCTCCTGAACTACTTTGAGCGTCTCACCGGCCAAACGAGCACCTGGTCCAACATGAGCGAGCACAACGTTGGCCCCTTAGGGTTGGATGACTCCAACTCGCAAATTTCAGTCGAGCGCCCTCCCGGGGAGCAGACGATGGTGGCCTTTCAGGTGATCACTCGCCCGAATGAGGTGAATGCGGCGCTCACCTCGAAAACCCATCCCGAGCCGATGCCGGCGGAAGCGAAGTCGAAATCCACTCCAGCTTCGGCGGCTTCAGATGCTTCAACGTCAACCAAGCCCCGAAGCGCTTCGCCGACGACAGCGACTCGTAAAGCCCCGAGCGCGAGTGATGATCCGTTTGCAGCATTGGCCGCAGCGGCCGGTGTCGACATCGAGGAGCACTCCGAAGGCGAGGCCCCCACCGAGTCGGATGCAGTGGCGATCACCGAGGAGCTTCCGGAAGGCCTAGATTTTGGGGCGCGACATGCCGACCAAGCCGAAGCTTTTCAGGCCACCACTTCGGAAATCAGTTCGATAGCGTCCGAGGGCGAGCCCTTGCATTCTGCCCCTGAAGTGACGTCTTGGAAAAGCGAAGCGGACGCTTTCTCCCCACCGACACCTGATCAGTCTCTTGAAGCCCCGTCTGTGGCACAGGCTCTGACCCCTCCCACCTCGAGTGAGGCGACGGCCGATCCGATCGAGGCGGAGCAGGAGCCCGTTGCAGCGGGTCTCGACTTTGAGTTGCCTCCACCTCCTCCACGGACCGCGCCCCCGTCCGCGATCGCGAAAGCCGCTTCTCTAACGTCGGATTTGGCTTCGGCTTCGGCTTCGGCTTCAGCTTCAGCTCCAGAGCCCGAGACAGAGAGCGAATCTCAGAGCCCCAGCGAAGATTCGGGTGTGAAAGAAATCAATCGAACCGTCGTTCACGATTTTGACAATGGCAGCGAAGAGATCGTCGAGACTCCCGCCGCAGAGGTCGCAGAGGCACCGGCGGGATTGGTCAGCTTCGATCCTCCTTCTCAAGACATTGAGCCGGAATTTTCTTTGGATAACATCACGAAGTCCGATCTGCCGGCTCCACCTGAGGAGGAAGCTCCGCCGACAGCTCAAATCGGTCGTCGTATTGCGGACGGCGCCGAAGCCGGTTCGCGCGTGATTGACTTTGAAGGCACACTCTCGGGCGCTCGAGTGAATCGCCAGGATCCCGCATCGAGCAAGATCATCAACATCAGCTCTCTTGAACCGATGATGCTCGATGACTGCCACACCTTTGATCAAATCGGCGCGCAAGTTCTACTGCAGGTGCAAGGCGGCTTTGAATCCGGCATGATTCTTCTATTTCAAGGCGGCCACCTGATGCCGTGGAAGTGGTCTGACCTCATGCTCTCCGTCAAGGGTGAGCATCCTGATCCCATTCAGCTTGATGATCCCAGTGTATTCCGAATCGTCTATCGCTCGGCTCTTCCCTACCACGGCTATGTCGTGACGAATCCCACGAATCAAAAATTTTTCAACGAATTCTCTCGCGGCATGCTTCCCAAACACATGACCATCATGCCCATTATGATCGAAAAACAAATGTGCGGAATGCTCTTGGCCATTTCGAATCAAGACGTACAACTTCGCCAGTCTTTGCGAATGATGGAGCGCTTGGCATTTGAATTGAGTCGCGGTTTCAAGCGCCTGCGCGGTGGAAGTTCAAAAGCCGCCTAAGCCGTGCGGCCCGCGACTGGGAATCCTTCAATGCGCACACGGCGCTGATCCTGGGCAAGCTTCTGCGCAGAATCAGTATCGGTGGCAGGGTCATTGGCGGCGGCGGTGGCCGCGGCCGAGGCAAACTGAATGCGCCAAACGTGATAGCCAGGGAAGACGCGAGCCGCATCCGAGAGATCTTTGATCAGACCCAGTTCAACGAGGCGATTCGCCCATTCGACGAGAACAAAACGCGTGCCCCCATCGTGACGCCTCTCTTCCAACAGATCCCATAAACCCAAACTTTCTAGCTCATCACGAGAGGCCAAGCGATCCAAATCCAAGTGATCGAGCTGAGCCTGACCCGAGACATATTCACTGTGTAAGGCAAACGACGGCGACGCCGCTTCTTGAGATCCAAAGGCCTCGGCGACAGCGGTCACCCATGTCGTCTTTCCTGAGCCCATAGCGCCTTCCAGAAATACGAGTTTTGGCAACTGTGTCTGAAGTTGAGCCATGGCCCAGGCGGCGGCCTTTGCCTTAAAGTCGGCCAGATCCTTCGCCAAAAATGCAGAGTGATGCGGCGCTGATGTCACGAAAGTTCGCGCTCCAAAAAGCCGGCGATTTCTTCCGCATAGCGAGAGATTTCGCTTCGATCTCGTCCTTCTAAGAGAACGCGCACAACCGGCTCTGTCCCCGAGAAGCGAACAAAAACTCTTCCTTCGCCTTTTAGCTGAGCTTCAACTCGCTCAATCAGTTCTCGATAACCCTTGATCTGCGACAAGTTTTCTCGCCGACGAACCCGCGTGTTCACTAACACCTGGGGATAATCTTCCAGAATCGCGTTGAGAGCTTTAAGCGACGCCGACTTGGATTTCATAACCGCCAACACATTGAGTGCCGCGATCACCCCATCGCCTGTGGTTGTATGCTCGTGAAAAATAATATGTCCCGACTGCTCACCACCCAAAACGTATCCATGTTTGCGCATCTCTTCGACCACATACTTATCGCCGACGTCCACGCGAACAACGCGAATTCCATGGCTCTGCATGAGACGATCGAAGGCAAAGTTGGACATCTGTGTGGCCACCACGGTGTCTTTGGGTAAGCGACCCTGCTCCTTGAGATGGAGAGCGCAAACCGCCAAAATGTGATCGCCGTTGACCACCTGTCCGGAGTCATCGACCATCACAACGCGGTCGGCGTCGCCATCCAGAGCGATGCCCACATCGGCGCGGTATTGTAAGACGGACTCTGCAACCCGATCCGGATACAGAGCGCCCGATTTATCGTTGACGTTAAAACCATTGGGCTGGTTGCCGAGAACAATGCACTCTGCCCCCAATTCACGGAAGATCATGGGCGCGACTTTGTAAGCGGCTCCATGAGCGCAATCCAGCACGATCCTCAAACCCTCGAGGGTGTATTCGAGCGGAAAGGCATTCTTCGCATGGACAATGTAGCGTCCATCCGCATCGTCGATTCGCTTTGACCGTCCGATCAGAGGCGACTCAGCCAAAGACGCGGTGAAGTCAGCCGTCGCGACCAGCTCTTCGATCTCTCGCTCCATCGTATCCGGAATTTTGTAACCATCTGGTCCAAAGATTTTAATGCCGTTGTCGACATAGGCGTTATGTGAAGCGGAGATGACGACGCCGGCATCCGCGCGCATATTGCGAGTCAAGAACCCGATCCCGGGAGTCGGTAATGGACCGACAAGCTCAACATGCACACCCATGGAGTTAAGTCCCGAAGTCAGCGCGTTCTCCACCATGTAGCCACTCAGACGCGTGTCCTTACCAATCACCACTTTGGGAACCTTGTTCCGCGCCGGCGCTCGCATCAAGATGAGGCCCATCGCCTGACCCACCCTTAAAATCACATCGGGCGTGATCGGAAACTGATTGGCCGTTCCTCGAATCCCATCGGTGCCAAATAGTTTTTTTCTGGGCGCCGGTTCCGTCTTCTTTTCCGACGCAGATCCCGAATTTGAACTCCGCGAGGCGTCCCCTCTCGATTCTGTCGGATGACCGGTGCCACGATTCGATTTCTTATTGGTCATAATTCGCCTGCCCTACTGATCTGCTACGTTTGATCGACTTTCAGCTCACCGTTCCGATGCCTGCATTGAAGTTCCAGAACTCCAGCTCAAAATCAACATTCTTAAGGTTTGGAACGCCCCGGTCGCGGCGTCGGAGTCGGAGCCTCCATCACGCTGACTTCGCTCGGAGAGGCGACAGGTGCCGGCGAAGGCGCCGGGCGAAGCACGAGATTTAATGAATCGGGCGACATGCTCACCAACTTCACGCCAAAGGGGAGTTCGATGTTGCGCGCTTGGATCGGCGCCATCACAGACTTCGGCCGACCTTCCTGCACTTGTACCTTGGTCAGGTCAACCGTGACCGAGCCCGGCGACTGACCAAAGCGCTTCAGCGCTGTTCGCGGCCCCGAAACCTTGACGGTGATTTTCTGTTCCGTAAGCGGCCCGCCTTGGGTGTTTTCTAAGATCACCGACTGCGGCAGCAAAAACTCCACATCCATTTCACGAGTCAGCACAAAATCACGGCGACCCAAAATCGTGATCCAAAGAATCAATGTCACAAAGAGCGCGACAAGCTTGTAGCTGCCATTGTCGAGCAGCCATTCCTGCCAGTTTAGCTTAGGATTTCTCCTTGGACTCATGATATGCCCCCCGGTGACTGGGGTCGATACCTCAAGCCAAAACCCTCATAGAGCTTGCGGCGCAGCTCTGCGTGATCGAGATCATGGGCGAGCATCCCTGCCTCGACGACACCCACGCGATGGTTCTCTTCGCTCACCACAATCACAATCGCATCTGTCTCTTCAGCCAATCCCAAAGCTGCGCGATGCCGAGTCCCCAAGTTCTTATCCAGGACCGGATTTTTGGAAAGTGGCAAGAAGCAACCGGCCGCCCAAACCCGTCCGTTGCGAATCACCACAGCTCCATCGTGCAGCGGAGAGTTCGGCTGAAAGAGTGAATACAAGATTTCCGCACTGACCACGGAGTCCATCTCCGTACCCACTTCGACGAAGTATTCTAAGTTGATCTCGCGTTCGATCACGATCAAAGCACCCAGCTTTTTTTGCGACAGACCGATCGCACCTTTGGCGATCTCCTCGACGATATGCGTTTCTTCAACGCGACTCACACCGGTGAAGAATGGATTCGAACCGATGTGCGCCAAGGCGCGACGAATTTCACCTTGGAATAAGATGACCACGATCAGAAACAGATTGTTGAAGAACTTCTCAAGGATCCAGTTGAAGGTGAAAAGTTCCAACCAGATGGATCCGAGGTAAGCGATGGCCAAAATGCCGAGGCCCGAAAGCATCTGCACCGTACCAGTATGGCGAATCAAGACGAGAACGCGATAGACCACAACCCAAACGAGGGCCATGTCGAGCAGATCACGAGCGCGAAGCTGCGTGAAGATAAACTGTAGGTTCTCCCAAATACCTTCCACGATCCCCCGCGCTCAAGTCGTCAATGCCTGAAGTCTGTCCTGCGCGCTTCTTGTGGCCTGGCGAAACCTTAGCCCACAGGCGCGGGTTTAAGCCCGGCGCTCGCCGCTTCACGCGCGGCTTTTTCCGCGGCCTCGCGTTCCGCAGCTTCTTTCGCGTCCATTTCTTTTTGCGCCTGATCCAATTCAGCCTTGAGGCCGCGATCCTTGTCGCCGCGATCGCGCTTGATTTCATCGACGGAGGATCCCGCAATCAAGCGGTCGACTTCAGCTCCATCGATCGTCTCAAGCTCAAGCAGAGCTTGGGCCATGCGGTCTAAGGCATCGCGCT
Source organism: Pseudobdellovibrionaceae bacterium (assembly GCA_947462815.1). Classification (GTDB taxonomy): domain Bacteria; phylum Bdellovibrionota; class Bdellovibrionia; order Bdellovibrionales; family JAMPXM01; genus UBA2339. Next base: position 7,660 of record CANHQR010000032.1, read on the forward strand.
TTTCGATGAGGATCTGCTTGGCCTTCTCGTAAGCGGTATGGATGATACTGTAGACTTCCTTATCGATTTCTTCCGCCTTGGCCTCGGAATAATCTCTCGAAGCCCCTTGCTGAAGACCCAAGAAAACGGGGCCCTCGCGTTTTTCGTAGGCCAAGGGGCCCAGGCGCGACATGCCCCACTCACACACCATACGGCGAGCCAGCTGTGTGGCGCGCTCGATATCATTGCCCGCGCCCGTCGTGTAGTCCGTGAAGACCAATTCCTCAGCAGCCCGACCTCCAAACAGAACCGTGATCATCGACTCCGCCTGAATTTTCGAAAAGGACAACTGATCCTTTTCCGGAAGATGCATGGTGAGTCCCAAAGCCATGCCTCGAGGAATGATGGTGACTTTGTGAATCGGATCGGTCTTTGGCAGGAGCTTGCTCACCAGAGCATGACCGGCTTCATGATAGGCCGTGTTTTTCTTTTCATCTTCCGAGATCACCATCGAACGTCGCTCAGCACCCATCATCACCTTGTCGCGAGCGTATTCGAAGTCCTCCATCGTGAGCTTCGACTTCCCGGTTCGCGCCGCATTGAGTGCCGCTTCGTTCACCAGGTTTTCCAAATCAGCACCTGCAAATCCGGGCGTGCCTCGAGCGATCTTGTCGACATCGACATCGCTGGCGATCGGGGTCTTTTTGGTGTGAACCTCGATGATCTTTCGTCGTCCCGCAATATCCGGCTTGTTCACCACCACACGACGATCGAAACGACCCGGTCGAAGCAGGGCCGGGTCCAAGACGTCGGGACGATTGGTCGCGGCGATCAAGATCACGCCATCATTCGACTCAAAGCCATCCATCTCCACAAGCATTTGGTTGAGCGTCTGTTCGCGTTCGTCGTGACCGCCGCCCATGCCGGCACCCCGATGACGGCCAACGGCGTCGATCTCGTCGATGAAGATCAAACAAGGTGCATTGCGCTTACCTTGTTCGAACAGGTCGCGAACGCGGGATGCTCCGACGCCGACGAACATCTCCACAAAGTCCGAACCCGAGATGGTGAAAAACGGCACACCCGCCTCACCGGCAACGGCGCGCGCCAGAAGCGTCTTACCCGTTCCGGGAGGTCCGACCAACAAGACACCTTTCGGGATCCGTCCGCCGAGCTTGGTGAACTTTTTCGGATCCTTTAAAAACTGAACGATCTCGACCAAGTCTTCTTTGGCTTCTTCCACACCTGCGACGTCGGCAAATGTGACTTTGATTTTATTCTCATTGAGAATCTTGTGTCGGCTTTTACCGAAGCTCATGGCTTTGCCGCCGCCGACCTGAATCTGTCGCATGATGAACATGAACATCACGACAAACAATAAAATCGGCAACCAGTTGATCAGCAGCTGAGCCATCAAACCCGATGATTCCTCGTGATCATAGTTGGGCGTAATACCCAATCCTCGCACCAGTTCAAAACCGGAGTCCTCGGTGTTGCCTGCAACCTGGAACTGTTTACCTTTGAACTCTTGTTCAAACTCAGGCTTCACCTCGCCCACAATCATGCCGCTCGACCGCTTGAAAGTGACGCTGGCAATTTTCCCGTCTTTGAGAGCTTGTACGAATCTTTCGTAGGTGAAGCCCGGAATCGCACCGAGTTTACTCGCATGATGCATTTGAAAGAGAATCAGCGGAATCACTAGGAGAAAAACCCACAACGCCCACGCCTTATGCCCAGATTTCATTCTCTCTCCTCACACCGCAAAACTCTTCGCGTCGGTTCGACATCCAAAAAAACATCACCACCACAAACGGGCCTCGATTGTCCGCCTTAGTCACGGACTCGATAGATCGCACGACGTGAAGATCTGTCGGCAGGTGATTCTCAAAGTGATTCACTCCAGCTTGCAGAGCCGCACGCGCGACCTAGATTATGCTAGCACGCCAAGACGCCGGACCCAACTTCTCTTGCCAGGCAGATCACTTCCTTCTGGACTAGGCGGTGGTCAATTTGTGACGAGCTGAGCAGTGCTGTGACCTGATGACTCGACCTAGGCCTTCGACGGCACCGCGCCATAGCTCATCGCTCCCCGGCCGGGGCGATATCAGAGGTACTGCTTGGGGTGCTGATGGGGGTGCTGATGGGGGCCTTGGCCACGCGATTCCCAATGGGTTCACACGTGAGATCGTCGCCACGCACGGACCAGCGCAGGCCCGCAACGGCAAACTCAAAATTCTTCTCCGCTTGCGCCAAACGTTTCAGCACCTCGCCGATCTGCGAGCGCGAGATGGAAAGTTCGCGATCGCTCAACCAAGCATACAGGCTGCGTTCTGCTTGCGCCGATGAGATCAACATCAAGCGCGATCTCGATAAAACCTGCGGCCAGGTCTGCTGGTTTTCGAGCACGCCAGCCTCAAGCGCGTCCACGATCAAGTCAAAAGACCGCGCCATGGCGGCGGTGGCACCCGGCCGCAGAGCCTCGAGACAGGGCCAGAGCTCTCGACGAAATCGAGCTCGTAAATCTTGTCCCAAAAAATTTTGCGGATCATGAAGATAGGCGAGCCTCTCCGAGACCGGAGAAAGCGCGCTCGCCGAGGCTTCACCGCCCGCATGCAGCTCCTCGGGCGTCCAATCTAAGACCGGGCGTACCGCTTGGCTTTCGGGATTCCACGCGGTCATGCTGCGAAGGCCCTGTGGACCTGTGCCGCGCATCAAGCGCATCAGTCGCGTTTCCAAGAGGTCCTCACGATGATGCGCCAACCAAACCGGAGCTTGTTGAGCTTGAAATACCGCCCAGCGCGCTTCGCGCCAGGCTTCCTCGGACTCACGGGTTGGCTCCACATGAAAACTGCAAAAGTTGAGTCCCCACGTGTTCGACCAGGTTTTCACAAGCTGCTCGGCGCGATCGCGAAACTCGACCTGTGGGTTTGGGGACGCGGCAACCTCGGCGACGGCATGAGCCTGAGGGTCCAGCGGTGCCCCGGCTCTCCCATGATGCACATGCCAAACCTCGAGCTCCAGGGATGTGGGCCAATGCGTGCGCGCTCGAATCTCCGCCAGCATCGCGAGCAAACTCATCGAGTCGCGACCTCCGGATACGGCCACAGCCCAACGGCCTCGAACCGGGAGATTGAGTCGCAAGATGTCGGCGCGCAGGCGATCGGCGGCCGGAGTGAGTTTTTCAATTCGCGCGAAGGGCTCGGGCATCCCCTCAAGCTGCCCCACTTGCGTGTGGATCACCAAGGATTTTCCCCGATTCAGACACTTAAGTGACCGAGTTCCATGGACTTTTTTGGGCAACGCCCGCAAAAGTCGACACGTCGCCAAAACCTCCACCATGAGATCCATTTTCTTTCATGTTTTCAGCTACTTACAATTTTACGACCCGAACAGCCACACAGCCAAGTTGAGCAGCTCATGGAGACCCCTTAGACACACCTAACCCCACCAGGTCGCGGAAATCTCATCTGAACGCGTCCCAATTTTGCTCCGATTCTACTCCGATGTTGCTGCAGTTCAGGGTTGCGGCGCGCACCGAAGCGAGACGCATCAACCCCGGAACAGAGATCGCCCCCCAGCGGAGCGGAGATCGATCATGAAGCTGAATTGGACCAAAGAGTACTTTGCGGATTCAAAGCGAAAGTCGATTTCGCGTTGGATCACCTTTATGCTGATCGCACTCAGCCTGGTCCACGCCGTCCTGGATCAAGCCCAGGCGCAACAAGTGCCCGACAAAGCTCTGGCAGTCCGCCAACTGCGAGCGGTGCGTGAGCGAGTGCTCGAACGCGATCGCGAGCTGCAGACGCAAATACGGAGCACATTGAACCAGATCGCGCGCATGAGTTTGAGTTTTGACCTCGATCAGGGAGCGCGAGCTCAGGATGCACGAAGACGCGTGGATCAGCCTTTGGACTTCATTCAAAGCTTAGATCAGGATCGCATCGAATTAGATGCTCAACGGCGCATCGTTGACCAATTGATCTTCGCCCTGGACACCAAGTGGTCAGGCCGCGACCTCAAGGCATTTTTGGAAATGCAGTTGATGGAGATGGCGGCGGTCGATCTGGACTCAGATCTCAACGATTCACGTCGCGGCGAGTGGTGGCGATTTCTTCTTCAGGCCAGTGTGGCCTTGCGCGAAATCGCCGAGCCCAATGAAGACCCGATTGCATTTTTTGAGAGTTACATGAAGTTTAGCCGAGTCCTCGATCCACGAAATGCGATCGACTTTATGCTGGAACGAGCTTACGTCGGAGAGCGGAGCTTAGAGGCCGAGACCGGCCCAACCCGCGAGCATTCCGAAGAAAGCGACGACGGACAAAAGCGCCAAGGTGAAAAGAGCCGTGCCCCGCTCGAGTCGCCGGCCGGCTGAGTTCAACTTTTCGGCGCGCTCGAGGACATAGGTCTCAAAACCCGAATCCGGAAGTCGCCACTCACGATTTTCTTCTTCATAGGCCATCGACTTCACAATCCGCGAACCACTCCCCGGCCAATTCTCTTGCACGCCTTTTCGCATTGAACCGGCCGTTTGACGGAGGAGTTCGCGAACACAAAGCATGAACGCCAAGGCTGAAAACAGCGCAATACCCGCCGCCATCAGGGAATTTCCCATGGCCGCTTCGATCACCTGAACACTGGCCAATGAATTGGCTTCAGCAAAGAGCATCGAAACTAAACTTGTAAGATCGAGGTTTGAGAATCCCATCACTTTCGTGATCGGCAGATTCACGTTTCAACTTGAGACGAGATTGAACTTAAGGAGATCAAGGATCGACCTTGGTCCGGTTTCTCAGGATGCTTGAGTCTCTGAGACCCATCTCGACGGCTGAACCTAGCCTGAAGTGGGGCGATGATCGGCGGAGGTGGAAGCCTTTTCCGAACTCCCCGCCGAGGCGTCACTGCCTCCAACGGGTTGTTTCTTGATCACTTCAATTTCCGCGACCACGCGAAACTTATGTTCCTCAGCAAACTTTGAGGCCTCTTTGACGAAATCGATTTTGGAGATGATGCCGATCACCTCACGTGTCACTCGATTCATCAATTCGTCTTTAGACTTTGAGGCTCCTTGTACGAGCAAATCCAAAGTCTCCTTGGGTAACTTCATGTCCGAGACAAAACGTCGCAAGCTCTCTTCCGTCATGAAGGCGGCCGAGATGCCTGTCGCGAGAAGCTTCTTGATCGAATCCCCGACTCGCGGTCCCGAAGAGCTCGTGACCGGATCGTCCCAGACTTCGTTTCTCTCCGAGGAACTACCCGGCGCTCCCGCGCCCGGTTGAGTTTTGGAGTCGCCGGATTTTCCAGAACCGCCGTCGCGTTGATTCACTTGCCGTAAACCTCTTTGATACGTTTGTGATAAGCCGCCATCATGGCGGGCAAATTCACGTTCAGAAGCGTCTTGGCGACCGGACCTGGAACGAAGATTTTGAAGTCGCCTTCGACTTGATAAGTCGCTCTCGTTTTAACCCCACCCGCTTCAGGCGCCAACGTCCATGAGCCACTCATGGATTTGAAAACATCTCCGGCTACGAATTCCCAGCTCACCCTCTGCGCTTGAGACTCTTGAGTTCGCAGCTGATAGGTGATGGCCTTGATCACGCTGACTTTGTACTCGACAAGTTTCGAGCTCGACTCGCTCTTGAGCACTCGGCACTCTTTCACTTCGCTCAAAAACTGCGGGTACTTTTCGTAGTCGGTGACCAGCGCGTAGAATTCGTCGGGTGTGCAGTTGAACACTTCAGTATGTTGAGCTCCGGCCATGTGGACTCCTTCGTCTCATTTGCCCTTTTTAAACAGGGCTTCAGCCGCCGCGCGCAGCGACTCTCGATCATTTTTCGCGGTTCGAGGCCCGCCGACAACAAAATGATCGCAAAAGTTGGATCGATCTTTTTCTTGAACGCGCTCCGCCACAGGTTCTCGGCATTCGTTGTAGGCCGTGGACTCGTAATGCTGGCAGTTCTTGCACACGTGCAGATCCGCACGGCACTTCGGGCACTCGTCGCGACGACCCGGAGGGCTCGGCAGGCTCTGCTGATGCCCACAGGCATGACAAGTCAGCGACAACATTTCAGCGTCCCGACATGGTCGCCGGTTTGCGGGCGAGATCATGCGTGGCCTCAATGGTCCGCACTGTCCCCGTCGCACTCCGCATGACAATCGAGTGCGTGGCCGCTCGGTGATTGGGCAAGAAGGACACACCCTTGAGCAGCGGACCGCTCGTCACGCCGGAGGCGACAAACATCACAGGACCATGACAGAGATCGGTGAGGCGAAAGGCCCGATCCACTTCACTCACACCCATTCGCGTCGCACGAGCGCGCTCTTCATCGCTGCGAAACTTGAGGCGACCTTGAAAATCTCCACCCAAGCAAGTGAGAGCGGCCGCGGAAATCACGCCTTCTGGCGCACCGCCCACGCCGAGAAGCAAGTCGATCCCCGAATCGACCACACCCGTGGCGACAGCGGCGGAAACATCACCATCGCCAATCAAGTGAATGCGGGCACCTGTCTGGCGAACCTCGGCAATCAGTTTTTCGTGGCGCGGCCGATTGAGAATCACGACGGTGACGTCGCTGATGTCTTTGCCGAGCTTTTTGGCCACAGCGCGAATGTTCACCTCAGGAGGAGCATCGATATCGATCGAGCCCACCGCCCCAGGTCCACAGGCGATCTTATCCATGTAGGTGTCAGGCGCGTGCAAAAACCGGCCGCGCTCCGCCACGGCGATGACCGAGATGGCTCCCACGCCGCCGGTTGCGCAAATGGTCGTGCCTTCGAGAGGATCCAGCGCAATATCGACGGCTGGTGCATCCGGGCCAGCCAAGCCCACTTTTTCACCGATGTAGAGCATCGGCGCCTCATCGCGTTCGCCCTCTCCGATCACCACCGTGCCGTCGATGCGCAAGGAGTTGAACGCCCGGCGCATAGCATCGACAGCCGCTTGGTCAGCGGCCTTCTCGTCGCCTCGCCCCATCCACCGCGAACTCGCCAAGGCAGCGGCTTCAGTGATTCGAACAAATTCCAAGGCTAAGTTGCGATCCATGGCGGTCTCCTCGATGGCGAAGTGTAAGGGTTCGCTCAGCTCAATTGCGGGTCAATGGCGGGATGGTGGACCAAGGGTTCCAAACCCCCGCGTCCATCGCAGCGCTGGGAAAACTACCTCAGCGTCGAGGCGACGTTGAGGCGCAAAGCGTCGCAAGTTCAGCCTCGGCCGGGAGACTCGGCGGCCAGTTCGTGCTCCAAGTTTGAGCACGAAGCTTTTCGCGGACAGCGAGAGGCAAACGCGCGGGCCGAAGATCCGCCACCTGCATGGCGGTGAGATCCGTCTCACCTGTCACCACAAGCTCGCGTGTGGCCTGTGCAAACATCGCATAGCGAAATTGGATCAAGGCGCCCTGCAAGCGACCTTGGCAGGCCACCCAGGCGAGATCATCGAACTTCAAGGGCCGATGATAGCGAATGTCCAAGCGCAGCACCCCAAAGACCAAGGGGCCCCTCGGGATGTGTAAATCCATAAGTTCGTGGCGGCGCATCCATTCAACACGCGTCTCTTCGAAAACATGCACATGCTGGGAGTGATGCATGACGCCCATGGCGTCGGTGTTGCTGAAATGTACGCGACGGGCGAGCCAAAGCATTAGGCCGCCTGCGAGCAAATCGAAGTCAAATGCTTCACCAAGGCGGCGACGGGCTCGCCTCCACCGCGGATCTGAAGGGCCGCATCGAGAGCGAAGCTGGCCAATTTGCGGGGATCAGAAGGCTCGAGCTTCGAGTTCGCCTCTGGGTCGGGCTCCCAGGTCGCCAAGTCACCCGCTTGGGACTTCAACCAAAAAACCTTTTCGCCGACTTGCACCTGGGCCAACGAGAGCTGCGAGTTTTTAAACCACAGGATGAAGTTGGTATCGCGGGGACCTGAGTACCAGAAATCGAAGTCCTGACCCGCGTGAAAAAAGGCGCGATCGACAGCGCGCATATTCAATCCCACAAGCTTGGCATCCAAAAATCGATCGACATTCACATGCCCATCGACTTCGAGTTGCTCAAACTCGAAAGCCACGATCATCTCATTGAATCGCGCGAGGCGACCCCGCACTTGAAAACTCGGCGATTGGCCGAGCGAAACCTCCAGATCATAACTTTGCCCAATGACCCATGGACGTAAAGCGCTCGGCGAACTCTCGGTGTACTGTCTGAGGGCAAGACCATTGTGGCTGAGATCCACAACCGGAGCATCGAGATTCTCGCGCAAAACTTTCGCCGTCGCTCCCGCGATTTGCGTGAGAACTTGCGCGGACTGTGGCCCCAGGCGCTCCGCCACGTCGACGACCAGGTTCACGCGCTTAAAACGCCGTGGATCGGGCTTGCCGGCCGTTCCCGCAGTCGAGGTGGAAACTGCCGAGGCTCCCGCCGAAGAGACGGCCGACGAGACCGAGTGATCACTTTTTAGTCCGAAGAGTTTTGCGAAAATCGACATGCTTTCATTGAAGTTCCCGAGCCTCCGACTGGTCAACATCGGTCCGCATCTCGAGGTCTCGTCCAACTCGCCGCATTTGAATTGCATAGGATGCATCGGTCCCAGTCCCGAGTCGAGCGCTCGACCTTGGTCGATGCCGACAAAGTCTCAACTGTCCCACCTCGTCCGCGGAGGCTTAAACTTGCGACATGCCGAATACAAACGCTCCTGCCGTTCCATCCGCAACTGCGACTCAGACCGGGGTTGCCCCGACCTCCCCCGCCTCCCTCCAAGACGTGCGACCTCGCCTCAAGCCGGGCCAAGCTTTTGTCTCGGACGCACGTGTGATTTGGGAGCGCATCGAGGGCGCGAAGCAAGTCACGCTACCCGCCGAGATCGCGCCCATGCTGAGCCTACTGGACGGGACGCGAAGCATTCCGCAGGTGATCGAGGAGCTGCAGCGGCGATTGGGTCGCGTGCCCTTTAAGTCGTTCTTTGGCAGCTTGCAGAAACTTCAAGCTCAAGGCTTTCTGGAAAATGCCGAGTCGCTGGCCGATCAGGGTGCTCAAGCGCGCGCGGAAATGTTCGAACGAGAGCCCGTCTGGATCTCGCGACCTATTTTCAGCTTACCTATCATTCCGCGCATGAGTTTTGGCCGCCCCTCTCTTTTGGCGTTTTATGTGTTCGCTGCCGGATCGGCACTCATCACTCTCTTGTTTCTTTTTAATGCCTACCAAAATGGACACTTGGAAGTTCCTGGACAGTTTCTCTTTATCGATAACTCGCATGCCTTGGGTTTGGTGTTTCTCTTTGCAGCTTGCTCCATTCTGATTTCTGCGAAGACGCTGTTCAAAGCCCTGCTCTCCATTCTGCTCACAGGACGCATCAGCCAAATCCGTCTAGAACTGAATCTCTTCTCTCTCGCACTGCGATCCCACGACGAAACTCTCTATTTGGCCGGAGATCGCTGGACAGGAATCTTGGCTATGGCGGGAGTCGGCTGTTCGCAGTTTTTCTTCTTTGCCATTGCCTCCGGAGCCGCACCCCAGTGGTCACTTCTCACCGATTTGTTCTGGGTGTCGATGCTTCTCGCGCTTGTCGATCTCAATCCGTTTCGCCGCTCCGAACTCTCGAGCTTCTTCAATATCGTTTATAACCAAAGCTCGGCCGCTCACATGCTGCCCTATCTCAAGAATCGCGGTCTGTTTGCGAGCATCGGCCGCAAAGATCAGCTCGCGGATCAAGGTATTTACACGGCCTATTCGATTCTCGCCATGCTTTGGGTGATGACGGCCTACAACCTTTTCATCCATTTGCTCAATCGCAACTACGCGCCCCTCGCTTCGAGCCTCCATCGAGGCCTCAGCGGCGATTTACCGTTGGCGGAGCTTGTGGCGAGCGGCTTGATTTTAGGCGGCTTAGTCCTGATGTCTGGCGCGATGGTGATCGATCTATTGCGCACGCTCTCACAAAACGTGCTCCACCCCTTAAGCCAGAAGCGAATTCGCGCACGCGCCTCGCGCGCCACCACATCCACGCAGATCTCTGACCCTCGCGAGTTTGCCGCAACTTTGAAGGATCTTCCGCTGTTTCAGGGACTCGCCATCGAGTCGATTCAATTTCTGCTTGGCAAAGGCTCGATTCGTCAGGTTCCGCCCGAGGTCCACGTCATCATCCAAGAGACTGACTCCGACGAACTCTTCATTTTGTTGGATGGCGAAGTGGCGATTCAAAAGCGCCACCCGACAGGTGCCACCTCAGAGATCGCACGGCTTCGACCCATCACCATTTTCGGCGAGAACACGTTGATGGAAAACGCCCGTCGTTCGGCCGACGTCGTCGCCACGGCCACCACTCGCCTTATTGCCATTCCTCGCTCCGCGGTCGAAGAGCTTCGGCAGATGCCCGAGTTCAAACACGATTTCGACCAGATTCTCGATCGCCTCATGCTGGGCCAATACATCGGCTCAAGCGAGCTCTTCCGCGAAGCGCCGCGCGAAGCCGTCTCTGTCTTCTTGAACGCCGGCGAACTGATGAGTCTTCCTTCGGGCCGACCTGTGATCGAACAAGGCCGAAGCGACAAAGACTTTTACCTGCTTGTACGAGGATCCGTGGACGTCATTCACGATGGTCGTGTGATCAAAACTCTTCAGCAGGGCGACTTCTTCGGCGAGATGGCACTGATCCTTAATGCGCCTCGAAACTCGACCGTGATGACTCGCGAGAACTGTCGGCTGCTCAAACTCTCTGCCGACGCGTTCTGGGGCGTGCTCTCGCAACACGCTTCGCTCGCGCTGTTTTTGGAAACCATCTCAGAAATGCGTCAACAAGAAACCGAACACAACGGCACCGGACAAGTGCGCTTGGCCTAAACGTGGACGTCAAGGGGCGCGAACGAACATCCGTCACCCTTTGACGAACTGGCCACAAGGAGAGTTGAAATGATCGAAGCCATTGCTAAATCTATTCCCGTTGTCACGATGGCCGGCGGCGCCGCAGCCTCCAGCGATGAGATTAAAGCGCAAATTCAAAAGGTCATCGAAACAACGAAAGTGATCGCCACCCAGCAGGAAGTGAATGACATCGCCAAGATGATCTACCTGGATACGATCGATGGCTCACACCCCAAAGTCTCCGAATTCGCGGCCTATCTTCAACGCAACATGATGACCAAAAACAATATCCAGCGCGACACGAGCAAAGACCAGTGGGGCACGGCCTACGTGCTTCGCTACGACAAAAACAAAAATGAACTGCGCGTCTCTTCAGCCGGGCCCGACATGAAATTGAACACACCCGACGACATTATTGCGGCCTATCCCTACAAGCCCTGAACCCGTAAACCCCCAAGCCTGAACCTGTCCCGATCAAGACGGGTTGAGGCTTAAGCCTCGGCGCGCGACCACACTTCCAAACTTCGATCGACAGCCAATTGCGCAGACACCGGCTCATAATCAGGATGACCACAGCGATTGAATCCGTGACCAGCCGGATAGACGAACACAGGATGCGCGCCTTGGGCCTCGCGCACCGCTTGTACCTGCTCGAGCGGAATGAGCCCGTCGTGCTCGCCATAGTGAAACACGCCAGGAACCGGGGCGACCTCTGCGCGAAAATCGTAGACCGCTCGGCCATAGTAACTCACAAAGGCATCCGGACGCTCATGCCCACGCCCACGCGACGCCGATAAAAATGCCACAGCACCGCCCCAGCAGTAGCCTAAACTCATCACGAGATTGGGCTCGCCCAGGTCTCGAAGGCGCTCGCGCAGCTCGCCGATCACCCGTCCGGTGACTTTGGCCGCCACCTCAAAACCGAGGGTCTGCGCGAGGCCCCGGCCGACGACAAAGTCCCGATCTCGATACGCGAGCTCAGGCCCCCGACCGTTCACGTCACGCACCACGAGCTCAAAGTAGGCCGGAGCCCACACGCGAAAGCCTCGCGAAGCCCAAAGTGCGGCATCCGCGCGAATGTGCGCGTTGAGGCCGAAAATTTCTTGGATCAAAACGAGGCCGCCGCGCACATCCTGGCCTGGGGGCGGCTGAAACTCCGCGATCTGCAACGAGGTGTAAGGTCCCGCTGACCAAGGGGTGAGTGCCTCATTGACGTCGGGGGAAGACTGGGTCGGCCAAGGGATCGCAATTCGCATGGCTCTGGATATCCCACGAAAGCCTTCCTCAGCCACCACAAATTCAGCGACGACCAAGGCCCTCGGAGTGTTTCAGATCCATCGGATCCATCGGGTGCGCGACAATTTACACCCTGTCGAACACGGTCTTTGACAGGGGCGATGGCGCGGCTTTAGCCTGCGCGGCCTATGCGTATTCGATTGAGCGAAATTCCTGAGGATGGACGACAGTTCACTTTCAACCGAGAGACCGGTGAATTGAACGAGGCCCTTCGCGACCTCATTGATCAGGCTCCGTACAAAGTTGAATTTGAAATTCGCCCGCTCGGCAACGCTTACCAGCTCCAAGGTAAGCTCATCACTCAGCTCACCGAGACCTGTTCGCTCTGCGGCTGGGACCTGCACTTGCCGCTCACCAAAGATATCAACGAAATTCTGGTGGATGAACCCGCCGCCGATCGCGAGACCCACCACGTGCACGGCAATCAGTCGGTGAACTTCCTCAACGAAGGCCCATCGATGACACCCGTGCAGAATGAAACCTTCGATGCCGCCGAGTACGTGCACGAAGTGATTGCCCTCGCTGAGCCGCTCTATCCGAGCTGTGGCGACCCCGACTGTGAACACTTGGATGAAGCTCGCCGAAAACGCGAGGAATTGGCCGCGGAGTTTGCGCGAGCCGACGAGAACACCAATCCCTTCGCACAGCTCAAAGATGAGCTCGTGAAAATCCCGTCCCAGCCCAAGCCCACACCGAAAAACAAAAAGCACTGAGGCCCAGCGGACCTCAAAAAGAAACCGCCTCGGCTCTTGCGAGCAGCGGCGGTTTGGAAACTCTCACTCTTTGGGCCAACGCTCAGACTTGTTGATCAAGTTTTGAAGCTCAGCTTGTGGAGTGTTGACCCCGTAAAGGGTAATCCAAAAACCAAAGTCGAAGCTCTGTCCGGCACGCTCGATCGAGATGAGGCTTTGCCTCAGGGAGGCTGGGCCAGATCCACGACCTAGGGCTGGATCACCGCGACGTCTTTAGTTCAGGACCTCCTTCACGGTGGTCCAAGTTCGACATAAGTCGTTCATTGGCACCACCTCCTCTCCCGGCACATACACCTAGGACTAGGATAATCTTTAGCCCTTGGTCGGCACAAGAGCTTCGCTACGAACTCGACTCTAAATCCAAGAAAAATTGAGCGACACTAGAGAGAGTCGGCCCCCGAAACACTCGCATAGGACGAGAAGTGCGGCTCAGGGCCATTTTTGAGGAGTCATTGTGAACGACGCTCGCCTGGAAGCTTTTTGTAAACTGGGAACTCAAGCCGATCAGCACACTCGGGCCCATCGCCATCGCGATGCGCTCAAGTCTTATCAAGAGATCTTAACGGAAGTGGAAAAGACAGGTGAGCTCGATTCCTACTTGCTCGCCAAGATCACACTCGGGGCTCTGCGCGCTCACGTAAAAACGGGCGACTTTCAACAAGCCATTGAAATTTGGAATGCGCATATGGACGAGTCCCTCTGGGGCATCGGCATTTATGCTCTCGAGAACGCGCAGACAAAAATTGAAGATTTGGTCCTTTACGACATGCTTTGTGCGTTCTTGCACACGCTCGTCGAAGGCGATCGACGCGAATCCATCAAGGCCGTGAACCTCTACATGTCGCGAGTGTGCGAGCATGCCTTTGAAGCCGGCGATAAGCCTTTGATCGTGCAGGCGATCTCGAACTGGAAGTCCCACCTGAAGGAGATCTGTGGCGGCTCCATCCCCATGGGCGACGCCAAAAATCTAATTCAGTTCGAAAAGCGCTTTGGCGAGGTGGTCAAACCACGAAGCATCGACTTCCCTCTCCCTGCAGAGTGGGAAAAGCCCGGCGATTTCCGCGAGACCTCGACCGTCGTCGCCAAGCGCGCCCTCGTCGAACGCGTCGAAGGCAAAAAGAAAAAACGCGCGTAAGTTTTCTCGGAAACCTTTTTCGAAACGTTGGCTGTTGCGTTCTCTGTTACTTTTTCTGATGGGTTCTTTGGGGCTCTCTCACGATCTTGAAGAGGCCGCTTTCCGATTCTCCATGTGGCGCCGCATTCGCTGCGCCACCTTCTCCGCAATGGCCTCTAAAACCACCCCCATGAGAGCTCGAGGCAGCGGCAACTCCGGCGACTTGTGATCGACAAATAGAGCCACTTGCGTGACCTCGCCTTGCATCTTGGGCGCGAACGCCAAACGCCCTTTGAGTCCCAGAAAATGTCCCTCGATCACTTCGAAGAAAAGCTCGCGCTCCGACTGAATCTCGCGGGATCGCATCGCCAGCTTCATCTCCGTCACGTACCCGAGAGCCACCATGGCCAAAAAGAGCTCGCTTTTCTCAGCCGACCATACAGCTTTTTGAAAATGCTCGCTGATCTCAGGCAGGCGTGCGTAATCCTGAGCGATGCGAAATGCTTCGTCGGGACTGGCTTTGACCCAACCCGCACCCTGGATCTGAAAGTGGTCTTCGGGCCGGTCCGAGCTCCCGGTGCGCTCCACTTTAGAGGACACCACAATTCGACGATCCTCGCGCATCGCCTCAATGAGCTGGGGTTTTTTCTCCCAAAATCCGGCCAAGGCCTTGCCCCGCTGAGCTTCCCCAGCGCGTTCATCGCTCAGCGCGAGGACTCCGGCTCTCGCAGTAGGCCTCGGGACTCCCGCTAAAGTGATCACTAACGCAAGGCGCAGAACTGCGAGGCGTCGGCTAGCACATTTCATCTTGAAAAGCCTAAACTGGGCGCATTAGGAAATCCAGATCTCGATCCGCTCCGGATTGGCGAGGTTCACTGATGTCCACAGCCCCATCGACAAACTCCGCGTCCCCTTCGCCTGCGACAGGTTGGCGCTTGTCCTTTCCGATGTGGCTGACGATGAGCCGCATGCTTTTGGCTGCGGTCATGATGAGCACCATGCAGTTCATTTCCCCGCCCTGGAACGGCTGGATCTCGGCGGCGATCTTCATTTTCGCCGCACTCACCGATTGGTGGGATGGTTACTTTGCGCGTCGGTGGAATGCGACGAGCAACATGGGCAAGTTCATGGACCCCATTGCCGACAAAGTACTGGTGTCGACAACTCTGATCATTTTGATCCCCGATGGCCGAGTCCACCCTTTCCTCGTTGTCCTCCTCCTCAATCGCGACATTCTGATTGGCGGCCTGCGATCTGTGGCGGCGGCCGAACAGCTGATCATCGACGCCAAGCCCTCGGGTAAGTGGAAGACGGCCGTGCAAATGTCCGCCATCCCTGTCCTCTTGGTCGGTCCGCCCAATTTGGGCGGCGTACCGATCACCGACATAGCCCATGTTGTGCTCTGGTTGAGCGCGGGCCTCAGTCTTTATTCAGCTTGGGAATACTTGCAGCTGTATCGCAGCCGACAACGAAAAGGGCGCAGCAGCAGCACATAATTCGAGCAGTATCCCCCGATCCCGCCCCTAAACCGCACTCGCCAGGTCGGTTCATTCATCTTCGCTTTGCACACCTTGACAGCCTGGCACCTCGCCCGATACCTTGGACCCTCGTTTGGGGCGCGGGTGTAGCTCAGTTGGCTAGAGCGATACCTTGCCAAGGTATAGGTCGACGGTTCGAGCCCGTTCACCCGCTCCAATTTCTGTCTGCCTCACGCTTCTGCCTCCTAGACGGTCCAACTCCGACGCAGTTAAAAACTAAGAGAAAACTTCTATAAGAAGGATCCTCGAGAGCTTGTGGGCTTTTTGACGGCCGCGATGAGCGCCGATGGCCCAACGGTCGAACTCGTCCGCCTGCCTCTGCGGCCGGCAATGAGCATCTCAGCGGTTTTCCCTTCAAAGATGAAGCCCAGGTTGAGCCTTTCTTCTCAACTCATTCCTAACTTGTTGACCGAATCAGGGGTTCGTAGGTTCCGACCCAACAACCTCTGGAGGCAAAACCACGTGACGAAGCGAAAGGTTCTCTTTATGTGCGTCGCCAATTCAGCGCGAAGCCAAATGGCCGAAGGCCTGGCCCGCAAGCTTTGGCCTCACACCCAAGTTTGGAGCGCAGGCTCAGCACCCAAGAGTGTGAACCCCTTTGCCGTGATCGCGCTTCGCGAAATCGGAATCGACATCTCAGATCAACACTCCAAGTCCGTCGATGATTTGGGGACTGAGGTGAAGAGCCAACTCACCCACATAATCACCTTGTGTGCTGAAGAGGTCTGCCCGACCGTGTACGCACCACAGGCACAGCGTCTCCATTGGCCTTTTGCAGATCCCGCGGCAGATCCCGCGCCTTCTCCTGAAGCCGATTTGACTGATGAAGAGCAGTTGCAACGCTTTCGCGAAGCTCGCGACGCGATTCGCTCGAAACTCATCGAGTATAGCGCTTCAACAGAGAATCATCGTGCATAGGGCAACGGCGATCAAAATCTTGGCCGAATTCATTGGCACAGCCACACTCCTCATGATCATCGTTGGCTCTGGAATTATGGCCGATCAGCTTTTCACACCGTCTTCTCAGGATCTGAATCACAACGTTGGCTTCAAACTCCTGGCCAACTCTTTGGCCACGGGAGCCGGTATATTCGTCCTCATTCAAAGCTTAGCACCAATCTCAGGAGCGCATTTCAATCCTCTGGTGACGGTATTCGCGGTCTATCAACGGAAACTCAATTTTCG
Organism: Pseudobdellovibrionaceae bacterium; assembly: GCA_947462815.1. GTDB lineage: Bacteria > Bdellovibrionota > Bdellovibrionia > Bdellovibrionales > JAMPXM01 > UBA2339. The sequence continues at coordinate 24,366 of CANHQR010000032.1, forward strand.
CCTCAGCATCGCGTACATTGCCGCCCAGTTTTTCGGCGCTATTCTCGGCGTCATCGTGACCCACCTGATGTTCGCAAGACCCTTACTTGAGGTCGCTTCTCAGCCGCGAGCGAGCCTTGGGCTCTGGATTTCGGAGAGCGTCGCGACGGCTGCACTTCTCGCGATCATTTCGCTCAATGCCGCGAGGCCCTTGGCCTCACAGGCCGCAAACATCGGCCTGTGGATCATGGCCGCCTACTGGTTCACATCTTCGACATCATTTGCGAATCCCGCAGTGACTTTGGCCAGAAGTCTGACCGCAAGTTTTAGCGGCATCGCGCGCTCTGATGTGCTGGGTTTCTGTTTAGCGCAAGTGTTTGGCCTCGGCCTGGTCGTCGCCGCGTCGCCGCGTGGCCGCGTCGCCGATTCTGAAACCATCGCGCTTCTGAGAAGTTGAGACGAGCATTTCCACGTCGGCGCCAAGGCTCCTGCTTGACGAGGGCCAAGGAGGTGGGGATTGATGCCTTATGTATCAAATTCGGGCACTTCGCGCCGAGGACCTCAAATCCCTTCAGCGCTTTACAGATCAGGCCATCGGCGAGGGCTATTACTCGCTCGATGAAGTCCGTGAAGTGCTGCAGCGCTCAACTCTCGGAGGCGAAGTCTTCACCTTGGTGTTGGTGCGTCCTGACGAGGCCACGGGAGAGCGAATCGTCGGCGCGCGCCTGACTTATCCCCCCGGCCTATGGAATCATGGCAAGGGCAAGGGTTTGAGCCCACACGCTTGGCCACATCCCCTTCAACACACGGCTTATTTTCAGTCGTTGTTCTTAGCCGACGAGTTGCGTGGCCAGGGCTGGGGCGGAAGACTGTCGCTGGCTGCGATTGAGCTATTGCGAGACAAAACCTCCACGCGAGGAATTGTGACCCACTCCTGGAAAGAGAGCCCCGACAACTCTTCCACTCGCTATTTACTGAAGCTCGGCTTTCAAAAGATCACGGAATATCCAGAGTATTGGCGCGAAGTGGACTACAATTGCACGCGCTGCTTGAAACCCCCTTGCCTCTGCACCGCCCAAGAGATGTATTTGGATTTGACGAAGCTAACTCAAGACTTAAAGGACTAAAATCCCTATGAGCACTTCCTATTGGTTAGATCGAAGCTCCCCCAAAAATCGCCGCACTTACGACGCCATCATCGTCGGCGGCGGGATCTCCGGACTGTCCACGGCCTACTGGTTGAAGAAGGAAGACCCGAGTCTCAGAGTCGCCGTCGTGGAGAAATCGCGTCTGGCGTTTGGCGCCAGCGGCCGCAACGCGGGCTTCATCACGGGTGGATCTGTCGAGCATTTCAATCGCATGATCACCAAGCACGGCTTGGAGACGGCGACCGCGATCTGGCGATTTGCGCAGGAAAATCTGCGTTTACTCAAAGAGGAGATCATTCAGGACCAAGGCGCCTCTCTCAGCTTCGAACAAAACGGCGCCTACTCCTTGGCGGCGCAGCCGACTGAGTTTGCTGAGCTCAAGAAGGTCTCGGAAATCATGACCTCACTCAAGATCCGCACGGAGATCATCGAAGAGAAAGACATCTCCTCAAGGGTTGGAGCCCGCGGCTTTGTGGGCGGCATCAAGTACCTGGATGATGCGAGTGTGAATCCAGTTTCTCTTGTGCATCGCCTTCACCAGCGGTCTGGTGCAGATTTATTTGAGGGCACCGAGGCCTTTGCGATCGAGTCCACCAGCGAGGGCACGCGTGTTCTCAAAACCGACAACGGCGACTTCGAGGCCGCGATGATTCTGATGAATCTGAACGGTTACTCCGCGCGCCTGCATCCCTGGTTCAAAGATAAGATCTACGCCACGCGTGGGCAGTGTCTCATGATGGAAGCCGTACCTCGCTTCATGGATGCTCCCTGCTATGCAAATTTCTATTTGGACTACTTCCGTCAAGTCCCGAGCGGCGAGCTGTTGATTGGCGGCTTCCGCCAAGTCGAAAAAGAGACTGAGGTCGGATACTCGGATCACACCACCGAGCCGATTCAAAACGCTCTTTATGAATTCGTCGTTTCGCACTTACCCCAGTTCAAAAATGCCAAGGTCACACACCGCTGGTCGGGTGTGATGGGCTTTGCTCGCGACGGCGAGCCAATGGTCGGCGCCCTGCCGGATGACAATCAAGTCTTCTTCGCCGGCGGATACACGGCGCATGGGATTGGCCTGAGCTTTCACACCACCAAATGCTTAATTGATGCTGTCTTTGGCCGTGCTGTGCCCGAATGGCTCTCGGCACGACGCTTTGGATGAGGTTGTGCCCAATCCAAATGAACTGAACTCCATTCCTCCGAAAATCTTGGAGCCGATCTCGGCTCCTCATGCCGAGACGGCCACGACCGTGATCAAGCGACTGCAAACTTCGCCGAGCGGACTCCACCTCGCCGAGGTCGAAGTGCGACGCGAGATCTACGGCCACAATCGCCTTCCAACTCAAAAGGCGACTCCATTCTGGGTGGTGTTCGCACGTCAGTTCCTCAATCCCTTGATTTACATTTTGCTCGCCGCTGGCGCGATCGCACTTTGGCTCGATGACGTGAGCGATGCGCTCTTTATTCTGCTGATTCTCACCCTCAATGCCATCGTCGGCAGTATTCAAGAATACAGTGCGGAGAAGAGTGCTCGAGCTTTGCAAAATCTCTCTCGCACTCGATGTTTGGTCGTCCGCAATGGGCAAGAGATCGAAGTCGATGCCGAAGAACTCGTACCTGGAGATTGGGTTCGTCTTGAGTCCGGTCGCAAAGTCCCCGCGGATCTTCGCCTGCTACCGCACCTTGTTGCCGATCAAGCCGATCCATCGGATGCGACACAACATCCATCACAAGCCCCAACACAAAAGTTCGACTTACAAATCGACGAATCTCTTCTCACCGGCGAATCTCGCCCCGTTCAAAAAGACGCAAGCCTGGTTTTTGAGGTGGGGACGAGTTTAGCGGATCGTCGTAACATGGCTTTTGCAGGCGCCGTGGTGACGCGAGGGCGGGCCGAGGCCGTGGTGTTAGCCACTGGCCTGCAGACTCAGCTCGGCCACATTGCGATTTCCTTGAAGCAAGAGGACACTGCTCCACCGCCCCTCGTGCTGCGAATGGCGAAGCTCACGCAAAAGATCAGTTGGTCGCTGCTGATCATTTGTGTGGCGATGGCCGGGATTCTCCTCACTCGAGGCCAAACTTGGCTCGACGTGCTGATGTTCTCCGTCGCGCTCGCTGTGTCCGCGATTCCTGAAGGCCTACCGGTCGCTCTAACGGTCGCCCTCTCGGTTGCCAGTCGCCGCATGGCCAAACGACATGTGATTGTTCGACGTCTCCACGCCGTTGAAGCCTTAGGTTCTTGCACGATGATCGCGACTGACAAGACGGGCACACTGACGGTGAATCAACTGAGCATCACCGAAGTTCGCTCACTCGATAGGCCGCCATTGCGACTTCAGGTTTCGGGCGACCTTCGACCCGAACCTATCGAGCCACTTCTCGAAGATCACCGCGAACTCATTCTCACCGGGGCGCTTTGCAACGAAGCTCAGCTCAAGTCACCCGTGGGTCATCAGTCCTGGGAGGGCCACGGCGACGCTGTCGACCTCGCCTTTTTGGTTCTCGCTCAAAAGCGACCTTACCCCGTATCGACGGCGAAGTTTAATCTTCGTGCGGCAATACCTTTTGAGCCTGAGAATCAGTTTGCGGCAACACTTCACGAATCCCAAGGGCAAGATCGACTTTCGGTCAAGGGCGCACTCGAGAAAGTTTTAGCGATGTGTTCGACTTATCGATCTGCGTCGGGTATCGAGGAACTCACGGATTCTCTTCGCTCCCGCATCGTCACAGAAATTTCAGATCCTCTGGCGGAGTCGGGCCATCGCGTCTTAGCTTTGGCCTCCAAGTCAGCGCCCACGCCTTGTCTGCAGGGTGCAGAACTCCGCCGCGAACTTGCCCACCTGTGCTTTGAAGGACTTGTCGGCATGTTGGATCCCCTCCGGCCTGAAGCTCGCGATGCCATTCAGTCCTGCCACCAAGCTGGGATTCAAGTCGCTATGGTGACCGGAGACCATCCGAAGACGGCCATGGCCATTGCCCGACAATTGGGTCTCGCTGAGTCCGACTCCGAGTGTGTGACGGGACAGGCGCTGCGAACCTCCATGAGTCCCGAAGAGTTGATTCGGCGAGGCCGCGTTTTCGCTCGTGTGGAACCGACACAAAAACTTCAAATCGTGCAACAGCTGATTCGCGACGGTCACTTCGTGGCTGTGACGGGCGACGGCGCCAACGATGCGCCGGCCCTCAAAGCAGCTCATGTCGGGATCGCCATGGGAAAGTCCGGAACGGATCTCGCGAAAGAAACGGCCGATTTGATTCTTGCCGATGATCGATTTGCGAGCATCGTGGCGGGGATCGAGGAGGGCCGCATTGCCTACGCGAACATCCGGAAAGTTGTTTACCTTCTCATCTCGACGGGCGCAGCTGAGATCATCATGTTCTTCTATGCGGTTTGGGCCAATACGCCACTTCCCCTGACGGCCGCGCAGCTTCTTTGGCTCAACCTGGTCACGAACGGCATTCAAGATGCCGCCCTCGCCTTTGAGCCCAAAGAGGGTGACGAACTCACACGTCCCCCTCGCTCACCCCAAGAACCCATGTTCAATCGAATCATGCTCGAAAGAATCGCGCTCAGCGCTTTGGTCATGGGCTTGGTTTCTTCGGTCTTCTTCGAGCTGCAGCTGCGCTCCGGCACTTCGGTCGAAGCCGCCCGAAATCTCACGCTCCTGCTGTTGGTCCTTTTCGAAAACCTAATGATCGGCAACTGCCGCAGCGAAACACGCTCAGCGTTTCGAGTTTCGCCTTTCTCCAATCGCTATTTGTTTTTTGGCACACTCGGCGCACAGCTTTTGCATATTGCGGCTCTCTATACGCCGGGTCTGAGCGAGATTCTCCAACTCGAACCTGTTGCACTCGCGCAGTGGGGCGAGCTCTTGGGGTATGCCGTCAGCGTGGTGATCATCATCGAGATTCACAAACTTTGGCGAGGCTCCTGGTCCAGCTCGAACAACAATGCTCGCGGAACCTCGCCCTCGTCGATCTAGCTCGAGACCTCGATCACTTGTACTTCACCGAACAACCATAAGGCTTGGTCGACGCCGTTGCGACCGGCTGACCGGCTTTGACGGCCTTCAAAGCTTCGGTCACATAGTTGGTCGCTCCGGCGATCGTTTTTGGGTCAGAAGATGAATTCGAGTCGATCGCGCCTTGATAAACCAACACACCTTTCGAATCGATGACGTACATATGGGGTGTTGTCTTGGCTGCGTAACGACGTCCCACCTCGCCTTGAGGATCCAACAAGAGCGCTGTCATGTTCGCCTTTCGATCAGCGACAATCTTTTGCGCGGCCGCGGCCTCGACATGTCCCTGCTTCCCTGGTGCTGAAGAAACGATGGTGAGCCACACCGTACCGTCAACTGTCGCCTGCGCCTGCAACTTCTGCATGTTGCCCGAGTCGTAGGGCTTCGTCTCGTAGGGGCAGTCATTATTGAACCACTCCATAACAATCGTCTTTCCCTTGTACTGCGAGAGTTTTACATCCGCGCCTTGCGCCGATTTCAAACTGAAGTCTGGCGCGGCCTCGCCATTTTTCACCTGCGCCGCCGCCGTTGCACCGATCATTCCACTTATACCGATGGCGATGATCATCGCTGTCCCTGTCAGCTTGGAGAGTTTCCGAATTCCCAACATATCGACCTCCTGAGGTTATTGGATTTTGATCAAACTTCGTCACATCTCATTTCACATCTGGCTTCTGTTCGGGCTTCTGGTCGGGTTTCTGGTCGGGCTTCGCACCTTCACTTCGTGTTCTCTGGCACCGGTCGGCCTGCATGGGCCGAATCAATTTCATCGCGAAATCCCGCCGGGGTGAGCACTTCGGCAAGCAATTTGGCCTCTCCGTTGGGCGGGTAGTAAACATAGAGAGGCACACCGGCTCGTCCAAAACTTTTCAAACTCTCGGTGATCACCGAGTCCGACTTCGTCCAGTCGGCTTTGAACATGACGACGCCACGCTCTTTGAGCCAGGCCCGAGTTGCGGAATCGCGAAACACCACCCGATCATTCACTTGGCAGGTCAAACACCAAGTCGCAGTGTAATTGATGAAGACCCCGCGTCCCTCACGGCGCGCCTGCTCGACGGCTTGTGGAGAAAAACTCTGCCAGAAAGAATCCTGAACAGGCGTCGTTTCAGAAGGAAGTCGTGAGGCAAACATCAAGAGCCCGCCCGCCGCGACGAAAACGAGAGCCGAAACCCATCTCAGACGCTGGAACTCCATCGCCAGCAACATCAAGATACCGGCAGCGCCGACGATGGCGGCCGCAATGGGCGTCCAGAGTGTTGAGAGGATCCAGAGAAGCCAAAGCGAAGTTGCCGCAAGCCCCACGGCCATGGCGAGCTTCAAACGATTCATCCAAGCTCCTGGTCTCGGCCAAAGCTTGAGAATCGAGGGTGCCCCCACCAGGAGCAAATAGGGTGTGGCCAAACCCAGCCCCAAGGCGGTCAGGCTAAGGAACATCTTGCCCATCGGAGCGGTCAAGGCAAAACCCATTGCAGGAGCCATGAGCGGCGCTGTGCACGGCGAAGCGACGATCACGGCGAGAAGTCCGGTAAAGAAAGAAGCGCGCCGGCCACCGCCTCGCGTGAGGCCTTCTCCCCAACCCATCCAGCGCCCTCCCCAATCCCACCGACCGAGCAAGGACCAAGTCATCGCCAAAAACAGGGCGAACATGAAGATCACAAAATGAGGAGACTGCATTTGAAAACCCCAGCCCAAACTCTCACCCGTCAAGCGAAGTCCAGCGAGAATCGCGCCGATCAACCACATACAAGTCAGCACCCCGAAGGTGTAGGCGAGAGCCTGATGACTCACTTCGCGGCGATTTTGCTGGGCCAACTTGCCCAGACTGAGCATTTTCAGAGAAATGACCGGTAGCACGCAGGGCATGAGGTTGAGAATCAGCCCGCCGGCCCATGCAAAGAGAAGCGCACGCCACCACGTCAGAGTCTGCCCTTCACCACGTAATTCAAAGGCCTGAACAGAGCCCGAGGAAGCAGATTGCAAGAGGACAAGACCCCATGGCTCGGCCTGATTCATACTCGGTTTATTCGCATTCGGATCATTCATATTCGGTGGCTCGGCAAAGGCGAGGTGAACTCGCTCGCCTATCCGCTCAATACTGGGCCTCGAGAGGGAGAGCCCGCTCGCCACGCTCGGAAAAAAGTCGACGACCTCGATCGTCGGATCGGCCGACAGCAAAGATCCCAAGCCAAAGAGCTGCAATTCTCGACCTTCCATTTTCCAAGTCGATGCCGACCAAGGTTTCGGTAAGTGCTCTTCGTTCAGTAAAAACTCGGCCTGCCTTGTGGAAGGAAGGCCCTGTTGGCCAATCGGCCAATCCCATTTCCATTTTTGCCGAGCCGGTATGCACTCCTTAAGACAAACCAACCACTCCGCGTCCACTTCGATGTGCAAGGTGCTCGGCATCTTGCCGGCCCGCTGCAGCTCCTCGGCCCGCCCCGCAGGCCAACGGAGCCGACGCGTGAACATGACTTCGCCCTCGTAGGCGAAGCTTGTCAGAGGAGGCTGATCGATTCGAATGGGAGTCGGAAACTCAACATCCTCCACTCGGGGGAGCCAAAAGTTGGGATCAGATTCGGGAGGAATAACGCGAACCTCAAATCGCGGTGGCGCCCCTGAGTCTCCGGGATTTGACCAATAGGTGTGCCACTGCGGATCGAGACGAATTTTCAGACCGATGCGGGAGCTTCCTCCCCACTCCAAGACCTGATTCTCGAGCAGAATCTGCCCCACCGAGTGCGCCTGACGAGTGGACTCCGCAAGCCCCAACACAGCTTCGGACTTCACCGACTTGTCGGCCGCAGCAGGAGAGGCTTCGGCAGCTCGCCCTGCCTGTTGAAAACCTGCCTGTTGATTCCCTGTCTGCGGGAACCCATTCTGTGGCCACATCGACCCGAGCGCAAGCGCCGCAGCGGCGGCGACAAATCTCCATGACTCGATTTGAGATGACCTCGACGGATCCGCGCACATCTCGTCAATCTTGCGTTCGGTCTTTCGAGTTCCGCAAACACTTTCCCAGGGAGGTAAATATGATTCGACTGATGTCGCAGATTCTTAAACTCGCTGCGGACACAAAGGTCGAATTAATCGAAGTCCAATTCGCAGTGGCTACCCAGATCCACGTAATGACCGGGAGCTCGGACTTCGATTTGTGTCCAGCAGTTGTGGTAAGCCCACTGCGCTCCGCCTTGTAGACGATGCGTTTCAGCCCAAACCGAGGTCTCAATTTGCATCACTGGACCTGACCACTGGGGCTCACCGACGTACTCCAAGCGCTCAAGGTCGACCCCGCGCGACTCGCTGTTGAAGAAGATCTCAATCGATTCGCGAGTCATCAGGTCGACCTCGCCAAAATCAGCGCGTGCGACCTGGGGTAAGAAAAGTAGCAGACCCGCAATCATGAAAATCAAGTTCGTGGGGTATTTGATTCGGCTCATCTCGTCCTCCAGCCTGAGTTTTCAGCACTTCTCATCACCTTCTCGACCAACACTCAAGGAGGTCATCGCCACCAAGTCAGCTTTTCCCGATTTTTGCCTCTGAGCCTAAAAGCTTGCCCTATCCTTATTCAGCTAATTCGTCTCCGACACCGCGCCCCTATGCGACGCCTTGAGTCCCCGTGTTTCCGACGCTATGCTCGAGGCTCTCAACTTGCCTGGAGGACTCGCCATGCGTGCCGTTTCTCGTTTTTGCCTCAAAACACTTGCCGCAACTTTGATCTTGTCCACGTACGGAATGACGATGGGCCAGGCCCACGAAGGCGACCACGGTGATCACTCCCATGCCGAGCCAGCAGCCGACCTGAGCCAAAGTGGCGATCACGCCGGCCATGGTCATGCGAAAAAAGACAAGAAAGCACACGCCGAGCACGGCGGAAAAATTCACTTCAAACCCAAAGCGCGCCCCGCCACAACTCACCCATCAGCTCATCATTCGGGGAATACTCCGATCGATTTGAGCCACGGCGTTTTATGGAACAACGGCACATACGGCCAACCCAATCCCGAAATCGCGATGAAGGGAACAAGCTCAACTTGGGCCGTGAGCCTCGCCGAAATTGACTATGGCTATGAGAGCAAAGCTCGCTTCATTGGCTCTCTCGGTGAGCGTCTGGATTTCTACGATGTGGCGATGAAAGAGTGGAACAAGACGTCCGAGATCACTAAGCCCGAGGTCGCTGAGTATTCAAAGAATGCAGTCAGCGAACTGGGACCACGTCTTGAGAAGGCCCGCCAGGCTTGGAAGCAAGCAAAAGGCGCCAACGCTAAGTCTTGGGCGGAGGCCAGCAACAACGCCAAGCGCGCCTTTGTCGAACTGCAAACAGCCTACTATCAGCTGCACAAAAACGTTCGCCGCTAAGAGGGTGAGCCTCGAGCTATGGGGCTCGACATGAGATGGAGTTCTCAAGGTCGACCCTGAGGTTTCGCCTTAAACTGCGCACCAGAAGCACGCCCACCATTCTACGCAAGCCGTCTACCCAATCAGCCTACGCCCTCCGTGCACGGCCTCAGTGCTCCAGTCGATGGCTTTCAAAGCTGCCGAGGTTTAGTACTGAGCCACGAACCTCAGACCCAAGGTCCGGCTGCGCACGCCTCGAAGTGAGTCCACCAATCCTGCTGACTCTTTCGACCAAACGACGCGGGCCTCGAGCACTTGCCGACGGCCCGAGTCGCCCTGCGTGCTCGGATAATCCACTTTGAGGGCCTCGCGATGATCGAAACTCCGGAGAGAATCGACCAGCACGCGCGCACCCATTTGTGCAAAATCAAGAAAGCGGGCTCGGTAGGGCTGACCCAAACGATCCGTGAGAATGACCTCTCCCTCTCGCTTAATTCGAGCGTGTTGGCGCAAACCTACGGGCTGCCCTTTCTGCCACCGCTCGATCATGGCCGAAAGATCTCGTCGCTCTTCGGGCTCCGCCAAAAAACTCATGCGCTCCATCCCCGTCAGCATCGCTCGCGCTCGCGGCTCGGCATCAGCGGCCATCACAATAACGGAGACCTTTTGAAACTTCCCTCGCAAACGATGCAACATTGGGAGATGCGCCTCGCGAAACTGCGGCAATCGCAGCAGCATAAGATCCATCGGAAAATCGATGAGACCATGCAGGACCTCCTGCATCGATAAAAACTCGCGATAGGTGAAGCGAACAGGATTGCGGAACTCCGAGCGAATCCACTCGAGATCCCGATCTGGTCGCGACACCAAGGCGATGCGCGTGAGCATATTGTGTTTCCCTCAATCCCCGGATTCCTTCCGGCCACTTCGACGCCCAAGCGAACTTCGAACGTCCTCAGACAAAGGGAGCAAATCTCATCCCACCTCAAACGGAATTGGCTCAAAGCGGGACGAAATCGCTGTCTAGAAAAACGACAGAGCCTGTCGATCCTGAACAGGAATTTCATCGCTGAAGATCGAGTCCTCATTTCCTCGGCCTCACTTGACCCAGTTCGTCGGCCCAACAAAAAAGCCCAGCCTTATTCGGGCTGGGCCTGGGGACATGAAACCGATTTCAAACAAGCGCCCTCTTTCCTTTTGAAGGCGCGCTCTCCACCGATCCCAATTCAAAACAAAATCTGAGTTGCGCCGTCTCACTTTCCAACGATACAGAGGCTTGCACCCGTTTCGGGGCTGCATCCCGGCCAGAATGTCTCTTTGCAAGTGCCGCCGTTTTCAGGAGTGCGCCACTGACCTGCCGAAGTGCAGGCCTTCCAAGCCGGTGACTGTACATTCGCAAACTGCGTACGCGCGTCGTTCATCAACTCCTGAATCAAGCCCTGGGTCGCCGATCGCGAAAGCGCCAACGACTTCGCCATTTTCTCGATGCCATCCGACGAAGGCATCTGAAACTTTGCCATCGACGTCAGGTCATCTTGGGACAGTCCTAAGGAGGTCAATGCATCGGCCTGACCCGCATGCGCAGACTGCAGAGCCTTCGTGAGCCTCTCCGCCGACTCAAGCGGCAGATTGTATCGACCCGACACCGTCGAGACCGATCTATCAGCCCTCAAGAGAGAGGAAGCGGCGGAGGCGGCGTAGCGAGTCGCACATGAGTCCCACTCGCGCGTGCAGCTGGTGTGGCGACGACCCCAGCGATCATGCGTACTGCGGCAACGTTCCACATAGCCGCCACGGCATCGGGGCCGATGTGAATGATCATCATCATCGCCCAAGGCGGCGCCAATGGCGACGGCGCCCGCCACGATGGCAATGGCTCCACCGACCGCGGCGACATCTTCGTTTTTACAAGCTGTCGTGCCCATGGCGATCGACAAGGCCACGGTGGGCAAAACGGCCAACTTCATCCATAGGGACATTCTGTTGGCATTCACTTCTGACTTCGATGTTGTATTTTCCATTTCGGAAATCTCCCTCGTTCAAAATTCTTTCGAGCGCGCTTCGGCGCTCAAAATTCAATGGTGATGGCAGGTTCAACGACGCAAAGTGCGACTGTCGGACTGGTGCCAAGCTTGCCCTCTTGCGAAAATGAGCTCGCGTTTTCTGAGAGCAAGGCAATTACGAGACCAAGTCCCTTGGCCCACCGCCGATCACGGAAATCTAGACACTTAACGCCTCGCAAGGTGCACCGTGGCTCTCGAATTCGGTAAAACTCCAAGGTATGGACGCACGCCTTGAACGCTTTCTGGAAAACTTCAATCAACTCGAAGCCGGAAAAATGAAGCTGCTCACGCTCATGTATTCCGAAGACATCAGCTTCCAAGATCCGCTGCATGAGATTCACGGATTGAGCGAGCTCACGCGGTACTTTGATCGCCTCTATAAAAACACATTGTCTTGTCGATTCGAGTGGGAGTCGCGACTCATGCTCGGCAACGAAGCCATGCTCACCTGGCGCATGGGGCTGACGCACAAGCATCTCAATCGAGGCCGCGAGTTTTGGCTTCCCGGCGCCTCGCATCTGCGATTTCGGCAGGGCACTGACCTCGTCTGTATGCATCGAGACTACTTTGACGTGAGCGATCTCATTTACGAACGCATTCCCGCCGTCGGCCCCGCCGTACGTTGGATCAAGTCCCAACTCTGATGAAACTTTCGCCGCTCCCTTTTGACGAGGCCTCGGGCCTCGTGCTCCGCGCGCTCAAAGATCACTCTTCCCTGGTCGTCGTCGCGGAGCCTGGTGCGGGAAAAACCACACGCTTGCCACCCTTGCTGGCGGAGAACTTTTCCGACCGTATCGTGGTTTTGGAGCCTCGGCGGATCGCGGCGCGCGCGGCGGCCACCCGGATCGCGGAGGAGCGAGCTTGGCAACTTGGACGCGAAGTCGGCTATGCCGTTCGCTTTGAAAACAAAATTTCTCCGCAAACACGTGTGGCATTTTACACCGAGGGCTTGTTTCTTCAGAAACTCAAGCATGATCCCGAACTCAACGGCGTGAGCGCGGTGGTTTTGGACGAGTTCCATGAGCGGAGTCGACACACCGATGTGGCCCTCGGAATCATTAAAGAACTGCAAGAGCTTGCAAGGCCCGACCTCAAACTTGTCGTGATGAGCGCCACTCTCAATGCGGAGGCTCTGTCCCGGCATCTGGGTGAAGCACCGATTGTGAAGGTCCCCGGCCGAACCTTTCCAATCGAAGTCCGACATGGTCTTGAGCCGCTCAGCCTCAACGTCGGTCCTCATTTCGTCGACCGTGTCGCCGATAAAATTTTGAGTCTCTTCACAGGTCGAGAACCGCGCATCGAAGATGTCCTCGTCTTCTTACCGGGAACGAGTGAAATTCGCCGTGTTCGCGAAGCCGTGCAAACTCGCCTCGCCGGCTTGGCCGACATTCATGAACTTCATGGGCGACTCGCGCTCAAGGACCAGCAAGCTGCACTCAGCAAGGGACCTCGTCCCCGTGTCGTGCTATCGACCAATGTGGCTGAGACCTCCCTCACTCTCGATGGCATCGGCACGGTGATCGACACAGGTTTGCAGCGCATCGATCGACGCGATCGCGCCGGATTTCCTCGCCTTGAACTGGAGCGCATTTCACTCTCCTCCGTCACGCAACGAGGAGGACGCGCGGGCCGACAATTTCCGGGACTCAATTATCGGCTCTGGAGTCGCATTGACGAAAACGCCTTTCCCACCTTCGACGAACCCGAAATTGAACGCATCGATCTTGCGGCCACACTTTTGGATTTGAAATCGCTCGGTGTCACCGACGCGCGCAGCTTTTCATGGTTCACTCCGCCACCGACGCCGAGTCTGGCTGAAGCCGAAGCTCGGCTCTTTGATTTGAAGGCGACCGATGCCTCGGGGAGGTTGACGGAATTGGGCAAAGCCATGGCACGTTCCCCTCTCGATCCGCGACTGGCCGCACTTTGGGTTGAAGCCCAGCGACGTGATCTGGCATCCCTCGGCGCTCGACTGGCCGCGATTCTTCAAGAGCGAGACTTTCTCATCGATCCGCCACCGGCACGCGGCGAAGACAGCGATCTCATGCCACGACTTGATGCGCTGACAGATACGTCCTCGCGCTTCCGAATCGACTTCAACGCCCGTGATCTCGCGATGCGAGTGGCTGAGCAAATCTACGGCGGGCCCCTGCCGCGCGACTCGTTCAAACGCGAAAACGTGACGGAACTTCTCGTACACGCCTTCGCTGATCGCCTCGCCAAACGCCGTGGGCCGCGCTCAGATCGCGCGCGCCTCGCGGGTGGCAAAGGTTTAGCTTTGAGCTCCAGGAGTTTAGTGCAAGACGCGACCTTCTATTTTGCGCTGGCCACAGGTGGCCCTGCTCACCGCGAGACGGGCGATGCCGTGTGTGTCTTAGCGCACGGTCTCACGCCAAGCGAAGAGGTTTCGCTCTTCCATGGACCTTGGCGGTCTCAAGTGCGAAGTGATCGTGAAGTCCAAATCGACGAGGCCACAGAAAACCTCACCGTCATGGAAGTCTTCTATGACGCCTTTCGAGGCCTTCCGCTCACCGAGCCAAAGCGACGCCGAGCAGGAAGTGAAGAAGCCTTCCCGCTGCTTTTGTCCGAGGCCCAGCGTCGGGAAATTCTCGAGCGCGAAGCGAGTGACCTCTACGCGCGCTTCCTGTTTGTCAGCGATCCACCGCCAGGTCTCTGTGTCGCTGGCCAGCCGGAGCTCGAGGCATGGGACGAAATTCGCGGTCGAGCTCTCGAAGAAATTTACTTCGGCGAAACACGACTTGAAGTGTTCAAACAAAAATCCGCCAGCGAAGCACTCTGGCGCGCTATGGCCCCATCCACGCGCGAGGCTCTCGAGGCTTACGCGCCCCGCGATTTTCTCGCGCCTAGCGGCAAACGTGTCGTCATTCATTATCTTCGCGACCGGGCCCCCTACTTGGAAATCCGCCTGCAAGAGCTCTTTGGCCTTTCTCGAGGTCCTCGTGTTTGGCGAGACCAACTTCCGGTCACGTTACATCTTCTGGGTCCGAACTTTCGACCGGTGCAAGTGACTCAAGATCTCGCCGGGTTTTGGCGCGGAAGCTATGCTGATGTTCGCAAGGAACTCCGCGCGCGCTACCCCAAGCACTCTTGGCCGGATGACCCCGCCCATGCCGAGCCCCCGCGACCCCGCCCTCGAAAATGAGCGCACTGTTCAGTGCGCGTCGAGAGTCATTCGCGGCTCAGTGCGCGGCGTTGATGGCCCGTCGCTGATTTTTTGGGCTGAGTATCCGTCGCTGATGAGTGCGCGCCGGTCAGCACGCGTCGCTGATTGCAGACGCGACAAAGCACGCGCAAGTTGCGAGGGGTGCTTGGGCCCCCACGCGCGAAAGGCCGGATGTGGTCGATCTCGAGCGCGTAGCGGGAACCGCAGTTTTCGCAGGCGTGTTCAGCTCTCTGTTTCAATTCACGGCGGAGTTGTTGCGGGATGTAGCGCTGATGCGGGTTGGGTGGCGCCGTGGCTTTTCGCGCTGGCGCGGGTCGCAGCGCAGCGAGCTTTTCTCGTGCGAGCAGCGTGATCAGCTCAGCCGTCGTGAGTTGGGGATGCTTATGCGCGAGCGCCCCTTTAAGTTGCTGGAGAATGTCCAGAGTTTCATTCGGGAGCTCAAGACTCAGCTGCGAAGTCGTGGCGGTGGTCGCGCGTGTGCGCTCAAGTCGTGGAAGCTCAGGCGCTTGAGTAGCGATGAGCCGCTCGGCTTTGCGTTTGGTTTTGTGTTCGATCTTGGTGATGAAGGCTAGTTTTTCTTCCCGTGTGTGGGGCTTGTGACGAAAGAGTCGCTTCGCCTGGCCAAGGTTGGTGAGTGTCAGTCGCCCCTCTTCGATGGCGGGTTGGATCTCGGG
>CANHQR010000033.1 GCA_947462815.1 Pseudobdellovibrionaceae bacterium
CTTTAAAGGCGAAGCGCGATGCGAAGCCGCCAGTTCCTACTATGCGAGTTTGCCGCAACGTTTTGACAACGAAGCCAAGAACTTGGCGCGCATCACGGGCTGGGACATCAATCAAATTCGCCAGGACATGAAGCCGCTGCAGAATGCCGACGGTATCAAGGAAGAACAAAAGAAGTGGTGGAAGAAAATCTGGTGAGGTCTAACGATCGAGGATTGTCACGCCGACCTTCCTCGATCTCGCCTCGACAGCGCGCTCAGCCTTGACGAGCGCGCTGATCAACCGCCAAAGCGGCTTCACGCATGACTTCCGAAAGTGTCGGATGGCCATGGAAGCTTCGTGCGATGTCCTCACTGGAAGCGCCGAACTCCATCGCAACGACGGCCTCAGCAATCATGTCTGAAGCACGCGGACCGACGATATGAACTCCCAAAACTCGATCCGTCTTTTGGTCGGCAAGGATCTTCACCATACCGTCCGTAGAACCTAGAGCTCGCGCGCGACCATTGGCAATGAAGGGAAACTGACCGACTTTGTAGGCGATGGCCTTCGTTTTACACTGCTCTTCTGTCAGACCGACACTGGCGAGCTCGGGCCAAGTGTAGATCACCCAGGGAACCGTATCGTAGTTCACATGGCCGGCACGCCCCGCTAAGATCTCAGCGACGGCGACACCCTCTTCTTCGGCTTTATGCGCAAGCATCGGCCCACGAATCAAATCGCCAACGGCATAGATCCCCGGGATGTTCGTTTGAAAATGAGCATCAACTTCCACCACACCGCGAATATCGCGACGCACTCCGACCTCATCGAGACCTAATCCCTCAGCGTAAGCTTTGCGACCGGCCGCGACCAGGACCACATCGCCTTTGAACTCAAGCTTCTTTCCCGATGCATCTTCAGCCGAAACCGTCACACCATTGGCGTTCGCTTGAACCGACGACACCTTTGTGCCCAACGAAAACTTCATACCCTGCTTTTGTAATATTCGATGAAGCTGCTTGGCGATGCCTTGATCGCTCGCGCCCGCGATATTGGCTGCATACTCGATCACGGTGACTTCCGAACCGAGACGCATCCAAACAGAACCCATCTCCAAACCAATGGCCCCGCCGCCGATGACCAGCAAGTTCTTGGGAACCTTTTCCAAGGCCAAAGCTTCCGTGGAGGAGATCACTCGTTTGCCATCGAACTTCGCAAACGGGAGTTCTACGGGAACAGAGCCCGCGGCTAAGACAATTTTCTTTGTCGAAATTGTCTCATCACCTCCAGCGTTCAACTTCACAGTCACTTCACCGGCCTTTTTGATTCGACCCGTGCCTTGGATGACAGTGATTTTGTTCTTCTTCATCAAAAAAGCGACACCGTCCGTGAGACCTTTCACCACGGCGTCTTTGCGCTTCATCATCGCCGACAAATCCAGCTCGACTTTGTTGAACTTGAGTCCATGGGCTTCGAATTCACCATGGGAGGCCATGGAGAAGTGCTCACTGGAGTCCAGCAAAGCCTTCGAAGGGATGCAGCCGACGTTCAGGCAAGTGCCCCCCAAGGTGGCGCGCTTTTCAACGATCGCGGTTTTCAAGCCGAGCTGAGCGGCGCGAATCGCACCTGTATACCCGGCGGGCCCGCCGCCAATGAAGACCACGTCGAACTGATTTGTGTTGGACTGACTCACGATGCCTCCGCTTCGGTGCCGATCCGACCCATCGACGGATCGACGGGTTAGAATCCGCACACAACTTTCACTTTTCTAACCGCTCAAATACCCACGAGTAAGCGCGAAGGATCTTCCATGTTCTCTTTCACGCGGACCAAGAATGTGACGGACTCTTTGCCGTCGATGATGCGATGATCGTAACTCAAGGCCACGTACATCATCGGTCGAATCTGAATTTCTTTACCTTTTGGTGTACTCACGACGACCGCGCGATCTTCGATCTTGTGCAAACCCAAGATCCCCGACTGCGGAGGATTCAGAATCGGCGTCGACATCAACGACCCATACACGCCGCCATTTGAGATCGTGAAGGTTCCGCCTGAAAGATCGTCGACGGAAATTTTGCCGTCGCGAGCTTTGCCAGCGAAGTTCTTGATCGCGAGCTCGATTTCGGCAATCGACATTTGATCGGCATGCCGGATTACGGGCACCATCAGACCCTTCTCCGTACCGACCGCAATGCCGATGTTGTAGAAGTCGTTGAAAATCAAATCTTGGCCGTCGATTTGTCCATTCACTTGCGGGATTTCCTTAAGAGCCTCGATCGCCGCTTTCACAAAGAATCCCATGAAACCAAGACCCGTCCCGTACTTTTCTTTGAACTTGTCTTTGTACTTTTCGCGAATGGCCATCACGGCCGACATGTCGATTTCATTGAAGGTCGTCAAAATGGCTGCGGTTCGCTGCGCCATCACCAATCGCTCGGCGATTTTCTTTCGAATCGTCGTCATCGGCACGCGTCGTGAGCCCACCGCAGTGGTTCGAGGCGCAGGAGGAGTCACCGGCGAGACGGTTTGCAGACCAGCGGTCGCACCCAAACCTCCGACGCCACCTTGAGTTTTGGATTGTGCGGCCAATTCGGCATCGTACTTGGTGATACGACCATCTTTCCCTGTGCCGCGAATATCTTTCGCATTCAGAGCGTTTTCGTCCACCACCCGGCGAACAGCAGGGCTCAGCACTTGGTCGGCGGCAAAATTTGCCGCGGCAGGAACCTTCGCGGGAACTGTGGCCGCCGCGCTGACAGCCGTCGCGTCCGTGTTCTTGGTTGGCTGCTGGATCCCAGCCGTCGCCACACCTGCGGTATCCACCATGGCAACCGTCGCACCAATCTTAACCACCGTGCCTTGGTCCACCATGGTCGTCAGCACCCCGTCGCTGGGGGCGACAACCTCGACGGAGGCTTTGTCCGTCTCGAGCAGCAAAATGATCTCATCGCGCTTGACGAACTCTCCTGACTTCTTGGTCCATTCACCAATCGTTGCCTCGGAGATCGACTCACCCACAGCCGGAACTTTGATTTCTGTTTTCATGGCGTCATCTCCTCACTTCTTTCTCGAAGCGTTTGCTTGAGCACTTTTGGTCTTTGTGTTCGTCCACGAAGCGTAGGCCATCTCGACCAGGGCCTTTTGTTCCTCCTGGTGACGCTTCTCAGATCCCGTCGCAGGGCTCGCTCGCTCATCGCGACCCGCGTAGCGCACGGGAACCTCCAACATCTCTTGGAGTCGAGGCGCGACAAAGAACCACGCGCCCATATTCTTGGGTTCTTCCTGGCACCAGACGACTTCTTCCAAATTCGGAGACGAATCGAAAATCGGCGCCAAGCGATGCTCGGGCCACGGATAGAGCTGCTCGACGCGCACGAGTGCAAAGCGAGCCGCCGACTTCGGATCCGTTTTGGCCATTTCTTCTCGGCGTGCGAGCAAGTCGTAATAAACTTTTCCAGAGCACAAAATTACGCGCGTGACGGCCTTCGCTGAGGCCGACGAGCTGGTGGTTTCATCGGCGATGACCTCTTGGAAGCCGCCTTGCGTGAACGCCTCAATCGGCGAAACCACGCGAGGATGTCGCAACAACGACTTCGGCGACATCACGATCAGGGGTTTACGGAACTCTCGCTTCACCTGACGGCGAAGGGCGTGAAAGATCTGCGCCGGTGTGGTCATGTTGACGACTTGCATGTTGTCCTGCGCGCAGAGTTGCAAAAAGCGTTCAAGGCGTGCGGACGAATGCTCCGGGCCCTGCCCCTCGTATCCATGCGGCAAGAGCAACACCAGACCCGACATGCGCTGCCACTTTTGTTCCGCGGAACTCATGAATTGGTCGATGATGATCTGAGCACCGTTCACGAAGTCACCGAACTGCGCCTCCCAGATACTGAGGAAGGTGGGATCGGACGAAGAGTTACCGTATTCAAATCCCATGACAGCGAACTCGGAAAGGAAGGAATCGTAAACACAGAATTCCACTTCCGAGGGATTGATCGTGCGGAGAGGGTCGTACTTCTCCCCGGTCTTCACGTCATACCAAGCCGCATGCCGATGCGTGAAGGTGCCGCGAATCGCATCTTGGCCGGTGAGACGCACGGGAGTGCCTTCGTGAAGAAGTGTGCCGTAGCAAAGCATTTCCGCCATGCCCCAATCGACAGCACCATCACCCTGAAGCATCGCTCGACGCGACTCCAAAAGTTTAGCGAGTTTGGGATGTGGATTGAAACCAGCCGGCACCGTAGTGAGAACTTCGCCCGCCTTCAATAGGATGTCTCGTTTGACCTTGGTGTTGGTGTCGGCACTGAAGTCCTCAGGTTTGGCGCGGCGTAAACCCTTCCACAGACCATCAAAAGCCAAAGGCGCCATGGCCGGAGGATTCTTCTTCGCAGCGTCGAGAATCACCTGCAACTTTTCGATCTTTTCTTTGAAGACCTTCTCGGGCTCCTCATCGGTGATCACGCCTTCTTTCACCAGTCGCTGCGCATAGAGATCAAAAGGCGTCGGATGCTTTTTGATTTTCTCATACATGAGGGGCTGCGTGAACGCTGGCTCGTCGCCTTCATTGTGACCGAAGCGTCGATAGCCGATCATGTTGATCACGATGTCGCGCTTGAATTCTTGTCGGTAGCGGATCGCGATACTCATGGCGCGACAGCAGGCCTCGACATCATCGCCGTTCACATGCAACACCGGCGCCTGAATGATCTTTGAAATATCCGACGCATACGGCGAGGATCTGGCGTTTTCCGGTTTCGTCGTGAATCCGACCTGGTTGTCCAGAACGATGTGCATCACGCCGCCCACCGTGTAGGCCGGGAGCTGAGACATCTGCAGAGTTTCGGCAACCACACCCTGGCCAGCAAAGGCCGCATCGCCATGAATGAGAACCGGAACGACCTTCTTGCGCTCCAGAGTGTCTTGTCGACGGCGCTGCTTGGCTCGTGTCATTCCGCAAACAACGGGATTTACGGCTTCTAAATGTGATGGATTGTAGGCCATCGATGCGTGAACCGGCTTTCCCGTCTTCGACTTTTTATCGGATGAGTAACCCATATGATACTTCACATCGCCATCGAAGAACTTCATGTCTGGACTTTGATAGCCTTCAAACTCCATCAAGATCGTATCGGTGGCCTTACCCATGAAGTTGGCGAGCATATTGAGTCGACCGCGATGGGCCATACCCACGACGACCTCTTCCATGCCCAGCTCAGCTCCGACATCCACCAAAGTCTCCATCATCGGAATGAGAGAGTCTGAGCCTTCAATCGAGAATCGCTTTTTTCCGACATAACGCGTGTGCAAGAATTTTTCGAAGCTCTCTGTTTTCGCCAGCTGATCGAACACGCGGAGCTTATCGTCTTTTGAAACCACAGGTAGCGAGTAGCGCTGACCATCGCGATTCTGTTCCATCTCATTGATAAACCACTGGCGGAGCGAGGGCGTGCACTCCGAGAATTGTGCGGAAATCGTTCCGCAGTACGAAGTGCGGAGGTGGTTCAAGATGTCGCGAAGACTCGCGTCCGGTAGACCCACCACACGACCCACTGCAAAGCGCTGTTCGAGATCCGCCTCGGTGAGACCAAAATTATGCAACTGCAGATCGGGATGGCTCTTCACACTGTCGGTCAATGGGTTGAGTTTTGCTTCATAGTGCCCGTGGTCGCGGTAAGCATGGATGAGACGAAACACGTCCATCTCTTTTTCGGAGAGACCCGCTCCGGGTGCCGGCAAACTCTGCCCAAACTCCACGCCTTCGAAGAAGAGGCGCCAATCTTCACCGACACTCTGCGGATCGCGCTTGAAGTTTTCGTACTGCATCTCGATGAACTCGAGATTCGGTCGATTGGCAAAGTTGAAAGGACTACGAGTCTGAGCCAATGATGAATCGGGCGCTGGATTCGTCGACGAGCTAGAATGATTCACACGTCCTCACATCTCCGCGGCTCGAGTATCTCAAGTCGCGGGAAAAAAATTTCGCGATCGGACTTCACAGCTCTGAGACTTCACGCAAGGCCGCCCGACTCAACCTTGGCGATGTTTCGCTTTGGCGATGGTCGGCGTCGAGTGAAATAAGATTCAAGTCTGCAAATCCTCTCGCTTTTTTATACTGCTTTCGGTGGCGTTTGGGCAGAGCTTGGACGCTGTATTTCAAAGCTTTATGCTCTTAGGTCGAGCCCTTCTGAAACTTTGTGCACTCGAGCCGCGACTCTAGTCGCGGAACCACAAGCTCCAAATTGGGTCTGACCCAATCGCTTCACTGATGAAATCTGACCTCTCACATCGGTCGGGGAACCAGTGTCTTTGGCCGAGGCTGAAACCGATCTCGGCGTCGAGCGAGAACACTCGATATCGCACTAAGATTAGGCAACACGATCTCGAGCTGGCAAAACACGAAGCTCAATTCCGAAACCGGTACGCAAATCCCCGCATTGATCATTGCCTCGCCGAGCAAGCGGCGCTACGCCTAATGACAGACTTTGACATAGTCGAGCCGAGTCCGATGGCGGCGCTAAAGTGTTCACTCCACAGGCCTGGTGCCCGAGCCATTAAGCCGACTTCTCATTTTGCGGAGGCGTCCTTGAACGAGCCAGCTCTCTCATCCCCCATAGCTCAACTCCCTCTCCAGGCCGCGATCGACCAAGGCGTGATCGCCCCTGAGCTTCAATCCGGCTGGGTGCATCAGCTCGACCCTTTTTTGTGGCAAATCTCCGGAGAAGTCGGGCTTCGCTGGTACGGACTCGCCTACTTGTTCGGCTTCATTTGCGGCTACTTCCTGATGCGCCTGATGGCTCGACGCGGCAAGGGCGGACTGCCTGAGCCTCTGATCGCGGACTATATTATCGCCGTCGTCCTCGGCACGATGATCGGTGGCCGTCTCGGCTACGCCCTCTTTTACAGCCGTGATCTGCTGACGGATTTTTCTGCGAGCTTCCCGTTTTGGGGTGTGTTGAGGGTGTGGGAAGGCGGTATGGCCAGCCATGGCGGCATCATCGGGATCACCTTGGCCGGAGTTTGGTTTGCTCGAAAGCATAAACTCGATTGGATGAATCTCGGTGATTTGGCCACTCTCGGCGGGAGCATCGGAGTTGCCGCGGGACGTGTGGCGAACTTCATCAATGGCGAACTCTATGGACGACCTGTCGAGTCCGCCGTGAGCTGGGCCGTGAAATTCCCCAGCGAGCTGTTTCTCTGGCTCAAACATGACTTGTCGAAACCACTGACCAGTCAAGATCCCGATCTCCTCCCGAGACTGGCGGAAGTCGTGAACCACGTCGGAGTTTCAGCGGAACAATGGGCGGAATGGACAGCGCGGGTGCGCTCCAGTCAAGGTGCGCGCATCGAAATTCAGAATGTCATTTATCGCATCATCGAGGGATCGCAAAACGGCAATGAGCCTTTGATTCAAGCTCTGCAACAGGTTCTCACCGCGCGCCATCCGTCTCAGCTCTATGCGAGCGTCCTCGAAGGACTGTTCACCTTCGCTGTGGCCATGATGTTCTGGCGAAAACCCCAAAAACCCGGCGTTGTCGGCGGAATTTGGATCATCACCTATGCGATTGTGCGGATCCTCGACGAGTCTTGGCGAATGCCTGATGCGCACATCGGCTTGAGCCAACTCGGCTTGAGTCGCGGACAGGAGATTTCGATCGGCATGCTCCTCGTCGGGATCGGTGTACTCATCTATGCATGGAAGCGCCCGTCTGAGAAAGTGGGCGGCTGGGCGAACTCTCAAAACTAACCCGCCCTTCATTGCCTGGAGCCTCAAGAGCCTGGCCGGGAACCTCAAGAATCTGGCCCGGCGGCTGAAGACATTGGCAGGCTCCCCGAAGCCCCTAGGCCTCCGTCGACCTGGACCTGCGAACTCAGGACAGCTCGGGCTGAGGTTCGTTACACTCATCTCTACGGTGTCAAATCGAAGCGCGACCTCGCGACGAAGGAATCGTCGCAATGCTCTGATGGGTTGGTCCATGGTTTGGCCGTTGCTCGGCCTTGCGCTCGCATATCTCGGTATGGGCTGGGCAATTCGAGCTTGGAATCATTCACTTCTCGCCGATGGATCTTCAGGAGTCCAAACTGCGGCTGGGGCTGCGGCCGCGACACCCATCGCCATGCAAAGCCAGCGACCCCACGCGCTCACTTGGCTGGAGGACGAGAAACGCTCTATTCACCTTTTGATCCGACATTTAGATTTGGCGCAGTCCCGCGTCGATGTGGATTGGCATATTCGAGACTTCGATGAGCCCACGCAATTGAAACTCTACGCACTCACACAGATCGCTCAACGTGGCCTCAAAATTCAAATGCGTTTGGATTTCGCAGATTCTATCGAACGACATCAAGAAGCACAAAAGCGGCTTTGGCTGAGCGATCTCGCGCGCGCCGGAATAGAGATTCGCGAGCCTCGCTTCCCTCGACTGCGAATCCAAGTGCGAAAGTTTTGGACACGTGCACCCGACTCGTCGGTCACCCTTCATGCACCGCGATGGCTTCAAACGCAGTGGAATCGACTCTTTCAATTTCAAGCTGGGCGAAGCATGCAGTGGATCTTCGATAACAAAAAGTGGCTCATCAGTTCCCGAGCCGACAGTCGGTCGGCGCTTTTCATCGAGGGTGAAGTGGTTCGAGGAGCCGTGGCAGGATTCACTCAAGCTTGGGTCCTCGCTTCAACGGCTCGGACTCCCTCTCACAATCCTCAGCCCACATCGTGGACGCCTGAGCAACGCCACTCCTTGCAAGCCAATTGGTCGAGGTGGGTCCGCCACGTGCGCCAGCCGCAGCTGGCTCGCGCCCTGGATGATCAACGGCGTCTTTGCAAAGATATGCTGATGGCCATCGAACCTGCCTCGACCGCCGAGGCAAAACGATTGATCCCACGCCTACTCTTCAACCAAGCTCAGCGAACGCGCACCGAGCTGCGGCTGGAGTTTCCGCATCTTTCGCTTCAAGAAGCCGGTCTTGATCTCTTTCAAGGTCTCACGCAGCGAAAGACTCCGAGTCGCGTCCTCATGAGTCCTCTCGATCGAGCCACTCATCCCGCCAGCGTCGCCCTTGGTATGAGTCGATTGCAGCATCTCTCCCTCACACAAACCCATGTGGCTTTACAGGGGCGGCAGTCCGCCTTGCCCCAACACTACCTATGGAGCAGCGACCAGCAGGTGCTGGCCTATGGAAACTTTAATCTGCGACGCCAATCTTCGCGCGCCGAACCTGAGATGATCGTGATGTGCCGACAATCCTCGGCCCTCGTGCAAGACGCACAATTGCAATTCGAAGCGCGATGGGCTCAAGCCACCACAGTTTTGCGTGCGGGAGTCACCGAAAATCAACCAGCCTGGTGGTCCAACGCCTCTTGGGAGCAGAAAGCCTTCTTGATCGGGATCTACCCGATTGCGCATTGGCTCGACGCCAACCTTTAACGACAAAGCTTTCGCTGAGTTCGTTAGTTAAAGCCTCGGCCTGTTAGCTTTTTCAGAGCACGAATGGCAACTTTGACCGCCTCATCATCGACGTGAGGCGCGAAGACAATCCCGAAAAAGAAGCCAAACATGGCGCGAATCGCGGCCGGCTCGAACTCGGGGAACAGCCGCTGCAGTTTGCGCACATAGGTGGCCTCGAGCGAACGGATCTCTTCACCAATCTCGGTGGGACGGTCCCGATGCGTGAGGTAGAAGTTGCAGAGATTCGGCGCCTGATTAGCAACGTCGCGCGAAAGCTTAACAGTTTCCGCCCAGCGGCCATCGCGCCACATGGCCGTCCGTTCAGGATTCGTCGCCACGATTTCTTCGCCGATCACCGAAATCGCTTCGCGAAGAATCGAAGATTTGGACCGACCAAAGTGATAATAAATGAGCGAGCGAGTGATGCCGCTTTTGCGCGAGAGATCCGACATTGTCCATTTCAGATGGCCTTTGCGAAAATCCAACTCGAGAGCCGCATTCAAGACGCGCCAAAACGTCGAGTCTCGGTCGCGCATTTTTTCGCGTTTCTTGCGTCGAGAGCCCTCGTGATCACCTCCACCTTCTAAAACCGGCGCAGTTTCTCCGATTGAGGGCAGCGACTCTTCGATGACTCCGGCTGAACCAGCTGTTGAATCAGCAGTTGAACCAGCCAAAGAATCAGTTGACGAGTCATCCCATGAGTGCGTCACGGAATCGGCTGCTCGGTCGAACGCAAATGAAGAGCTCATAGGCAAATTACCTCTACACTTTGACCTCAGTTCAAGCTGAAATCCTGAAAAAGTCGACCGAATTCGCGCACCCAGCAGATCAACTTCAAGCCCTAAGGCTTCCAAACTTCCGAGCGGAGGTGAGTATGAAACCCCTTTCCATTCAAATTTTACGGGTTTGGCCAAAAGATACGAGGCTTGCTGTGATCATCGCGATCTTCGGCACCTTGAGTTTTGCGCTCGGTCCCGCCGTCGAAGCAGGCCCAGCCAAGTCGGATGCCAGCAGTTCCACAGTAATCTTGATACAAAAGCTGAAGAGTCGCCAAAAACGCTTTCTCACTTGCCGAAAGGACACGGATTGCGCCACGCTAGCCTATGGTCAAGCACCCTGCGGCGGTCCTGCCGGCTACTTGATCGTCAATACCAAAGGCTCGAAGGACTCTCAGCTCAACAAAATAGCGGAAGAAATCTCACAAGCGCAGCGCCTCGAACAGCAGCAACAAGGCCTCGCCGGAATCTGCATGTTGGCGCCCAAGCCCCAAGCCAAGTGCGCCAAGCAAGTCTGTCAGGAGGCTCAAGCTGAAATGTGAGTCGATTGGCCCGGGCCGAGCGGAGTGAGAGATGGGGCAACTAAGATCTCGTTCATCTCACTTAGCTTACTTGAAGCAGCTCCGAATACGGATCTCCTGCGGGTAAACCAACTCGCTGGTGCTATCCCACCAACCCGTCCGGCCCGCAAAACGACCCACACCGGCATCCGTCCATCCGGTTGGACAAGCAGAGGGATTCACGGCACCACCTCCGTTGTTAAATCCACTTTCAAGGTAGATGACGGATCTATTACCGTCACCAAGGCATTGACGCTTGAGAAGAACCTGAGGCCGCTGAATACCAGATGCAAGATCGTAGTAACCTTCGTCTCCCGCCTGCTCTGCAACGCCGAGATCTCTCCATCCACTGGGACAGGCCGCTGGCTGCATTGGCCCAGCACCGTCATCGAGGCCTCCATATAGCAGCATAAACGGTACGCCTCCTCCTGCCGACTCCTGAATCGTTCCGTCAGGAAATTTGAATCCCCCAGAAGTCGACTGAACTACGCCCGCAACCGAAAGTTTCTCCGACGGATTCGTCATTCCTACCCCAACCTGTCCCGCCATATAAAAGATATCGTTTGGATTACCTGGAGAGATTTGCCAAACCCCATCCGAGCTCGTAGCGACTGCAATGCAAGAAGTAATGGCGCCAGTTGAATCGATCACTCCCAAAATTCGAATGTCGCGCATATAAACTCGGGGCCCCACGGGATCCCCGAGCGGTTCTAGCTGGAGGGTGAGTTTTGCACGCCCTTTTGAAGGCTCAGACGAGGAATCAGGAACGAAAGCTCCAATATGGGCCGAAACAAAGCGAAGCATGTTGTTCTGGTAGATCTGATTGGCGAGAAACATCTCGGAGCCGTCAGCTCGCACAATTCTCGTAAGATTACTTCCTGGACTAGTTACTGACTTGCCAGAAAAGTTTTGTCGGCAGGTTTCTGCTTGGCTCAGCAGATTAATGACCTCACCTTCAAACAATCTAACTGCATCACGAACTTCAACCGCACGCTGACCGCGCAGCGAAAAATTGAACATGGTGGCTAAGGCCAAAGACAAGAAAGCGGTAAGTCCTGCAACAACAAGTACTTGAACGAGTGACTGGCCACGTTCCTGAATGAGAGGTGAATCGTTCCGCACCTAACTTTTATCCTTGGCAAGATCTGACTCTAAACATTCTGAACTGAATCACAGTCTAAAAAAATCGGATGCGTTCAAAGTTGCTAGAAACCAGCCCCAGGTCGGGTCAGCCTCAAAGATTGGCATTCAGAAAACTCCGGACTTAAAGTCCCGAACAATCAAATCTGTTTTCGATGGAAGTCGTCTCAAATCGAAGCGCTCTAATCGGATTTTGGCGATCTGAACGGTGCACTCTTGGGCTTTCATAATTGATAAGATATTCTGCAAACGGTGACTTCAACGGCCGGGCGGTCAGTCGCAAATGTGAAGTGCACATCTGCTACTAGAGGGGCGATGGTAGAATCTTCGAAAAATTTGCCGGGAGCCCGGTCGGATTATGACCTGAGTTGGCTGAGCGCCAGCATTCTGGGGATTGCCGTCGGAATGGCCCTGGGTCTTTCTTCCAAAGCGCAGTCCCAACAGGGCCCGAATCATCCGATCGCGGGATTTGTCGCGCGAATAGATGGATCTTCCGCTCAGATCCTAGCTGACCAAGCGACATGGAAATCTCTGCGCGTTAACCAGCGCTTGCTTGTTGGCGACACGATTAGAACTGGATCGGAAACCACAGTTACGGTCCGACTCAGTAATCGATCAATTTTCGAATTAGCTGCACTCTCCGAGGTCACTCTGGAGTACTTCGAGCCGAAAAGTGGCGAAGCCTTGTTAGGACTCGGGAGCGGCAAAATTCGCGCGCAAGTGATTCGGCGACCCAACAGCGAGGTCAGGTTCAAAATTCGCTCAGGCGCCGTTGTGGCTGGAGTTCGCGGGACTCACTTCATGGTGATTCATCAAGAATCAGCTTCACATGCTTTTTCTGGTGTCATGGTTGAGAGCGGCCTCGTCGAAGTCCGTGACCCCGCAACAGGGGAACTCATCGAAAACTTGTCCTCAGATCAAGCTTTGACCGTGGCCTCAAACACTCTTCTAACTGGAAACTATTTCCCGATTTCCGCGATCACGCCCTCAATGTGGGACCTGCAGACAGGCGAGGATATCAACGTGACCAACTTTGGCAGTTACAAAATTGGAGTTTCGCGAGGCGTCTTTTTGCCTGGCAACTTTAGGCAATGGCGAATCCGTCCACAAGGAGTCCGGATCAAACAGCTCAACAGAGGCTCGGTGACCCAAGAAATGGTGACTCAAAAGCTCAAGCAAGGATCAATTCGACCCGTGAATGATTTTGCGAATGATCTGGGTGTTCCGCTGGTAAGGCCAGGAACACTACCCAACGACCCACTTCCTGCGCCAACTGATCCCAACCCTCCCTCTACGCCAATGAACAGTACTCGGCCGCGAGCCGTCGTAACTGGGAGAGCTCAAGGCTCTGAGGTCTTGACCCGTGATATTCTTGGTGGCTATGAGCCGCGCGCACTCTCTCGCGAACCCGCGAGAATCCCTTTGATCTCTGAGGATCCAGATTCGCTGATGAACACAATAGATGCTCTGCCAGCACCCTTGAACTCTTTTAGAGCTTATCAACCCTTGCAACTTCAGGTAGTTCCGATTTTAAGCCCGCCACCGACCGCAACTCCGCGACCCACGGCGACCGCAACTCCGCGACCCACGGCGACCACAACTCCGCGACCCACGGCGACCACAACTCCGCGACCCACGGCGACCACAACTCCGCGACCATCACCGAATATCAATACCGACGAAGCCGATGACGGACATCATCTTGACTTTTTTGAGCGACTCATATGCCTTTTGCCGTGGATTGATCCGCCCCACTGCGGGAGGTAAATCATTTTTTTCGGACTATTGCTCCCCTAAAATTTTCTTACGAAGAAGAAAGATCACGGGATCGACAGTACTCCAACTAATCTGCTTCGGGATTAAATCGCTCAATACGAAATGTTCTACGGGGATCACATCAATCGTCGTCCCAATCATAAGCGCCCCTTTTGCCGACGAAAGTTGTTCAGGCGTGGCATCCTGCTCCCGAACCTTAATTCCGCAGCTTTTCGCCAACTCCATGACTCGCACCAACGTGCAGCCATCTAAGATGTTATGAGAACGAGGAACGCAAAGTGCTCCTTCATCATCAATCCATGCAAAGTTTTCGGTCGCACTTTCGGCAAGAAACCCTGAAGCATCAAGGCTGATCACAAAGTCCAGACCTCGATCTACAGCCTCTTTCTTCATTAGTACGTTAGGCAAGTAGTTGCATGATTTGATTTGTGGGAAGGGAGAGGGTTTCACAGAAATACCTGAAACCCCCACTCGACATCCTCGTTTTATCCAATCGTCTTTCATGGGCGCAAGATCGGTGATCACACAGTAGAGCTGAGATCCCAATGTTGAGTAAGGATTCGGACTAAAATCACCTGGTCCTCGGGTCACGAAGATTCGAAGAAGGCCCATGGTCAGGCAGTCCTCGACTTCACGCAGCCCCTCCATTAACACTTCCTCTATCTGAGCCATTCGCCATGGGATATCGAGTCCGATTCGCAAGGCACTTCTTTGAAGTCGGAGTAGGTGCTCTTTCATCAAATAGGCTCGGCGTTTTTTGAATTTAATGGCTTCAAATACCGCATCACCTCGATGGAAGCCATGATCATCCATCGGCAACATCATGAGTGCGGGATCTTTAGTCCAACCGCCAAAAAAGCTGGAATACATCCACCGCATGCTTTGGCGCGAAGCTGTCAGCTGTCGACGATTGGCTTCGACGAGATTCTCTAAACTGAAAGGCTGATAATTGAGATTCTTGAACGCAGATTCGCTGGGCATGCATCACCTCGACAAGTGGACTTCAGTTGAATTTCAAGCCGATTCATTATTTCATCAAGCTCGAAGACAACTTTGAGATCATCAAACAGACTATAAAACAGATTATCGAAGCGAGGTCGATGAGGTGGAGATTTGGCAGGCCATTGTTTTGGCGATCATTGAGGGTTTGACGGAGTACTTGCCGGTGAGTTCGACCGGACACATCATTCTGGGCTCCGCCGCTATGGGCATTCACGAAGATCCCTTCGTTAAGGACTTCACCGTCATCGTCCAATTCGGTGCAATTTTATCCGTCATCGTCGCCTATCGAGAACGACTCCAACATGCCCTCAAGTCGGGCCCCACCCCATGGCTGAAACTCGGCGTTGGATTTCTTCCAGCGGGAGTGATCGGCTTTCTCCTCAAAGACCATGTCGATGCTTGGCTGGGATCCGTTGAGGTTGTCGGCTGGTCGCTGCTTCTCGGTGGCGTCTTACTGATCTTTGCGGATCGGCTCTGGGGTAAGGGCAAGGCGCAAGACGCGCTTCATCTTCCTTACGCCAAGGTTGTGGCAATTGGTCTTACGCAGTGTTTAGCACTTGTTCCCGGGGTCAGCCGATCCGGCGCCAGCATCATCGGCGGTATGGCGCTTGGACTTTCGCGAAGTACGGCCGCTGATTTTTCGTTTTTCCTCGCACTCCCGACTTTGGGCGCGGCCACGCTCTATAAGTCGATGAAGATCGCACCCACCATCACCGAAGACCAAATCTTGCCACTTCTGTTGGGCAACTTGGTCAGCTTCATCGTGGGCCTATTGGCCATTCGTATGTTTATTCGCTTCATTGCCCAACGCGGATTCTTTTGGTTTGGAGTTTATCGAATTCTTGTCGGTTCAGCGATTTTGCTCATTCTCGCCTCTGGGTATACACTGAAGATGCAATGACACCTGAGCCTAAAGATCGAGCCAACGACGCCATCCCTCCCCGGTCCATCGTTTACTTCGATGGCGTGTGCGGACTCTGCAATTGGAGCGTCGACTTTTTACTGAGCGCCGATCGACATCAACGCCTCCTCTTCTCGCCCTTGCAAGGCCAGACCGCCGCCGCGCAGTTGAGCCTGGTCGATCGCGAAGACTTGCAGACTCTCGTGCTCAGCGACGCCGCCGACTCAAAGCGCACACTTTGGCGGCGATCCGATGCTGTGCTTCGCGCCCTGGAGATCTGCGGCGGCCCTCTTGCTGGGCTCGCTCGAGCTCTTCGCCTCATTCCTAAGAGTCTTCGCGATGTCGTTTACAATCTCGTGGCGCGCTATCGCTATCGCCTCTTTGGTCAAAAATCGAGCTGTCGGATACCCTCCCCGGAGGAACGACTGAGGTTTTTACCCTAGCCGCAAGCCAGCTAAAAATGTTAAGTCCCAAGGCTATGATTCAAGTCGCGGGACTCGCCAAACACTACGGCAATAAAGTTCTCTACCGAAACGGCAATTTCCAACTCAATCCCGGCGAGAAGGCCGGTTTAGTGGGCCCCAATGGTGCGGGTAAAACCACGATCTTTCGCTTGCTCATGAGCGAAGAGCGACCCGACGAGGGGCAAGTTTCCAAGCCGGATCGCGTGACGATGGCTTATTTCTCACAAGACATCGAAGATATGCGTGGCAAGAGTGTTCTCGACGAAGTCAAATCCGCCGTTGGCGCCGCGGGTGATATTCAAAATCGTCTTCGCCAAATCGAGACTGAACTCTCAGAGCCCATGGACGACGATGTGATGGCCAAGAAGCTCGAAGAGTATGGCCAACTGCAAGGCGAGTTCGAGCGCCTCGGCGGCTATGACTTAGACTCGCGTATTGCGGAGATCCTCACAGGTCTCGGCATCCCGCCGGAAGACCACCTACGTCCTACCGAAAGCTTTTCGGGCGGTTGGAAGATGCGGATCGCCCTCGCCAAAGTTCTCGCCGTCAATCCCGATATCCTGCTGATGGACGAGCCAACCAACCACTTGGACCTGGAAAGCATCATTTGGCTGGAACAATGGTTGATGAACTTTCCGGGCGCCCTGCTGATGACGAGCCACGATCGAGACTTTATGAATCGCATCGTCAGCCGCATCATCGAAGTCGCGCATCAAAGCATCACCGTTTATGGTGGAAATTACGATTTCTACGAGCGCGAGCGAGCGATCCGTCGCGAACAGCTTGTCGCGGCGGCCAAACGCCAAGAGGAGATGCTCGCCAAGGAAGAAGAGTTTATTGCTCGCTTTGCAGCTCGCGCCTCACATGCTGCACAAGTGCAGTCCCGAGTCAAAAAGCTCGAAAAAATCGATCGTATCGAAGTTCCGACCGAAGAGCGCAGCATGGCCTTTGAATGGCCCGAGCCACCGCGCGGAGGCGAAGAGGTCGTCAAGTTCGAGCAGCTCGGCAAGTCTTGGAAGTCCGCAGAGGGCCCCGAGAAGTTGGTGTTTCGTGGCGCCTCGGCGTTGGTCAAACGCCTCGACCGCGTCGCGGTGGTCGGGGTGAACGGAGCCGGAAAGTCGACACTGCTCAAAATTATCGCCGGACAAACAGAAGCTTCCGAAGGACGCTGTACCGTCGGCGCGTCGATTAAGGTCGGTTATTTCTCGCAAAACTCCCTCGACGTTCTGGATCGCCAAAGCACCATCGTCGATGAGGTTCACGGCCGCATTCCCAATCAGAACTTGGGCTATGTTCGAAATCTCCTCGGTGCCTTTAGATTTTCCGGCGACGAAGTCGAAAAGAAAATTTCAGTTCTCAGTGGTGGCGAAAAGAGTCGCGTGGTGTTGGCCACGATCTTGGCACTAGCTCCGAACCTCCTTGTCCTCGACGAGCCGACCAACCACCTCGACATCCAATCTCGTGAAACTTTGCTCGATGCGATCAGGGGCTTTCCCGGAACCGTCATGATGGTGAGTCACGACCGACATTTCTTGCGAGCCATCGCCACACGCGTCTTTGAAGTCGATCGCCAAGAAATTCGTATGTACGACATGGGCTGGGACGACTACATCGCGTGGAAGGCCCGAAGCACAAAATGAAACAGCCCGAGTTCACTCGGGCTGCAAAATTGAAATTGGAATGAAACTTTATCGGGCCTTGAATCGAGGCCGCTTGCGGTCAGCGCTTGGCCTCAACAAAACCAAGGACCGAGCTCTTATTGCGAATCTCCGCTCGCAGCACACCCTGCAACCAGGTACCGGTGATCGATAGGACATTCGCACCTGGAATTGTGCTCGGCGCTGAACCCGAGTCGCGCATCGCAATTTCGCCGGTCTGCGCGTTGTAATCGACTTTAAGTGAGTACTCGCCAATGCCCGATGGGAAGTCGAGGCGGCGATACTGCGCTTGCAACTCGGGCATCGAAACACCGGTTGAGCTCGGTCGCTCGACGATCACCAAAGAAATCTCCACGGGATAATCATTGCCTGCTGTCGCTCGGACCGTACCAACGTACGCGCCTTCCATCGGCCGGTGGATGCGAAGCCAACGCTCGCGAAGCTCCTGCTGAGCCCCCGCTCCCGGCGCCATGGAGTCGATCGAAGTTCGGCGAGCTCGGAAGACGCCCCAAACGCCACCCTTTCGGGCGAGCTCCACCTGCATCTGCTCACCGCCCGCCTGACCGCGCAGTGACAACATCACATCCGAGCCACCCCCATTGGCGAGCGAGGTCATGACCAGACGGCCCGTGCGGTCATAATCACCCGCCAAGGTCAGCTGATCGGTTTCCGTGACCACGTCTTGGGGCAAGAAGCGCGCACGCAGTGTCGGCCGCAGTCGCGTCGACCCATCCGGATTCGCACCGTCTTGGAGGTATACGATGTAGACACTGAGTCGCGCGGCGAGGGGGCGTAAGCCTTGGCTCACCAGCTCCCCATCCCATGTGCCTTGCACCGAGCTGTACAAATCTTCAAGGGCCTTGGCGTCACGCGCTTGCTGCGCGCGAGTCTCGTCTCCAGGAGCCGAACCCGACGAACATGCAGACGTCGCCATGGTCGAAATCGCAAGCGCCATTGTGAAAAGCCAACGAGCCGGATTATATTTCAGACTCAAGTACATCACAGACCTCACTTCGTACTGGATGTGGGACGGATCAACTCATCGCGAATCGCGGCCCATTGATTCAAAGCAATTTGATAATTTCCTACGGAGCGCACGCGCTCCAACTGCGCCACGAAAAGATCATTGTAGGAACGAATGAGCTCCACCAACGTGGTTCGGCCTTGACGATAAGCCTGCTCCAATTCACGCACGACTCGGCCTCGCTGATTGACGATCGTGATCGAGGCAATCGCCGCATCGCGATTGGCCGCCGCATTTCGCTCGGCCGCGGCCAATTGATCCCGAGCTGCATCACGGGCATTCTTCAACTCCATCTCGCGAAGAGTTTTTCCCGCACTCGCTTCCCCGATCTGCGCACGAAAGAGCGAAGAGTCTAAAGGCCATTCCAATTCAACGCCCAGTGCGTAAGTCGGTGTCGAGCCGCTCCCCATCTTTGCGAAGCTTTGATCCGACTTCTCATCCACGCCTGTGGACTTCGCTTGGGCGATCAGATCCAAGCGAGGGCGCGAGAGACTTCGCGCCGACAAATAGTTGCGTTCGGCAATTTCAAAGTTCATTTGCGCGAGCCGCACGGGTCGCAGCTGATCAAGCTCAAGACCGGCCGGTTTTGGAAGCTTCGGAAGTTCCATCACTTCGGAAGCCGAAGCCTTAAACTGAATTGGCTCCTTCGGGTCAATTTGCAGCAGAGTTCGCAACTGATCGAGGGCCGCCAAATACGAAGCGGCGGAAAGTTTCACGCGCGCATCGGCCGATTCAAACTCCGCCTCCAGTCGCGGGAGCTCTCCGGGGGCTGACGCCCCGAAGCCGGTCTTACGCCGGACACTCGCCACCAACTGAGAGTATTTATCTCGAGCCGCTGTGTTCTCGCGAAGCTGAGTTTCCGCCACATAGGCGTTCCAAAACGCCGTCAGTGCCGACAAAATCGCCTCTTCCAAATTCTCTTGGCGCAAAAGATCCGCCTGCGTCACTTGGGTTTCGGCCGTCTGTAAAACAGCGCGATCCGACTCACCCAAGATGTTGCGCCACAGGCTTTGACGAATCGCCAAACTCACCGCATCGAGATTCGCCTCAGGTCGGCGAAGGCTTGATGTGAATGAGGAGAGCGTAGAATTCTGATTGATCTTGTCGTACTGTAAAGTCAGCTGCGTGCCTGAAGAGAGGCTCTTCTGCGCTGAGGTGACAATCGTCCAGGTTCGGTCCTCGGGATTGCCAATGCCGCTCAACGGGAGCGCTTTGTTGATCTCGTAGGTCGGCGCAAAGCGCACCACCAAGTCATAGGGCGACCTCAGGCGCTCAGCAAGCGCGACACTTTGTTCGGCTTGAGCCTCAATCGACTTCGCCCGCGTGCTTTGCTTCAGCACGAGATCCACAACACTTTGCTGCGAGAGCTCAAGCGCCCACGAGGCTGGGGTGAAGAGCGCCGCAGCGGCGAGAAAGATCGTCATAGAGCCGCCCACGACTCGGTTCAAAAATCGAAACTCCGAACTCGCCGACAGCTTGGCCGCCCGGCCTTGGATTTCACTCCGCTGTTGATCAAGTTGAGACACCTTAAAGTGAGCCAACAAGTCCTCCCGACCAGTTCCATTCATTGAGACTCAAGCGTCCCGCTTGAGCTGTTCCGCTTACGCTTGCGCTTGCACCGACTGGACCGACATTTCGCAAATTACCCCGATAGGCCGCGCCCACCACGGCGGACCAACGAGGATGGATCGCCCAAAGAAGATCCAAGCCGCCCACCGCAAACATCTGGTCGGCACTTCCCGCGATTTCTGAGTACCGCGACGTCTGCATCCAACTCATACGCCCGGCACCGGCCTTGAATTGCAAGGAAAGAGCTCGCGTGGTGAGCCCCGTGGGAGGCGCATCGAGAAGATCCGTTTCAGTCTCGCTCGCAAAGGACCAAGCCCCCCACTTCACGCCAGCCCGAAGGCCTGCCTCAGCGCGAAGCGCATGCAGTTGCACATCATCGTACAAAAAGCCGATCGGCGACCGATAATTGATCTTGGATTGCGTGTAGCCCACTCCCAAATAGGGACCCCAATTTCCAGCGTGACCCCGATCATCCAAAACCAATTCGAGATTCAAAGCCGGCAAAGGGTTTAATCGTCCATCACGGAAGTCGACTTCTTGGCCGTTACCGAGCTCCATCACCAATTCGGGCTGCCAAACCTCAGCACGAAGTCCGAGTGACCAGGCCCACCCCAACGGGCGAATCGATTTGAGTTCAGCTTGAGGAGTCACGGTCGCCACTTCCGCTTGCGGCGCCAAAGTCGCAGTTTCGGAAGCAACGGACTCGGCATCTTTCATCGATGCACGAGCCGCGCGAGACGTCTTTTGGGATTTTTTCTCAAAAGGGTCCGCGATGTGACCTGCGCCGATCGCGAGTTCACTTTGTGCTCGATCTTCCAACCCCAAACTTGCCGGTGGGGCTGGGACCGAAGCCGAGGCGAGCGTCGAGCCCAGCCATAGACTCATCCCCACCCAAGCGCTGATTTTCGAGAGGGACTTTAAGTTGGTCTTCATCATGGCTCAACTCCGATGTGCATGTATCGGCAACGTTCCTGGGACATGGGAAGCACGCCCTGCGCGGTCCATCGATACACTCTTCGACCGAAGTCCGCAGGCAAGGTCGCAAATAGCGCGCGGGGGGCCGCTTCATCATCACCCGTTACCTGCAGATCCCAAAGGCCTGGACGACGATCAAAACTCGAATACAATTCCAGGGCCTTCACGACGTCTTGGGGATAGGACACATCTTCGACAACGCTCCACGCGATCCCGCCGCGGCCCGAAGGACCACGACGTAGCACTCTCAGCCACGCCTCGCGGACCTGAATTCTGGTCCCCATGATGTCGGTCTGAGTCGAAAAGTCCTCGCTGGCGGTTGCCGCAAAGATCTCGCCGGACGCAACATCTTTCCACATCGCGAAGGCCGATGACACTCGCCCTGGCCAACGACCCACCAATGCCTCAGCCTTGAGCTGAGACGGCTGCAGGGGCGGTACGATTAACCATTGATTTTGCGCATTCATTCCCCCGAGCTCGTGGCCCGCGCGCTGGCTGAGAAACTGCAGCGGGCGACGGAGAGCACTCACGCTGGATCGCGACAGCTCTCGACGGGCTTTTAGGTCCAACTGCACGATGTGCGTGCGCACACGACCGCCGGCCAAATCGGAAAACAGGAACACTCCATCGCTATCACGAAGTTCCGGCCCGAAGGCATGAGCCGTCGACGAAACCCGCATCCACTCGCTTGAGTTTTGATGGTCCCAAATTCGCCAAGCTTGAATCCGGCCAGATTGCGTGATTGGGAAAATGGCAAAGCGACCTCGATCGCTTCGACCAAAGGCCCGCACCGTCGCACCTTCGTTTTCCGCCCATTGGCTGAGTTCTCCCGGCCAATTCGGCTCGTCCGCAACTTCACGAGCTTCGCCCACCCGGTAAACGAGATCGGCATCCGCCATGAAAATGCCTCTCGACTTCCCGAGGCTCGAGCCGGTGCTCATGCGCGTCGCCGCGAAGACCAAGCGAGCTTCGTTCGTCTTGACCCAACTCACCAACACAGGAGCGGTGTGGTCCTCCAATCCCAAGCGCGAACGATCCACGGGACCTCCCGGCGAACTTGGAAGTCCCAATGCCAAGGCCGCGCCAAATCCCGAAGCTCCTGCTAAAGACGAGATGGCCGTGATGTAACTCGGGTAACGATCATCACAGAAGGCTCGATATCGCGGCAAGGGTGAGGGAGTGGCTGTCGGCGAAGGTGGGGGCTGCGTGCCGCCTT
Source organism: Pseudobdellovibrionaceae bacterium (assembly GCA_947462815.1). GTDB lineage: Bacteria > Bdellovibrionota > Bdellovibrionia > Bdellovibrionales > JAMPXM01 > UBA2339. The sequence goes on from CANHQR010000033.1 coordinate 22,488, forward strand.
GATTGTCGGAGTCTTGCGGCTGCCCCTGATCGGAATCCGTACCCTCTTGACCCCCCTCTTGACCCAAAGGAGCCCCCGGTGAGCTCGGTGGGGGTTGAAGTTGCACTTCTTTTTGAGGCGAACAGGCCACGCCGACGCACAGCGCACCGGCGATCAAAACAAGAGCCGAAAGTCGCCCATTTTTCAGGCAGGACAGAGCCTTAAACCACGGCTTAAAAGATAGGCCTGGCATCAAACACGTTTGCACCGCGCGCATAGGGCCCCCCTCGATGGACTCAAGCCTCTCTAACTACCTCGCTCAACGCGCTTCGGCCAAGGATTTCTCAGCCCAGTTCAAGTCTTTGCGCAATTTGGCCGCCAGCTCAGCGCAGACTTGACGCCGCCTCAAATCAACCGATCGTCCCCCCCTTCTCGGCCTTCGCTCGAGGTCTCAAGATTCGGGCGTCCTTAAGATTTTTTAAAGGGCAGTTTTCAATGTGCAGTTTTCTACGGACGGTACTTTACGGAGTACTCTCGCGCAGGTCTCCCGAATCCGAGGTCTGCCGGCATCTGTAATAATTCCTCTTCACAAGGTGACAAGCGTCAGGCGGCCGATCGATCAAATTCACATGAAGGCTGCATCGAAGCCGTGAAGAGATGAATCTAACACATTCGATTCAGACGGCTTTTCCAGACGGCAATCCCAAACGACTCCAAATGACGGCCCTCCTCGAAGAGCCGACCGCGACAGTGTGTCGCGATAGGCATTGCCCAAACAAGCCCGCTCTGCGCAGACTGAGGCGACTCCAATATGACAGAGATCTCGACTCGCGCATCCTCTGACTCGCACGCCGTGGCTTCTCTCGACGAAGACCCCTTGCGTTCAGCCGTGGAAAGACTCCGCCAAGAGATCCGCACGCGTCCGCATCTGAATTTACAAGAATTTGTGTTGATCCTGGGTCCAGAAGGACCCGTGATCGCAGCCTTGCTCTTGTCCTTACCTTTTCTGCAACCCTTCCCGCTCATGGGCATCTCGACGCCGATGGGTTTCACCATTGCGCTCTCCGGATGGGCGATGATGACCCATCGGAAAATTTGGTTGCCTCGCTGGCTGGGCGAGGTCAAATTGCGAAGCTCGATCATCGGTCGCACGCTCGACTTCTTTGACGGTCTCGAGCGCAGATTTAAAGTTTTTTTGCGCACGGATACAGGTTTTCAGCAAAGCGGTTTTCGCCGACGCGCTGGACTCGCGATTTGCATTCACGGATTTTTGCTTGGCTTACCTTTGCCGCTGCCTTTCTCGAATACATTGCCAGCTTGGGTGGCCGTGTGGGGCGGCTTAGCGGTGTTGTTTGCAAGCCCTCGTGCGGCCTGGGCCATGCGCGCGACCGTGCTGATCAATGTCGCCTACTGGGGCGGAACGGTTTACTTGATCGCTCGACTGGCCCATCAAATCGGAACATGGAACCCATGGGCTTTAGCCGAGGCCATCGGCCGGGGCTTGGCCTTTTGAACGGATCGAGACCCAGCACGACCCCTCAAAGAGACCTGATTTCTCAGCCCTCCTGCACCAAGCTTGAATCCCTCGGCGAAGTCCCGCAGCATGAAGTCCGGTGGCCTGAATTCAGCTCGAGGAGTAGCCGCATGCCGAATGATCTCGTTTCGCCCAATGACTTAGTTTCGATGATTCCCGTTCCGACGTCTTCACCCCAATCCGAGCCCCGCATGGATGACGGTGATGAGCCGCAAAAGCCCAATCAAGGATCGAACAAAGAGTCCAAACTTCCTAACCCCATCGAAGTGGAGCTCTTCGAAGCACGCATTGTCATGATCTCAGCGCCCATCGAAGCTAAATTGGCTCACGCGGTGAATGCGAAGCTGTATGCCCTTGAGCGAGCCAACCCCGAAAAACCGATCTATGTGCTCATCAATTCACCTGGCGGCGAAATTCAAAGTGGATTCTCAATCTTCGATACCATTCGTTTCATTCGCCCGCGTGTGTACACGGTCGTGACAGGTCTTGCGGCGAGCATGGGCTCCATCATTGCGCTGGCGGCCTCGCCCGAAGATCGCTTTGCGTTTCCAAATTCGAAGTTCCTTGTGCACCAGCCGCTGATCGCGGGCGGTCTGGCTGGATCAGCCACCGACATCGCGATTCACGCCAAAGACTTGATTGAGACGAAAAATAAAATTATCGACTTGTATGCAACAGAGACGAAGAAGACGCGCGAAGATATTAAAAAAGCCATCGACCGCGACAACTGGATGTCGCCAGAAGCCGCTCGTGATTTCGGATTGATCTCAAAAATTGTATCCAAGCGAACCGAGTTGCCCTAAACGGCTCGATTTGACCCTGCACAATTTCATCGCGCCCTCTGGCGCGATGAAATTCTCGTCTCAAACTGTGATTGAGGGCCACGGCAGTCCTGGGGAGATCCTGTTCACCGCGTTGTTCGCTGACCCGTCTCGTTGCGATCTGCATCGCGAGTCGGATACCAGACATGGCCTTGCTCCTCACCCACCATGCGCTCAAGTCCCCGACCGACTCGACCCAAAAAAGCTTCTTCCGCAGCCAATGCACCGAGGCCCACCGCACCGGCTACACCCATACGCGCCGAGCGGACCAAACGACGCAATTGCTGGAACTGCTGAGCCGGAAGACGAGTCACTGAATAGATCCGTCCTCCGTTTCGAAGCTTCTCGTTGAGCAAGGCTTCGGCACGAGCACGATTACCTTGCGCCTCGCCGATTGTTTCATCAAAGCGATAGATCGGTACAGGTCCGCCTCGACGAGCATCCATCGCTCGAGCCCGATAATCGGCAGCTTCGCTATCCGCCAGTGCGGCCAAAGCCATGTTGCGTGCGTAACCCGCGTGGTCCACTTCTGTGACAGTATAGGAACGAGTCTCGGTTTTACCTTCGTGATCCGTGTACGACTCAGTCCTCGTCACTTGTCGGGGAATCAAGGACGAAGCCGCGGCCATCCTGTAGGAAGCGGCACTGCCTTCTGCCGAGCTCGCATTGGAGTCCATCAACTGAATGTGATGCTGTCGGTTGGCCGCATCGCTCAGACGCCATTGTACTTGCACGCGATCGCCGTCGGCGACTTCACCGACGAGAGAAGATGGGCGGATCTGATCCGCCGCTGAACCGTCCACGCTTTGCATGAGGGATCTCGTGTGAGCCTGATCGAAGTTTCGCGCCTCCCGGTAGCGACGAACCGTGTGAATGGTGACGGCCGTGGCTCCTACTGCTGAACCCGCGGTGATCAAGCAGTCGGCCTGTCCCGCCAGACAATTGGCTCGACCATCCGCCGCTCTTTCCACGAGCGATTGTTGGGCTCGACTCAAATTGGGAAGCGCCAAATTTGAAATCATAAGAGCACTCAAGACTGACTTCATGATGAGTTGTTGACGCTGGCCTGGCTTCATCACACGCCTCCCAAATAAGCGCTTTCGCCCGTTACTTTCAAAAGCTCCTGGAGATGAGAGGCAAGAGCCGTTCCAAATTGAGACGCCTCGACACCTTCTCAAATGCGATAAAATTGACCCCATCCCTTGACGGGCACCTCTTCCCCATCCCAACACGCAAAGGTGACGATTCAGGCGCAACAACAGCGACATTCATGGCTCAAATCACGGTCGCCGATAAGTCGGTATGCTTAAAGGCGTTCGCCTTGATCCAAACATGCAGTTCGAGTGCGGGACGCGACACACGCGTTCTGCACGGCATTTTGAGAAGTTCATACTCTGGGCCGTGGCGATGTTTTTGAGCGTCGGATTCGAGCGGCCTGCATGGCCGCAACAAGAACCCTGTGTCACCTCCATGTTTGAAGCCGAGATGGGGCAAATTCAAAATCTCAGCGCGGTGATCGAACGCGATGAAGCCTCGCCATTTCGTGTGGCCTGTCATGAACCACCAGGACTGCTTCGACAGCGACCGCCGACAGGCCTATTCCGTCGCCAAATTCCAGTGCGCGACTCACGAGGCCGGAATACTCGGGACTTTCTGAGGCGTATTCGCGAACGCGTGCAACAAAAGATCACGGAAAATCGCAATATGCTGCGTTCTCTTGAAACTTGCCTAACGCGCTCGCGAGCTCCCGACGGTTGCGAAGACTTACACGTTTGGGCTGATCGAGAACTCCCTGCCTTTGTCGCCGAAGCCCGGCAGCACTTGGCCCTCGCACAGACCGAACACCAGGTGAATTCTTGGTTCTCCCGCCCGCATCGCGATCTCAATTTGCAACTCTCCCCACAGGGAACTGAGAAGATGGTCCCCTGGGCGCCCCTCACCGAGACAGAACGCGAGCTCGCCCAGGAGCGCTTGCGTGGCTACAATCGCGAAATCCGCTCGGAAGTCGAGCGGCGGATGGCCGACGGTCGCCTACCTCGACCGAGAGCTTCAAGAGCGCGCGTGAGCTCCAGCAGTGCCTCCGGGCGCTTTTCCGTCGAAGCCGATCGCTTCGCCGCCGACGCCATGCTGGCACAAAGATTCACCCACGCCCAAAGTTATCATGCGATGATCTCTGAGATTCCTTTGCTGCAATATCTTTCCTCAGCACAGCCTTCGCGCGAGGAGATTCTAGGCGCAGTCCGACGTATGCAGGACAATCTCCGCGATGAAGAGAAAATGGCGGCCGATGCCTGGAAAGAGTTGGAATCAGCTCCCGCGGAGCGTATACCCGCATCGGCGCTGCACTTTCTTCGCTACCAAAGCTTTGTCGAGGAGGAGTTGGTGCGCGAGCCGGCAGATTGCGGACTCATCACCAGCGTGAGCCACACGCAGCTCAATCGAGATCTCGGCACAGGTCTCGCCATCGGTTTACCGATTTTGGCGGCTTCGATCTTCGCACCGCCGCTCGCCGCGTTTGGGATCGGTGCCGTCGCAGGTCTTGGTTTCGCGTATGACTCGCAGCTCGAACTCGATCGCACGCGGACCATTGCGTTTTCTCAACTCTATGCTGACCCGGCTCAGGGTGAAACTCGCGACGTCGAAGCGGCGGGGCGCGCTCGTGATATGAACCTCGTGCTCTTGCCACTGAGTTTTGGCGGTGCCGCAGCTGCGACCCGCACCATCGCGGTCCGCATGGGTGCCGCCCAATTCGCAACCAGTTTGGAACAAATGACGCCATCGACTCTTGCCCAAGCGGCTGCGGAACGTTTTCGCCGCATCGCTCGCGAAGCGCGTTCCCGACGATAATCTTGAAGACTTCATCTGAACCGGCTTTAATCTCGAAATGCTGCGCGTTTGGTATTCTGAAGATTTCACCTTGCAACTTCCCGAGGGACATCGATTCCCCATGCGGAAGTATCGTGATCTCCGCGAAGCCCTCGTCAATGCCTGTATCGTGAATGAGACAGAACTTTTTGAATCACCTGAGGCGACGCGCGACGAACTTCTTTTGGCTCATGATGCCGCGTATGTGGATGGAATTCTTAGCGGTAGTCTACCTGAACGCGAATTGAAGCCCATCGGATTTCCTTGGTCACCCGGTCTTGTGCGACGCAGTCGACGAACTGTGGGCGGCGCTCTGGCCGCCTCACGTTGGGCCCTAGAGCATGGGATTGCCGGACAGCTGGCCGGGGGCACACACCATGCGCACCGAAATCGCGGCGGTGGATATTGTGTCTTCAATGATCAAGCCTGTGCGGCACTGCATCTGTTGCGTGAGTGTGCCGACAAAGTGCGCCGTGTGCTGATCGTCGATCTCGATGTTCACCAGGGAGATGGCACCTCCAGCATTCTGCGAGGCCATGAACAAGTGTACATCTTGAGTTTACATGGAGAGCGAAACTACCCCTTTCGCAAAGTGGCCTCGACCGTCGATCGTGGCCTACCCGATGGCCTCACGGACATCGACTATATGAAAGTCCTGGATGAAGAACTGGATCGCGCCCTTGGCTTTCGACCTGACTTAATTTTGTATCAAGCTGGCGTGGACCCCCTGGCCTCGGATCGTTTGGGTAAACTCAGCCTCACCCATGAAGGCCTCAAACAGCGCGATCGGCGTGTCATCGGCTTCGCTCATCAACTCAACATCCCGATTTCACTCGCCATGGGCGGAGGCTACGCCGAGCCCATCTCCGACACGGTGAGGGCCCATGTGGGGACCTATGAGGTGGTGCGGGAGTTCTGGCCCCGAATTCCCTAAATGGTACAACGGGATACTTCCATCCCTCTTCCAGTCCTAGGTCGCACAGGGCGGATCTTGCGCCTCTCTGGCGAATAAACGGGCTATATTGAAGGGGCTATTCGCTCTTGAAGAGGTCCTATGCGCGTCGCTGTGTTTATCAATGGCAAAGCCGGAAAAGCCGATGCTCAACGCATCGAAGATGCGATTCGGCGCGCGCTCTTTCGCTGTGACACACATTTGTTTTTGCCCGAAGGCGTGAGTGAATTCCAAGAGCTGATTGTTCAGGAAAGTCAGACCGCCGACGCCATCATCGTCTGTGGCGGCGACGGCACACTGAATGTGGCCGTTCAGCCTTTGATGACAGATCCTCGTGTCACGCGCATTCCGCCGCTTCTGCCCTTGCCAATGGGCACAGCCAATGACTTAGCCAGCGAACTGGGAGTTTCGACGGTGAGGCTCGAGCGGGCGGCGCATCTCGTTCTCGAAAGCGATGCAAAGTCGATCGATGTGATCGAGGTACGAGCGGAAGGTCGATCTGTGTTCATGCTCACCAATGGCGGTTTAGGCATTGCAGCGGAGACGGCAGACTTGGCGAATCAGGTTCGACAATGGTTTGCGAATCGCGCGGAGTCGCAGGCATTAACCCAGCCTGTGTTTCGCGCCGGCCAAGATCTTGTCCGCCAGGCGGGCTCACGCATTTACGAAATGCTCCTAGCAGGACAACTCATGAGCGGGCGGACCCGTCAATGGCTCAAAGGCTGGTGCGTGTCGATCGAACTCGAAAACGGCAAGCATATCGAAACCAGCGCTCCCTTCATCATGGTCAATAATCAGCCCGGTCTCGGTGGAAAATATGTTCCTGCTCCCCTCACATCGAACACCGACGGCACCTTCAACATCATGCTGCTCGATTCGCCGCTCCTTCACCGCCAAGCACAAGCGCTCTTTGACATTCGCCGCGGCCGCTTACCTGATGAGGCTTACTGCCCTCGCTTCGAAACCTCAGCCGCTGTGTTCCGTTCGAAAGGCAAGGCACGCGATCTGACCTTCTTCGGCGACGGAGAAATTCTCCACAAGCAAGTTCGCGAGATTGAAGTGCGGTGCCGCAAACATGCGCTTCTGGTCATTGCGCCACAGGGTGCGCTATGAGCTCGCTCTTGGTTACCGGAGGGACAGGCTTCCTCGGTCACTTCGTCCAACAAGAAATTCAAAGACTCGGTCTCAAAGCCCGCTACCTCACTCGCAAACCGAGCTCGGCCCCTCAAAATCTCGTCGGCGATCTTTCGCGTTGGGACGCTGGTCTCGATCCCAACGAACTTCGCGATCAATTCTCGGGCCTGCTTCACATGGCTGGACTCTATGACCTACGTGTGGCTCGCGAAGATGCGTTTCTCGCCAACGTGATTGGCACGCATACGGCGCTCGCTCTCGCCGAAAAATCGCGAATTCCTGTGTTTGTGCACATCTCGACGGTTGCCGCGACCATGAATCTCCCCCCGCAAGATTCTCCCATTCAGCCCGGTCAATTCAGTCCCGACGGGCCTTTTCCCGACCCCTATGCCGAAAGCAAAATTCACGCAGAAAAATTGGTCCGCTCCTGGCCCGGAGAATTTCCGAAGGTGCGATTGATCCTGCGTCCAGGAATCTTAGTCGGCGACACGCAAAATGGGCTCATTCATCGGATCGACGGTCCTTACCACGCGCTCGATGCCTTTCGCCGATTGATTCGTGTCCTACGTGCATGGCGCGGTCCTCTGCTCCTCCCCGGTCGCGTGGAGACCCGAATTCCTCTCACGCCCGTCGATCGCGCGGCTTGGGCGATTGTGCAACTGACGCATGCGGCGCTCCTGCATGGCGAGCGCGGTCTGGCTTCGCTTTTTATCGCTCCGCCTCGTGGGCCAACAGCGCGCGAACTTTACACCAGCATTCTGCATCACCTCAGTCTCGACCTTGAAGTCCGACTAATCGACCATCAGTCCGCACCCAAATCCTTGCTGAAAACGGCCAGTGAAGTGATCGCCCACCTTCCGGGAGAGGAGCTCGAGTATCTTCTTGGACTTCCTGATCTCGATGTTTCGGCGACGACGGAGCGCCTGGGACTCGACTGGTGCCCGGATTTTGCCAATTCCGCACCTCAGCTTTGGAGAGGCTACGATGCGTTCATACAAAATCGCTGAACTGAGTTTCGGCTCTTCACGCTGGGATCATCTCACCCACTTTACAGCAGGTGAGGGCGAGTTTGAGCTTCAGCGCTTTGGCGTTGAGTACTCGGTCGATACACTCAAACGCATGATCGAGCGCCTCAGAGGCGAAGTCGACGCGATCTCGCTCACCAGTTTTCCATCGGAGATCCGCTTCCGAGATCGCGTTTACACCCACCGTCAAGCCCTCGACATTATGACCACACCCACCTCGATTCCGCTCTGTAACGGCGAGCGAGTGCGCGAGCTCACAGAGATCGACGGTCTGGTTCACCTCATTCGCGAAGGCAGTATTTTTCCTCGCGACGGAATTTTCGTTCCCTTGGCACTCTTGCACATGGAAGCGGTTTCGCTGCTTCGGGAAAAGTTTGATGCACGTATCGGCTTCGGCGACGTGTTCGCAATTTTCAAGCAACCTTTGGTCGCCGAACCTTGGCCCTGGCTACTTGAACTCGCGAAGCTCGGCTTAGGCTTTGCCCAGCTTCGAGAGATGGGAGATCTTGCACCGTCTCCCCGCACCGTGCGCGAGCAGCAAGCTTTAGAAAAACTGATCGGCGCCATGCGCGGCTATCGTTATATTTACGGCGACCCCTCTGAGATTATTTTATTTGCCATGAACGCCGAAGTCCTGGGTGGGGGCACCGACTTTGTACGTGGCAAGGAGATCATCACAACCACTTCCGATCCGCGAATGTTAGCTGAGCTCCGGCGTTTGGGTGCCTCGCACATTCATCGAATTTTCCCGGCAAGTTTTGAGGACTGGAGCCCTCGTCTCACCCACGCGAGTGCCGATGCCGTGCTTCGCCTGTTGAACGGCAAGTCCACGCCCCTTTCTCTGGAAGAGTGGCAAGATGTGCTCTCAGCACGCACGGAGATCACTCAAGAAACTAAGCGTTGGGTGATGACCGCACGTCCCAGCGTGCAAACTCGGCTCGCCGCGCGAGCCATCGGGCGCCGACGCAAACGTGCGGTCGAGCGAGAACCTGACTTTGCCTTCGTCGTTCACTCCCTATCTTACCGAGATCTCACCCGCGCTCCAGGGCTTAAGCTCATGCGCAAGTTACCCAAAAACTTACAGCCTCATCTGGAACGCGCCACCTCGCATCTTCCCGGAATTGTTTACGGACGAGCCAGCGGTATTGTTTCCGAAGCCACCGGCCGCGAGATCACAGGACTCATCTACGGTCTCTTCGCCACCCCGCGAGTCATGAAGGAAGATCCGCCCGAGGTCACATACGGGAAAATCGAGAAACTTTGTCATCATGCGGCCGATCACGGCGCGAAGATTATTGGCCTTGGCGCCTATACCAAAATTGTCGGAGATGCCGGAGCCACCATCAACCGCATGAGCCCCATCCCTGTTACGACGGGTAACTCGCTGAGCGCGAGCGCAACTCTTTGGGCTGTGCATGATGCTGTTCGCAAGATGCGCCTTCTTGAAGTTTCACCCCACAGCCGCCGCGTTCGCGGCACGGCAATGGTGATCGGCGCAACCGGCTCCATCGGCAAGGTTTCCGCCAAGCTCCTGGCCATGGTGTTTGAACGACTCGTACTCATCGCTCCTCGCATCGAGCGCCTCGAGGAACTGGCTCACGAAATTCGTCAACTCGCACCCAGCTGTGAGATCCGCCTCTCCACACGGGCCAATGATTTTGCAGAAGAGTCTGATGTCATCGTCACGGCGACCAGCGCCTTCGACCAGAAAGTTGTCGACATCCATAAACTGAAGCCTGGCGCCGTGGTTTGCGACTGTTCGCGGCCACTCGATTTCACTTTGGAGGATGCCATCGCCCGACCCGATGTCTTGTTTATCGAGTCCGGCGAGGTGGAGCTCCCGGGGGCAGAGAAACAGTTGGATTGCGACTTGGGCTTACCCGGCAAGGTCGTCTACGCGTGTCTCGGCGAAACCGCCTTGCTCGCTCTTGAAGAGCGATACGAGGCCTTCACCCTCGGCCGCGATCTCGACTGGCAGCGAGTCAAAGAAATCTACAAACTGGCCACGCGCCACGGCGTGAAACTGGCCGCCGTTCGCGGCCCGAGTGGCTTGATTTCAGATCGGGAAATTCAACTCTGCCGCGACTTAGCACTTCGTCGCCGAACTCTCACTCAGTCTTAAGTCTGCCTTTAGAGGTTCGTACGGAGGAGCTGAGGAATCGACATTCGCACCAAACGTCGAATCGGCATGATACTGGCGATCAGCGTGGTGAGGGCCGGTAACATCAGCGCCTGTGCAAAGTGCGCCGGCTGAATCTCTAAGAAAATCAGAAACTGGCGGGTGATACCTGGCCCCGGTGGCATGGGAATTCCACGCGCGAGTACGGTCGCGTTCAGTACGACAGCGACAGCGATTCCCAAGAGACCACCGAGCAATCCCAAGAGTGCACTCTCCACACTCAAGATCGCAAAGACCCGACGCCTTGATTCGCCATTGGCTCGGAGCGCGCCCACTTCGCCAGCTCGCTCAAACAGCCCCGTGGCGATTGTGTTGAAAATCCCCAGCGCCACGATGAGCAACATGATACTGCGAATGAACGAAAACTGCGCGTCCAAGAACTCCACGGCGTTACGGTAGTAGACCTTGTCTAATTCATCAAAGGGCTCAGCATCGACTTCGGGGATCGTCTCGCGAATTGCCGCCGCAACCTTCGGCCAGTCTTCAACTCCACCGGTCGCGAGCGAAAAGAGCTCGACCCTTTGCGTATCGATGAGGCTTTGGGCCGTGGGAAGTTCCATTCTGAAAAAGGTGTCATCAAATTCTTTTGAGCCTGTATGAAAGATGCCGGTCACAGCCAGTTCCACGCCGTTGAGCTGTCCGTTGACCGTCTGAGCGAGAATCGTCAGAGGTTCTCCAACCTTCACATTGAGGGAATCTGCAAGACCCTTCCCCAATATCAATCCTGTCTTGGCATCACCGAGCGACCCAAGATCTCCGCCAGCCACGAAGTTCATGGCAGAGAAGAACTTGGATTCACGTTCACTCAACACACCTTCCCCACGTCCCGCCAGCGTGATGCCGCCTTTCATCAAGAACGCGTAAAAGCTCACCCTCGGAAAAACTTCTTGAACTTCTGGTACACGCTTGAGTCGCTCCTCGACCGTCAAATTCGGCGAGCTGGCCACTTCCGGGGCGGAGACACCCGGTGCGTCGACGGACTGACCTTGGCCCGACGTGGGCGAAGATTGAAGCGCATTCTCCAGCCAAAGTTTCCAAGGCTCCTCCACCTTCTTTTGAAGATAGCCCTTGGGGAAGACCTGTCCGTGTCCGTAACGAACGCGAATGGTATTCTCGCGATACTGATTCATGATGCCTTCATTGAATCCTTGATAAATCAATAGCCCCGCAGCACCAAAAGCCACGGTGAAAAGACTCGCGAAGGTCCGACGCTTGTTTCTGAACAAGCTTCGCCACGCGAGATGAATCCAAGTCGTGATGGTGACGCCCATTCGAGTTCGGCTCGTATTTGAGGACAAAGTGCGATATTCCACTTAGCCCTCCCCGCCCGGAGCCGGATCTGCGCCACGGCCCTTTGAAGTAACTAAGCGCCCTTGATGTAGCATGTGAACGCTTTGAGCATAGCTGAGCAGATGATGATCGTGAGTTGAGAACACAAAACTCACACCTTCCTTTTCGCGAAGCTCCTGAAAGGCTGCAACAATGGTATCAGATGTATCTCGATCGAGATTGGCCGTCGGCTCATCAGCCAGAATCACCTTAGGTCTCTTGGCAAGAGCGCGTGCGATCGCCACACGTTGTCGCTGACCACCGGAAAGTTCTCGCGGAAGTTTATGCGCGTGTTCGACGAGGCCCACGCGAGCCAAGGTCTCCATGCCTCGATCGCGGGATTCGGCCCGACTTAAGCCTAGCGACGGCAAGAAGTAGGTCGTATTCTCAATCACGGTTAGGGTCGGCAGAAGAAAGAAGGCCTGGAAAACAAAGCCAAGCTCACGCAGACGCAAGTCCTCAAGCTCGCGCTCACTCAGTTGGCGAACGTCACGGCCGACAAAGTTCACGCGACCTTTTTGCGGTGGCTCCAAAAGCCCCAGAATGTTGAGGAGCGTGGTCTTGCCACTACCGCTCGGACCCACAAGACAGGTCATAATCCCGGCTTCAACACGCAGATCTATGCCCTTGAGAACTTCAGCTCGCGCTGCACCTTCGCCATAAGCGAAGTGCAAATTCTCGGTCACAATGACCGATTCGGACCTAGTGAGATGAGTCGAGGAGGATGCTGAGTGGGGTGTCACGATTTCGAAGTCTAGCCCATGCGTCGACGCTTATCCAATCAGATTGCTTCGGGTAAGCTGAGGGGCATGGAAAAAATCCTCGACGGTCTTCGCAACCTGCGCCGGCCTGTTCTATTTTGTCTTCCTACAACCGGCATCGTTTTCGGCCTCTCGATCCTGGCAATTGGGGCCGGTGCAAACCCGAATTCCGCTCCCGCCACAAAGTCGGCTCAATCAGCATCTCAAAAGGCCAGCTCCTTGGCATCCATCGATGCCGAAAAGCTCCTCGCCCGCGCCGATCAAGTTCGCAATCCCGCCGAAAGCTATGTCATGCGCGTGCAGGTCAAGACGGATTCCAGCGATCAAGAATTCGAGGTTTCACTCAAAGGCCAAGACAAAACCCTGATTGTCGCGAAGAAGCCTGCGAGCGATATCGGTCGCAATATGCTCATGCTGGATCGGCAGATCTTTGCCTATATCCCCAATCTCAAACGGACCACGGCGTTGAGTCTTCAGTACAAACTTTCAGGACAGGTCGCCAATGGCGACATAGCCCGCACGCGCTGGTCAGGCGACTACACGCCTTCCCTCGAATCCCTGGAAGGGGATCTCGCAATCCTCTTTTTAAAGGGCGCAAAGCCCAATTTGACCTATCAGAACCTACGCCTTTGGGTGAACAAGAAGAACGCGCACCCCGACCGCGCGGAGTTTCTTGGTTTGGACGGAAAGACACTCCTCAAGCGGGCTCGCTACACAGATTACAAAAGCCTCGCCGGGGCCTTGCGCCCGACTCGACTTGAGATTCAAGATCCAGCAGGAAAGACTTCGACCATTAGCATTCTCAGCATGCAGGCTCGCGAGTTCTCGGACTCTCTGTTTGCAGAATCCAACTTGGAGCGAGCAAGATGAACTCGAATTGGAGAGGCCGCGTTCAAAGCTCCCTCTCCGCCCAAAATCACAATCAGAATCACAATCAGAATCACAATCAGGATCGCACTCGGGAGCTCATTCGAGATCTCGTCCCTTCACTGGCTCTGACCTTGGCGCTGACCTTGGCTCTGGCTGGCTTGCCAACTTCAGCACAAGCCCAACTCGCCCACCGAATTGAGTATGTTCCGCGGCTTGACCATATTCAAACCTGGCGATCCGACACCCAAGCTCCAGATAACTTTGCACAACGCCTTTTCCTCAAAGGCGCATGGGATACGGCCGGCGCCATAGGCCCACATCCTTTGCGATTGCGATTTGAGGGATTTACAGAGCGAGAAACGACGGGACGACGCGAAGACCGGGAGGAAAGCGATCTTCAAGAAGCCTGGCTGGATACGGGATTTAAAAACCTCAGCCTGCGATTCGGGCGACAGCCGATTCGCTGGAGCCAATCTTGGACACTGCCATCTGTCGACTATTTTACGGGACGCCGACTGCACCGATTATTCATCGATCCCCTACCCGAGCAGCTCTCTCACCCCGATGCTGTCCGGATTTTGTATGCAACGAGCGAAGGTGAACTTGAGCTCGTGCGAATTTTTCGTTCGAGTCCCACTCGCCAGCCAGCTCTCCTTAGTCGCATCGATCGGCGCGACGATCAGCAATGGGGGTTTCGCGGCAACGCCAAATTCGGCGCATTCAACTTGAGCGCCATGGCGCGAACCCTCGAGGTCAGCTCAGCTTCTCGCTCGGACGATCGAAGAAACGACTTTGGCCTGCAAGCCTCTTGGTCTTGGGATGAATTCGTACTGAAGACCGAAATGGGCGGCGGTCAAATTGAATCCCAAACCCAGTCGCAGTTTCTGATCTTAGGTGTCGACTATTTTAAAGGTGATTGGAGTTTCACGCCGCAAGTCACTCTCTGGAGAGATCGTACACTCACGTCAGATCGGGACGAACAACAGCTCTATCTGCCACTTCGATGGCTGAAGGAAAAGTGGTCCGCCGAGCTCGAAGGTCTTCACACCGTCGGCAAACGCGATCACTACATCAACATCAGCATCACTCGCGAGGTCGGTACCAATTTCCTGAGTGGGCTCACCTTGACAGCCTTTTTTCAAGACTACCTGGGTGATCCCACCCGTTTGCTCGGTTTCTATGAACGTCAGACTCGCGGACAACTCTTCGGACTTCGTCTCAACTACCAAGGAGGGCTCGAGCTATGAGCCAGTACTTTGAAAATCTCAACTATACGCTTTCCAACGAAGACACGCGGATCGAATATCGAATCTGCCGCGAAGGCTTGAGTCGTGTCTTTTGCATTGGCGGAAGTGGCGCCCGCGTACTTCCAATATTGGCGAAGCGACCTGAAACACTCGACATCGTCGATCTCTCACAAGAGCAGCTGGCTCTCATCGAGCTGCGAATCTCCGCAGCTCGACAGCTCAATCGTGATGAGTTTCTCTTCTTTCTGGGCTATCGCGGTGGCATTGCAGGCGATGGAGTCGGTGAGGACCATCGATCGACGCTGTTTGATCAGCTCGAACTTTCCGCCGCTACGCGGGCCTTTTGGTCAGATCGCGAGGCCGCGTGGCGGCCTCGCGGCTTCATACTTCTCGGCCGCTGGGAGGGCCATTTCCAGAAACTAGGGAGAGTCTTTCGAGATGTGCTAAGAATTGATAGCCGCAAGATTTTTGCAGCTCACTCCCTGGATGAGCAACGCGTCCTCTTCAAGGAGCACTTTAAACCCCTCGTCTTCAAAGCCTTCATTAAAATCGCGGCCAGTGAATTCGTGTTCAATCGCTTTTTGTATAAGGGTCATTTCTCCGGCCGTAGTGAAACACGTACCGAAAGCCGATCGCCTTCGACCTTCATCGAAGAGGAGTTTACTCGACTCTTTCAGCAGACTTTAGTGCGAAAGAACTATTTTCTTCAGGTCTTGTTCCTTGGTGAAATCGCCCATGAGGAGGCCTTACCGTTAGAGTGCCGCGTGGATGTGTTGGACCAGGTCAAAAAGGCAAAAACGCAAATTCATTATCGAAAAGAAAATCTCCTCGATGTGATTAACAAGGACCACTTCGAGTTTCTTTCCCTCAGCGACACGATCTCCTATCTTCCCAACGAGGCCGCACACCGTTTGCTGACCGACCTGCCATCGGCCACTCCGCCCGGAGCGCGAGCTGTGATTCGTTCATTTTTACGCCGACCGCCGACCTATGAAACTCGCGGATGGAAGCGTCTGGAGTCTGAAGAAGCTTGGGCCAAAGCTCTGGATACCACCGGAGTTTACGAGTTCGATGTATTTGAAAAGCTTTGAGATCGAGGTCAGATTTGCGCTCTTCCATCTCGCTCAGGGTTCAACTCATCGCCGCGGCCTCCCTCTGGGCCTTGGCGCTTAACTTCGAAGCGAAAGCCAGCGCCCAAAACCCGACACTTAATTCCCCCGCCTCCTCGCCTGCGGTGATCGACAACATGGATGCACCCGCTCGAAGCTTCTTTCCGCATCTGACCTATGATGCTCGCGCCTTGGGTTCGTGGAACTTCGCGATTCAACAGACCCCTGGGACGAATCTCAACACCACAATTTGGCTCTCAAGCCTCGTGGTCGGTGTTGGCGAGCGATTTGAAATTGGCACAGTTCCGCTGTTATGGATGACGTCCGATCACGATATGAACTTTTCTTGGAAGGCCGAGTTTTGGCGCGGTTCAGAGTTCACCTGGGCAATTCTGAACTCGGTTATGCAGTTTCATCTACGACTCCCTCCAGATGACGCCTTCGCCTCAACGACGCCCACGCTTCGTCTCGAAAGCAGCACTCTGGCGACAACTTATCGACCTATTGATCGAGAATGGATCGCTTCAGTCTTCGGTACCGCTAGTCAGACCTATATCAACGGCGTGAACGACCTCATCCGCCTTTACACTCTTCGAACCCAGTTTGAACATGGTCTAGATGTGCAATTTCCCGTCGGCGGAAACGGCGATCGCCTGACTCTTGGGGTTGGACGACTTCGCGAGGCCGGCGTGACAGCCTATGAAGGCTTAGAGACTCGTGCAGGCTTCACCTATTCCTGGGATTTTGGCCAAACTGCGTGGATTCAATTTCCACAGCTCGGCATCAGTCTTAATCCCGGAACTGGCAACCTACGCTGGTTGTTGAACGCGCGATTTTAACGATGAATACTGGGCCCTTTGATTGTGCTTAAGCCTCGCATTCTCGCGGCGAAGGCGTGGCCGAGATCTCGCCTTCAAGCGTCGAGAGCGAATTTGCTAAAAGCCTTGTGAGCTACTCTGCATAAGTCCCCACCGGATAGGGGCTTTTGGCTCGAAC